>NZ_CP034446.1:6305000-6749192 GCF_003952445.1 Mesorhizobium sp. M2A.F.Ca.ET.043.05.1.1
CGGTAGCGGAGCGTTCTGTAAGCTGATGAAGCCGTACCCGTGAGGGGCGGTGGAGGTATCAGAAGTGCGAATGCTGACATGAGTAACGTAAGGGGAGTGAGAGACTCCCCGCCGAAAGACCAAGGGTTCCTGCTTAAAGTTAATCTGAGCAGGGTTAGCCGGCCCCTAAGACGAGGCGGAAACGCGTAGTCGATGGGAACCACGTTAATATTCGTGGGCCTGGAGGTAGTGACGGATCACACAAGTTGTCCAATCTTATCGGATTGAACGGGCAGCGGAGTGGTTCCAGGAAATAGCTCCTCCTTATAGACCGTACCCGAAACCGACACTGGTGGTCAGGTAGAGTATACCAAGGCGCTTGAGAGAACTATGCTGAAGGAACTCGGCAAATTGCACGCGTAACTTCGGAAGAAGCGTGACCCTTTTCTACGCAAGTGGAGGAGGGTGGCACAGACCAGGGGGTAGCGACTGTTTATCAAAAACACAGGGCTCTGCGAAGCCGCAAGGCGACGTATAGGGTCTGACGCCTGCCCGGTGCTGGAAGGTTAAGAGGAGGGGTGCAAGCTCTGAATCGAAGCCCCAGTAAACGGCGGCCGTAACTATAACGGTCCTAAGGTAGCGAAATTCCTTGTCGGGTAAGTTCCGACCTGCACGAATGGCGTAACGACTTCCCCGCTGTCTCCAGCATAGACTCAGTGAAATTGAATTCCCCGTGAAGATGCGGGGTTCCTGCGGTTAGACGGAAAGACCCCGTGCACCTTTACTATAGCTTTACATTGGCATTCGTAGTGGCATGTGTAGGATAGGTGGTAGGCTTTGAAGCCTGGGCGCCAGCTCAGGTGGAGCCACCCTTGAAATACCACCCTTATTACTATGGATGTCTAACCGCGGCCCGTTATCCGGGTCCGGGACAATGTATGGTGGGTAGTTTGACTGGGGCGGTCGCCTCCTAAAGAGTAACGGAGGCGCGCGATGGTGGGCTCAGAACGGTCGGAAATCGTTCGCTGAGTGCAATGGCATAAGCCTGCCTGACTGCGAGACTGACAAGTCGAGCAGAGACGAAAGTCGGTCATAGTGATCCGGTGGTCCCGCGTGGAAGGGCCATCGCTCAACGGATAAAAGGTACGCCGGGGATAACAGGCTGATGACCCCCAAGAGTCCATATCGACGGGGTTGTTTGGCACCTCGATGTCGACTCATCGCATCCTGGGGCTGGAGCAGGTCCCAAGGGTATGGCTGTTCGCCATTTAAAGCGGTACGTGAGTTGGGTTCAGAACGTCGTGAGACAGTTCGGTCCCTATCTGCCGTGGGTGTAGGAATATTGAAAGGATCTGTCCCTAGTACGAGAGGACCGGGATGGACGGATCTCTGGTGGACCTGTTGTGGCGCCAGCCGCATTGCAGGGTAGCTATATCCGGACGGGATAACCGCTGAAGGCATCTAAGCGGGAAACCCACCTTGAAACGAGTATTCCCTGAGAACCGTGGAAGACGACCACGTTGATAGGCCGGGTGTGGAAGAGCGGCAACGCTTGAAGCTTACCGGTACTAATAGTTCGATAGGCTTGATCGTTCTCATTACTTATATCCATCAAGGCGCAATCCAAAGGATTGTCGCCGGCACGAATTGCACAAAAACGACGATCCTTTGGATCGCGTTGCGACGATCCTTCGGATCGTGCTTCAACAGCTTCTCGATTGAACATGCGTTTTGCCGACCTGGTGGTTATGGCGGAGCGGCTGCACCCGATCCCATTCCGAACTCGGCCGTGAAACGCTCCAGCGCTGATGGTACTTCGTCTCAAGACGCGGGAGAGTAGGTCGCTGCCAGGTCTGCCAAGCGCATGTTCACCCTCACATCCGGATCAAAAACCCGGATGGAGCTAAATCTTCTCTCTACGATAAAGGCCCGCCAACGGGACCACGGGCCGCGAAAGCGGCCCTTTCATTTGGTGAGCCATCTACCTATCTGTAGGCCAGCCTATTCCCAGGCTTGCGCTTACGCCCAACAACGCAAGCAAACGCTTGCTCGTAGTCGCAAGCAAACGCTTGCTCGTAGTGACGCGGGGTGGAGCAGCCCGGTAGCTCGTCAGGCTCATAACCTGAAGGTCACAGGTTCAAATCCTGTCCCCGCAACCAATTTTATCAAATCAATAACCGTCCCGGTCTAACCGGGGCGGTTTTTGCGTTTAAGGGCGGGCCGCGGTCGCTTCTGTGGAAGGCGTTTCGAAATGGTCGCCGATCTCCACGTCCTCGTAGCTCAGCCCAAGGCCTGTGAGCGATTTCCCTCGCACGTCGACACTCATGCCGGCACCGGCGCGTCTTCCCGCAACAGCCCGTTCTTCTTCAGGTCTTGCCAGAACTCGCCGGGGATCGGGTAACTGAACCAGGCAAGGTTCTGCTCGAGTTGCTGGACGGTGCGAGTGCCGGCGCAGAAGGACGGGATGGCCGGATGCGCCACCACGAACTGCAAGGCGGCGGCCGGCAGCGGCACGCCATGCGCGCGGCAGACCTCCTCGATCTTCGCCACTTTCTCCATGACGGGCTTTGGCGCCGGTGAATAATTGTACTTGGCGCCGGGAACGGCGCCCGTGGCCAGGATGCCGGAATTGAAGCCCCCGCCGACCAGCACCGCCGCACCGCGCTCGACGCAAAGCGGCAGGAACTCGTCGAGGGCTTCCTGTTCGAGCAGCGTATAGCGGCCCGCCAGCAGGAAGCAGTCGAAGTCGCGCTGCTTCAGCGCCTCGTGGCAAACCTGCCATTCGTTGACCCCAACGCCGATCGCCTTCACGACGCCTTCGGAGCGCAGTTTCTCCAATGCCCGCCAGCAGCCATCCATCGCCTGCCGGAAAACTTCCGGCTGCTCGTCGCCACGGGTGAATCGATCGATGTCATGGATGAACAGCATGTCGATGTGTTCAAGCGCCAGGCGCTGCAGCGAATCTTCGAACGACCGCATGGTGCCGTCGTAGGAATAATCGAAACTCATGGTGTTCGGCGCGGCATTCGACCACGGCGCGAAGTCGATCTCGGAGCGTTTCGCGGGCTTCAGCACCCGGCCCACCTTGCTGGCGAGGACGAACTCGTCGCGCTTCTTCCAGCGCAACGAATGCCCGGCCCGCAGTTCCGAAAGGCCGTGGCCGTACATCGGCGCCGTGTCGTAGAAACGTATGCCCGCATCCCACGCGGTCTGAATCATGGCATCCGCGGTCTGCTCGTCTATGGGCTGAAGGAAATTGCCGATAGGAGCGGTTCCGAACGCGAAGGCCGTAACGTTGAGGCCGGACCGGCCGAATACGCGCTTGTCAGACGGCTTCATGTATCCTCCCTGAGTAACCAACTGGTTATTTATATTTAAGATCACGTGATGCGGCAAGCACTTGTAACGGCAAGGCATAGCGCTGCGAAGTCCGCCGCTTGACGCCGCCGACGATTCCAGCGTAGGAGTAACCAGATAGTTACATAGGGAGGTCGGCCGTGCCGCTGAGCGAAACGCAGCAGCAGGTGCGCGAGATGGCGCGCCAGTTTGCCGAGGATGTCATTCGTCCAGTTGCCGAGGCGCTTGATCGGGATGAGCGCTTTCCTGGCGAGATATATGAGCAGATGGGCGAGCTCGGTCTCTTCGGTATCGGCGTTCCGGAGACCATGGGCGGTCCCGGCTTCGACACGCTTACCTATGCGCTGGTGATGGAAGAACTGTCGCGCGGCTATGCGTCAGTCGCCGATCAATGCGGCCTCGTCGAGCTGATCAGCACCTTGCTTGTCCAGCATGGCAGCGAGGCGCAGCGGCAGCAGTGGCTGGGGCCTGCCATGCGCGCCGAGAAGAAGGCTGCCTACTGCATCACTGAGCCGGAAGCCGGGACCGATGTTTCCGGGATACGCACCACCGCGACGCGCGACGGGGATGGATGGCGGCTGAACGGCGGCAAGATCTGGATCCACAACGCGCCGGTCGCCGACGTCGGTTTCGTGCTGGCGCGCACCGACAAGGATGCGGGCCATCGCGGCATGTCGATCTTCATCGTCGACCTGCACGCCAAGGGAATAGAGCGCGGTCCGAAGGAACATAAGATGGGTCAGCGGGCCAGTCAGGTCGGCGCGCTCAATTTCAACGATGTCGTCCTGGGTCCCGAAGCGCTGCTGGGCGAAGAAGGTCGCGGTTTCCACATGATGATGAGCGTGCTGGACAAGGGGCGTGTCGGCATCGCTTCGCTCGCCGTCGGCATAGCGCAGGCCGGGCTGGAGGCGGCGGTCGACTATGCCCAGCAGCGGCGTCAGTTCGGCAAGCCGATTGCCGATTTCCAGGGCGTGCAGTGGCTGCTTGCCGATATGGCGAAGGACATCGAGGCGGCCCGTCTGCTCGTGCGCAGCGCCGCCGAGAAGATCGATGCGGGGGAGAACGCAACCAAGGCCTGCTCGATCGCCAAATGTTTCGCGGGAGACATAGCCGTGGCGCGCACCGCCGATGCCGTGCAGGTCTTCGGCGGCTCCGGCTACATACGCGGCTTCGAGGTCGAGCGCCTCTATCGGGATGCCAAGATCACCCAGATCTATGAAGGCACCAACCAGATCCAGCGCATGATCATCGCCCGCGAGCTCCTCAAGCATGGAGCCCGGGCGTGAGTGCCGGATCGCGTCATGCAGCCTTCGTCACGGGATCGAGCCGCGGCATCGGGCTTGCGGCGGCATTGGAGCTCGCCCGGCGCGGGTTCGGCGTGGCGCTCAACGGTCCGTCCGATGACGAGGAATTGAAAGCCGCCGAAGCCGCCGTCGCTGCGCTCGGCGGCCCGGTCGCGCGTGTCGCGGGCGACGTTGCCGATCTCGGCGGCCACGAAAGCATGCTCGAAGCCGCCGAGGCCGCAATCGGTCCCCTGTCGACGCTGATCAACAATGCCGGCGTGTCGGTCATTTCGCGCGGCGACCCGCTCGACGTCACGGAGGAGAGCTACGACCGCTGCCAGGCAATCAACACCAAGGCGCAGTTCTTCCTGTCGCAGCGTTGGGCCAGGCGGCTGCTTGCCCGCGAGCGCGATGACGACCGCTTCTACAGCCTGATCAACGTCTCTTCCTCCAATGCCACGGCGGTGGCGGAGCCGCGCGCCGAATATTGCGTGTCCAAGGCCGGGTCCGCGATGGTCAGCCAGATCTTCGCCGTCCGCCTCGGCCGCGAGAACATCGCCGTCTACGACATCAGGCCTGGCCTGATCGAAACAGCCATGACCAAGGCGGTCAGCGAGACTTACCAGCGCCGCATCGACCAGGAGGGGCTGACATTGATCCGCCGCCTCGGCAAGCCGGAAGATGTCGGTCGCGTCATGGCGACGCTCGCCACGGGCGAGCTGCCCTATACGACCGGCCATGTCATTGCCGTCGACGCGGGCATGCTGGTGCCGCGGTTCTGACTGCGGCGTATCGTCAGGGAGAACGCCATGATCATCCAACTGCCGGATAACACAGGCAGACTTTCCGACTACCGGCTTCAGGGCAGGACGATTCCGGCCGCGCGATTGCCCTCCGATGCGCCACGTACCGTGCTGTCGGCGGCCCACGTTGTGGCGGATCCTTTCGGCTTCAGCGATCCCGGCGGTCCCGCCGCCATCGACTGGAAGGCCACGATGGCATTCAGGCGCCATCTTCACGGCCTCGGCCTCGGCATCGCCGAGGCGATGGACACCGCGCAGCGTGGCATGGGCCTCGATTGGCCTTCGGCCTTGGAGCTGATCCGCAGGACCAGGAGCGAGCTGCCCGACGCGCTCGTCTTCAACGGCGCCGGCACCGATCAGCTCGGACCGGCCGATGCACGCACGCTCGACGATGTTCGCCGAGCCTATTTCGAGCAGCTCGAGGCCATCCAGAAGGTCGGCGGCAGATTGATCGTCATGGCCAGCCGGGCATTGGCGACCGTGGCGCGTTCGCCCGAGGATTATGTTTCGATCTATGGCGATGTGCTCGCGCGCTGCGACAGGCCGGTGATCCTGCACTGGCTGGGAGAGATGTTCGATCCGGCCCTCAAGGGTTATTGGGGAGCCGCCCGCTTCGAGGACGCGCTCGAGACGGTCTTGGCGATCAGCGGAAACAACACCGCCAGGATCGACGGCATCAAGATTTCCCTCCTCGACAAGGAGAAGGAAATCGCGATGCGCCGTCGTCTGCCCGCCGGCGTGAAGATGTATACCGGCGACGACTTCAATTATCCGGAGCTGATCGCGGGTGACGAACAGGGGTTCTCGCATGCCCTGCTTGGTATCTTCGATCCCTTGGCGCCGGCCGCCGCCTACGCCATCGACCGGCTCGGCCAGGGCGACACCCAAGGGTTCCACGCCGCGCTGGACCCGACCGTGCCGCTCGCGCGCCTGATCTTTCGACCGCCCACCCAATACTACAAGACGGGGGTCGTGTTCCTTGCCTGGCTGAACGGGTTCCAGGATCATTTCATCATGCTGGGAGGCGCCCAGTCGATGCGGCCGCTGCCCTATTTCGTGGAGGTGTTCACGCTGGCCGACGGATGCGGCCTCCTGGCGGATCCCGAGCTGGCTGCCGCACGTATGCGCAAGCTGCTTGCCCTTTATGGTCTTTGAGCGGAACCATGCGCGACTTGACGAGGAACCATTCCGCGCTGGCGCTCAATACGGCGACGCTCGGCCACAATCTCGACGGTCACGGCGCGGGCTGGTCGGTCGAGCGAGTCGTCGATGCATGCGCGGAGCGCGGCATACGCGGCATTGTCTTCTGGCGTCGCGAAATCGGCGGCCGTGCCGTCGAAATCGGCGAGCGGGTTCGCGCGGCCGGCCTGAGTGTCGTCGGCCTGTGCCGCGCGCCTTACCTCACCGGCCCGCTTGCGCTGCCCGGCCGCGCGGCGATCATGGTCGATTTCCGCGCCGCGATCGACATGGCCGCCGGTCTCGGCGCGCCTGTCCTGACCATCGTTTGCGGTGGGGTCGAGCCAGGAACGAAAGGCATCGGCGAGAGCCTCAAGCTGGTCGCTGACCGTGTCGCCGAAGCTGCAGCCTACGCGGCAGTCAGAAGCGTTCGCCTGGCTCTGGAGCCGCTGCATCCGGTTTATGGTGGCGACCGCTCCTGCCTGGTGACGATGCGCGACGCGGTCGATCTTTGCCTTGCCATTGATGCGCCCAACGTTGGCGTCGCGGTCGACGTCTACCACGTCTGGTGGGATCGTGCGCTCGCCGGCGAATTGCTGCGGGCCGGGCCGAAACGCATTTTCGGCTATCACCTGTGCGATTGGCTGGCGCAGACACGCGACGTGCTGCTCGACCGCGGCATGATGGGAGACGGCGTGGCCGACCTAAAGGCGATCCGCGCGGCGGTGGAAGCGGCCGGCTACGACGGGCCGTGCGAGGTGGAGGTGTTCTCGGCGCAGAACTGGTGGAAGCGCGACCCCGGGGACGTGCTGGACGCCTGCGTGGAGCGCTTCCGCTCCGTTTGTTGAAGACAGAGGCTGGATAGCCGGGCAGCGCTCGAAGCCCCTGCGGGTATCCCAGGTTCGAGGGACTGTTCAGCAGTCAGCCGCCGCCTCGCGAAACAGACTCCTACCGCGTTCAGATTGGGCCTGAGATCAGCCTCCCGACCGGCGGCCCTTTTCCCGGAAGGCTGCCAGGCCCGCCCGAAGGTCGTCGCTGCCGGCGGCGATACGTCCGGCAAACGCATCCAGGACACGCTCCCGTTCCTCGCCCTCGGCAGCGTTGATGAGCATCTTGGCGAGCTCCGTCGCGGTAGCGGACCGGCTTGCAACGATAGCTGCAAGTTCCTCGGCCGCCGCGAGGCCGTCACCCTTGCCGACGACCTTGTCGACAAGCGACAATCTCAAGGCCTCGTCGGCGGAATAGACCTCGCCGAAGAGCGACATGCGCCGGATCAACTGGGCGCCGAAACGGCGAGCCGTGCGCTGGGTGCCCGACCAGCCCGGTATGATCCCGAGGCCGGTTTCAGGCAGACCGATGCGGGCGTGGCTCTCGGCGATCCGATAGTCGGCGCAGGCCGCAAGTTCCAGGCCTCCGCCGAGGCAATGGCCGTTGAGGACGGCAATGACCGGTTGCGAAAGCCTGGCGAGAGCGTCTAAGCCGGCATGGCCGTCGCGGATCCAGTGGCGCGCGAACTCCGCCGGGTCGAGCGCGCTCCAGGCGGCGACGTCGCCGCCCGCGCAGAAGGATTTCTCGCCCTCGCCGGTCAGGATCAGCACCTTCGCCGCGGAACGCTCCACCGCCCTGCACAGCGGCACGAGCGCATCGACCATCGCGGCATCGAGCGCATTGAGCTTCTGAGGCCGGCGGATGGTCATACGCGCGACCGCTCCGTCGAAGCTGAGGTCGAGACGGGGATCGCTCACAGACGCAACCCGATCGGCTGGTCGAGGAACAACGCCGCGTCCATCAGCTTCAGTGCCGGCGAGACCGCGAGGGGAGCCGCCGCCTGCCGCAGGACATCGCGCTCGAGGTCGAGCCCGGGGGCTATTTCGGTGACGACCAGGCCCTCGGCGGTCAGGCGGATGACGCACCTTTCCGTCACATAGGTGACGTCCTGGCCCTGGCTGACGGCGCGCGCGCCTGAGAAGCTGACCTGGTCCACCTTCGGGACGATCTTTGCGACCTTGCCTTCCTTGTCGATGACCAGCTTGCCGTTCTCCAGCCGCATCTTCGCGCCGGCGTTGAAGTTGCCGGAGAACACGATCTTGCGCGCTCGCGAGGTGATGTCCACGAAGCCGCCGGCGCCGGCGGTGCGATGCGGCGTCGAGGAAAGTCGCGAGACGTTGACGGATCCGTCGGAGCCGATTTCGAGGAACGACAGCAAGGAGCAGTCGAAGCCTCCGGCCTGGAAGTAGGTGAAAAGGTGCGGCGAGGCGACGAAGGCCTCCGCGTTGGAAGCGCAGCCGAACTTGAAGTCGAGCAATGGCACGCCGCCCACCGGCCCTTGCTCGATCACCCAGGTAACGGCGCCGTGCAGGCCCTCTTCGATCAGGATGCGAGGCACGTTGGCCGAGATTCCGAAGCCGATATTGACCGCCCAGCCCGCTCGAAGCTCCTGCGCGACGCGGCGCGCTATGACCTTGGAGACATTGTATTCCGGGGTGCGGAACGTGTGCAGCGGCCGGAACAGTTCTCCCGATATGGCCGGATCATAAGCGGTCGCCGTGGTCTGCAGCTGGTCCGGCGCCTCGACGATGAAATCCACCAGGATACCGGGCACATGCACATCATGCGGCCGCAGCGTGCCCTGAGCCGCGACGCGCTTGACCTGGGCAATGACGATGCCGCCGCAGTTGCGCGCCGCAAGCGCCATTTCCATGGCGCCGAGCGTCGCGCCTTCCTGCTCGAAGGTGAGGTTTCCCTTCTCGTCGGCGGTAGTCGCGCGGATGATCGCCACATCCGGCCGGAGCGGAGGGAAGTGAAGCCAGGTCTCGCCGTTGAATTCGACGCGCCGCACGATTGGCGCCTTCCGGGCCGAAGCGTTCATGGCTCCGCCCTCGAGCATCGGATCGACAAATGTGCCCATGCCGACCTTGGTCAACACACCCGGACGCTGCGCCGCGCCCTCGCGCAGCATGTCGAACACGATTCCGGAGGGGAAGTTCCAGGCCGCCACGTCCTCGGCCAGGATACGCTGCCAGATCAGCGGCGGCTCGGCGTTGGTCGGTCCTGAGGGATATGAGCCGCCGATTATGCGACTGATCAAGCCCGGCAGGGCAATGTGATCGACCCCCTTGGTGCCGAACATGTCGCCGGCGGCAATCGGATGGATGGTGGTGATGTTGCGCGGCGCCCCTTCGGCCGCGAAACTTTTGCCAAGGGCTTCCAG
This sequence comes from Mesorhizobium sp. M2A.F.Ca.ET.043.05.1.1, assembly GCF_003952445.1. Classification (NCBI taxonomy): domain Bacteria; kingdom Pseudomonadati; phylum Pseudomonadota; class Alphaproteobacteria; order Hyphomicrobiales; family Phyllobacteriaceae; genus Mesorhizobium; species Mesorhizobium sp. M2A.F.Ca.ET.043.05.1.1. The sequence goes on from NZ_CP034446.1 coordinate 6,314,810, forward strand.
CACGGCATCCGGGCAAAGCAGACCGGACGACGAATTGACCGCTACCACCGCTCCGTCGCCTATCGCGGCGACAGCCTCCGCTGCGGACCTGACCTTGCTCACGCTACCTCTCCATAAGGCTTGGCAATAAGTAACTAGATAGTTATAAACGTGATATAGCCGCCTGCGGCTTGCAAGGCAAGCTCCGCGCCGACGGCAACCAGTGGGAGGATTTTTATGAACATCATGTTCCAAAAGACGAACCAGCGGATGTTTGGAACTTTCCCTCTTAAGGGGGATACGCTGCGCGCTGCGATCGCGGCTGCGATCGATGCGGGTTACCGCGCGTTCGACACGGCTCAGGCCTATGGCAATGAAGCCGACACGGGCCTGGCCTTGGCCGAGAGCGGCATAGCCAGGGACGAGCTCTGCATCACGACAAAGGTCACGGTTGAGAACTTCTCGCGGGAACGGTTCATCCCATCGGTAGAACAGTCCTTGCGGGATCTGAGGTTGGATCGCGTCGATATCCTTTTGCTTCACTGGCCGACGCCGGGAGGCGACATCGAGCTTTCCCTGGAACTGCTTCAGGAAGCTCAGGAGCGGGGTTTCGCCGGCACCATCGGCGTTTCGAATTACACAGCGGCGATGATGCGCCAGGCGAGGCAGATCACCGGCGTGCCGCTCGTGACCAATCAGGTGGAATTCCATCCGCTGCTTGACCAGCGCAAGCTGCTGGCGGCCGCGAGTGAAACGGGTATCCCGCTTTCGTCCTACTGCTCGGTCGCGCGCGGCGAGGTCTTCAAGCACCCGCTTTTCGCCGACATCGGCGCCACATACGGCAAGTCAGCTGCCCAGGTCGTGCTGCGCTGGATCCTGCAGAAGGGTTTGCCGATCAACACGATGTCCACCAAGCCGGACAACATCCGCTCCAATTTCGACGTGATGGACTTCACCTTGTCGAGTATCGACATGGACCGCATCGACGCCATGAATGCCGTCGGTTATCGCGTTGTCGGCAAGTGGCTGATCCCCTATGCGCCGGATTTCGACGCCTGAGCGCGCGAACAGGAAGATGCTAGCGGTTGCCTCGGATCAGGTCCGACGCATGCTCGCCGATCATGATAGTCGCCGCGTTGGTGTTTGACCCCACCAGCGACGGCATCACCGAGCTGTCGCATATGCGAATGCCGTCGAGCCCATGCACGCGCAGTTGAGGGTCCACCACGGACAACGCGTCCTTCCCCATCTTGCAGGTGCAGGTCGGGTGATACGAGGTGCGGCCGTAGCGTCGCGCATAGGCTTCATAGTCTGACTGCGAGCGCACATTTGTGTCAGGGAAACGCAGTTCCTTGATGAATTTTCGCAGCGAAGGCTGATTGAATATCTCCCGGCTGATCTTGATGCCTTCGACCGACACTCTGAGGTCGTCCGGGTCCGCGAGGAAATTGGGATCGACGACCGGATTGTCGCGCGGATCCGGCGAACGGAGCATCACGCTCCCACGCGATTTCGGGCGCAGCGTGTAGCTGTTCAACGTGATGCCGGACGATCCCTTCGGAACCGACGGCACGCCCGCTTCCGCGCCGGCTCCCGCCAGGAAGTGGAACTGCAGATCCGGAACCGCTCCGGCATGGTTGCTCGAGGAATGCCAGAAGGCGCCGCCCTCGACCACATTCGACGTTATCGGTCCGGTCTTGAACAGCATGTACTGAATGCCGGCCCACAGCATCCAGTGGGTCTTGTTGAACTTGTCGAGTGAATCGTGGCCTTTCAGCTCGGCCACGATGTCGATGCCGAAATGATCCTGGAGGTTCTGCCCGACGCCCGGGAGATCCTGGATCGTCTCGATACCATGATGGCGCAGGTGCTGGACGGGGCCGACGCCGGACAGCATCATCAGCTTCGGCGTTCCGATCGCTCCCGAGGTGACCAGCACTTCGCTGTCGGCATTTATGACCTTCAGCGAGCCGCCGACCGAGCATTCGACGCCAACGGCCCGGCGGCCTTTGAAGACGAGGCGGTGGACCAGCGCCCCCGTGATCAGCGTTAGGTTCGGGCGAGCCAGGGCAGGCTTGAGGTAACCCACGGCGGCCGAGCAGCGGCGGGCGTTGCGCGTCGTGGTCTGGTAGATGCCCGTGCCTTCCTGCTTCGCGCCGTTGAAATCCGGATTATAGGGCAGCCCGTATTCCTGGCAGCTCTGGACGAAGGCGCGCGAGACGACGTTCGGATCGGGTATGTTCGATACGCCGAGCGGTCCGTCGGTGCCGTGGAGGCTGCCGGAGAATATGCTGTTGCCCTCGGAACGAAGGAAGTACTTGCGCACGTCCTTGAACGCCCAGCCGTCCGCGCCTTCCTCGCTCGCCCACCGGTCGTAGTCGGTCTCGTGCCCGCGTGTATAGACCTCGGCATTGATCGACGAGCCGCCGCCCAGCACCTTTGCCTGCGCGTAGAGGATCTCGCGATTGTCTGCGTGCTTCTGCGGAGCCGTCACCAGGCCCCAGGTGAGCGGTCCGGTGGTCATTTTGGCGAAGCCGACCGGCATATGGATCAGCGGGTGGCTGTCCTTGCCGCCAGCCTCGATTATGCAGACGCGGACTGCCGGATTCTCGGACAGACGCGCGGCAAGAACGCAGCCCGAAGAGCCTGCGCCGACGATCACATAGTCGAAACCTGTCGTCATCACTTGATCCAGTGCGTACGCTTGCCGACCTCGATGTGGACGGACTTCACCTGTGTGTATTCCTCCACGCCGTACATTCCGGCCTCTCTTCCCCAGCCGGACTGCTTGAACCCGCCGAGCGGCATTTCCGGCCCCCCGGCCATGATCGTGTTCACCCAGAACCGGCCGGCGCGCACGCGCCGCGTCACCACCAGCGCCTTGTCTATGTTCTTTGTCCACACACTGGCAGCCAGGCCATACACCGTGTCGTTGGCGAGGCCGATGGCCTCCTCGACCGTATCGAAATGGAAGGACGACAGGACGGGCCCGAAGATTTCATCGCGGGCAATCGACATTTCGGGCGTGACTCCGGAAAACAGTGTCGGCGCGATATACTGACCGCCGCCGAGATCCAGGGCGTGCCCCCCGGCGACAAGCGTTGCCCCTTCTGCCTTGCCCTTGTCGATATAGCTCAGGATGGTCGAATTCTGCGCATCGGTGGTGATGGCTCCAACCTGCGTCTTCGTCTGCAGCGGATCGCCGACGACGATCCTGGCCATCTTGGCGGCAAGGATTTCCTCGAACTCGCGAGCGACCGAGCGCTCCACGATGACGCGGCTCGACGACACGCAGCACTGGCCCGTGTTGAAGCTTATGCCGAAGGCCGCGCCGTCCGCCGCGTCCTCGAGGTCGCTGTCCGCAAAGACGATGATCGGATTCTTGCCGCCCAGTTCCAGGCCGAGTTTCTTGAAGTTCGAATCGGCCGCCGCATGGACGCATGAGCGTCCGACGGATGTCGAACCGGTAAAGGACAGCATGTCGACATCGGGATGCTCGCTCAGGGCCTGGCCAATCGTCCGGCCCGATCCGGTGACGACGTTATAGACGCCGTCCGGCGCGCCGGCTTCGGAAAGGATCTCGCCGAGCAGCAGCGTGGTCGCCGACGTGACCTCCGAAGGCTTGACGACCACGGTGCATCCGCTGGCAAGGATGAAGGGAATGCGCTCGCACAGGATCAGGAATGGGAAATTCCAGGGCGTGATCAGCCCGACCACGCCGACCGGCTCGCGCAGCACCATGCCGAAAAGGCCGTCGCCGAGACTGTTGAAGCTGTCGCCATGCAACAGCCTCGCGGCGCCCGCGCCGACCTCGAAGCAGGCAATGCAGTGATCGATCTCGCCGCGCGCCTGGGAGATCGGCTTGCCATTCTCGAGGACTTCCCAATAGGCGATTTCGTCGCGGCGGCGGCGCACGATCTCGGCCGCCCGCAGCAGCACGCCGGCACGGTCCGCGCCTGGCAGTCCGGCCCACCGGCGATCTTCGAATGCGCGGCGCGCCGCCGCGACGGCGGCATTGAGGTCGTCCACCGTGCATCTGGGCGTGAGCGTCACCGGCACGCCGTGGCCCGGCGACCGGCGCTCGAACAATGCGCCGCCCTGGCGCCAGGATCCGTCCGACCAGAAACCGAATTCGCGTGGTGCATCCGGCAGGGGTGCGCGGTCGGTGAAATCGAGCATGGAATGCCTCCGTTCTGGCGGTGCGCCCGCCGCTCGCGGCAGGCGGGTCGCCGGCGCCTAGTTCAATATGATTTGCGTCTTGAGATCCCGGGGCCGCTCGGCCAGGGTCTCGAAGGCGCGCTGGATGTCGTCGAGCGGGAAGGTCGCGCGTGTGAACGCCTCGGTTCGGAAGCGGCCATGCGACAAGAGTGTGAGCGCATCGTGCATGTCCTCGCCCATGCCGGCGACCGAGCCCTTGAGACTGTTCTCCTCGAGGATGGTGCGAAGGATATCGACCGGCACCGTGTCGTTGGGTCCGGTGAGGCCGAAGAAAGCGACATGACCGCCCTTGCGGATGAGCTCGAAAGCGAGCGCGTAAAGCCGCGGCGAACCGACGCTCTCGATCACGAGATCCGCGCCGCGACCGCCGGTCCTTTTCAGGATCTCCGCCTTAAGCTGGGCGGGATCGGCGACCGCTGCGTCCGCTCCGGCTTCAAGGGCAAGGCGGCAACGGTCTTCCGACAGGTCGGCGACGATGATTGGCGCGGCGCCGCACAGGCGCATCATCTGGACATGCAGATTGCCGATTGGTCCGGCTCCGAGGACCACCACGGCCTGGCCGAAACTCGCCTGCGCCTTGCGCGCGGCGCGCACCACGCAGGACACCGGCTCCGTCAGGGCAAGCACCTCACCCGGCACATCGTCTGGAGCCGGTATGACAAGCCTGGCCGGCACGCACACATATTCGGCGAAGGCGCCTTCGCGCCCGATGCCCACCTGCGTCATCGACGGGCAGTTGAGGATCTCGTTGCGGCGACACCAATAGCATTGGCCGCAGCCGATATTGATGTCCGCGACGCAGGTCGTGCCCGGCTTGATATGCTTCACACGCTCGCCTGTCGCTGCGACCGTCCCGGCAAACTCGTGGCCCGGCACCAACGGCAGCCGGTCGGCCGCATAGTGACCGTTGAACATATGGATGTCCGTGCCGCATATGCCGGTCCGCTGGACACGGATCAAGGCGTCGTCAGGTCCCACCTCCGGAACGGCGACCTCGCGCAGATCGAAACGATGCGGAGCGGTCAGGACGGCGGCGCGCATTGTTGCCATCTCACTTCACCGTGCGAAGCTTGGAGCGGTCGATGGTCAGGGCGATGGCCGCGATCAGCACCAGGCCGAAAACCATCTGTTGCTGCGTCGCCGCGATGCCGAAATAGAGCATCGACGCGCGGATGACCGCCACGATCAGCGTGCCAATCGCGGTATTGAGAACACCGCCGACGCCGCCCGTCAGCGGCGTTCCGCCGACAAGCACCGCGACGATGGCCGGCAGCAGGAAGCCGTTGGCGATCGTCGGCGCGCCGCCCGACAGCTTGACGGAGAACAGCAGCCCGGCCACCGCGGCCAGCCCTCCGGATATCGCAAAGGCGAGGATTTTGTAGCGGGCGACGTTGAGACCGGACGCGGCCGCGGCGAGTTCGCCGGCGCCCACGGCCTTCAGCGCGCGTCCAAGGACGGTGCGCCGTTCTATGAGCAGGCAGATCGCCAGCAGGCCGATGGCGATGAAGAGCTCGTGCGGCACGATGCCGGTTCGACCGATCATCCAGCCGAACGTCTCGTTGCGCTGGGTGGCGTCCATGTTCAGGGCGCGGTTGCCGGAAAGCCATTGCGCCACCGAAAAGCAGATGCCGCCGACGGCCAGCGTGGAGATGAAGGACGGGACATACATGCGGGTGGTCAGGTAGCCGGAGAGCGTTCCCAGTGTGAACCCAGCAAGGATGCAGAGGGCCGCCACCCAGATCCCCAACGGCGCCAGATAGACCGAGGCGACGACGGTGATCATGTTCGCCATCGACTGTGCCGACAGGTCGATGCCGCCGATGTAGATCGCGAAGGTCAGTCCCAGCGCCATGATGAACAGCGGCACGATATCGCCTGCAAGGCTCAGCAGATTGGCGGGCTTGAGGAAGCTCGGATCGGCGATGCCGACGATCGTGACCAGGACCAGGAGGGTAATCCAGGGGAAGTGCGGCTTAAGGCGTTGGATGTCCATGGAGGCCCCTCAGATCATGTAGTGCAGAAGGTCGTAGAGCGTCGGCTTGGAACCGGGCACGCAGTCGAAGCGCTTCTGGATCTCACCGTCCTTGATGACGACGATGGTGTGGGAGAGGCCGATCGCCTCTTCGAGCGTGTCGGCGACCAGGACAACGCCGACCCCGTCGTCGGACATCTCCCTGATCATGTCGTACACATCCTCCTTGGCACCGATGTCCAGGCCTCGGGTCGGATGATCGAGCAGCATGATGTCGGAGCCGCCCGACCGCCATTTGGCAAGCACGACCTTCTGCTGGTTGCCGCCGGAAAGGTTGCCGCAGTCGGCATATTCGGAGCTTGCCTTGATGGCGAGCTTGCCGATCCATTTCCTGGCAAGGGCACGCTCGTCGGCCACGTCGAGCCAGCCCATCCGCGCGTAGTGCGGCATTTGCGAGAGCGTCATGTTCTCGTAGACATTCATGCCGGCCACGATGCCCTCGATCTTGCGCTCGCGCGGCACATAGCCGACGCCGCGCTCCACCGCTGCGCGGGCGGTCAGCCTGGAGACGGTCTCGCCCTTGATCTTCAGTGTGCCCTTGGTGGGCGTGCGCATGCCGTAGATTGTTCGAAGGATCGCTTCGCGGCCGGAGCCCTCGGTGCCGACCAGGCACAGGACCTCGCCGGCATGCAGCGTCAGCGAGATATCGTGAACCCGTCCTGGCAGGTCCACGCCCGACAGCTCGACCAGCGGCCTCGTCGCGTCGTAGGGCTTTTGCCGCTGCTCACGGTAATATTCCTTGTCGACATGGCGGCCGACCATCTTGTGCTGAATCGCCTCCGGCGTCGCCGCGCCGCGCGAGACTACATCGACCACCTGGCCGTCCTTCATCACATAGATCCGGTCGGAGAGCTCCATCACCTCGTCCATGCGGTGGGACACGAAGATGAAGGAAGCGCGCGTCGTCAGTTCCCGCACGAGCTTGAACAACAGCTTCACCTCTTCCTCGGCCAGCACCGAGGTCGGCTCGTCGAGCAGGACGACCAGATGACCCTGCACCCGTTCCTCCAAGGTCAGCACCTTGGCCAGTTCCACAAGCTGGCGCTGCGCGAAGGAAAGGCTCGAGGTGATGGTGCGCGGATCGATGTCGAGCTTGACCTTTGCAAGCTGCTTCCCGGCGGCTTTGGCCATCGCCCTCCAGTTGACAACGCCGAAGCGCGAGAACTGGTCTTCATAGCCCAGGAAGACGTTTTCCATCACGGACAGGTTGGTGATCAGCGATTGCTCCTGAAACACCATGCCGATGCCTCGCTCCATGGCGTCGCGCGGGCCGCCGAACCGGACAGGCTTGCCATCGATGAGCATCTCGCCGCCGTCGGGCTGGTAGGCGCCGTAGATCACCTTCATGAGCGTGGATTTGCCAGCGCCATTCTCGCCCACCAGCCCGACGATCTCGCCCCGGCTGATGGAAAAGTCGACCGATTTCAGCGCATGGACGCCCGGAAACTTCTTTTCGACGGCTTTCAATTCATACATTGCGGCCTCACTTGACGAACGCGACCGCGCGCCGGTCCGTCGACAGGATGACCGCGATGATGACCAGCAGCCCGAGAACGGCGGCCTGCAGGAAATCGGGCAGGCCGATGACCACCATGCCGTTGTTGATGACGGCGACGATCAGGACGCCGACGAGCGTGTTCCAAACGCCGCCGATGCCACCCCAGAGCGCCACGCCGCCGACCACCACCGAAGTGATGGACATGAACATGAAGTTGGATCCGGTAACGGATTCCGCTTGGCCGAGCTTCGCCACCTGCAGGATCGCCGCGATCGCGTAAAAGAAGCCGGCAAGCGAGAAGCCGGCCATCCTGACATGCTGCACCCGCACGCCCGAGGCATGGGCGAGTTCCTCGCCGCCGCCGACCGCATAAAAGTAACGCCCAAGGCGGGTCTGGGACTGGATGAACCAGGCGAGGACGAGGCAGAGCCCCGCGACATAGATCATCAGCGGAAAGCCGAGAATGCGCCAGGTCAGCAGGGCGCGGAACGTCGGATCGTTGAATTTGACGATGTCGCCGCCGGTCAGCAGGATCGCGGCGCCCGTGCCGACGAATCCGAGCGCGAGGCTCGCCATGAAGGATGGTATCTTCAGCTTGACGTGGATGAAACCGTTCACCAGGCCGATCGCGGCCCCGACGGCGAGAATGAGCGGGATTGCGATCCAGCCGCCCGACGCGAGGGTTCCGCCGAGCGCCAGCATCAGGAAGCAAAAAAGAACGGCGGTCAGGGAAACGACGCCCTCCATGGAAAGGTCGATGGAACCCATCACGATGATGAAAGTCACCCCGACCGCCACCATGAGCGCGGGCGCCGCCGCGATCGCGATGCGCGCGAAGTTGCGTTGCGACAGGAATGAGGGGTTTATCGCCGTGAACAGCACTATGAGCGCGAGAAGCACCATGAAGGGCGCCCAGCGGATCGCGTTCTCCCGCGTGAGGATGCGTGGCAACTCCGGCCTCCCGTCCAAGCGTGCCGTGTAGGGGGAGCGGCCCGTTTCAGGGCCGCTCGATCGAGCTTCGTATCACTTGTACTTGATCTGGCCGTTGCTCGGTCCCCAGAAATCCTTCCAATTGTAGGAAGGAACGGCGTCGAGATATTTGGCCTTGAAATCCGCGGCGTCCTTCTTGGTGACGAGGACCGTCGGGCCGTAGAATTCGCGGTGCTCCTTCGGTTCTTCCGAAGGCTTGAAGGCGCCGGTCGCGGCGTAATAGGCGAGCGCCGCCGTGATGCCGCCGCCCCAGTGCGGATTGGTGAAGACGGTTGCCAGGAGCTTGCCCTCCATCACCAGCTTCACGGCTTCCGGATTTCCGTCATAGGCGACGATCGGCATATTCTCGATTCCCTCGGCGCGTAGCGCCTCGATCACGCCATAGGCGATGTTGTCGTTGGCGCAATGCACGCCGGTGATCTTGTCGCCGAAGCGCGTCAGGAAAGACGCCATCAGCTCCGTGCCCTTGGTCGTGTCCCAGTCGGCGGGCTGAGCATCCAGAAGCTCGATATCGGGAAAGTCCTTCAAGGCGTTCTTCAAGCCGTTCAGACGCTCGATTGCCGGGTTGTTGGCGGCAATGCCACCCAGATGCACGACGCCGCCCTTGCCGCCCATGGCGTCGAACAGGATCCGCGCCGTCTGCTCGGCCGGCTTCTCGTCCGACCAGGTCATGTGCGAGACGTAATTGTCGCCGATGTCCCACGGGTGCAGGTCGTCGGTCTTGTTCCAGATGGTGGAAATGTAGGCGCCGGCCTCACGCACAGCCTCGACCACCGGACGCGCGTTCGGGCTGTCATTGGCGTCGCAGGCGATAGCGCACTTGCCCCCGGTCTTGGCCAGGAACGCCTTGATGTCGGCCAGCGACTTTTCGGAGGAGCCTTCGTTGATCAGCGAGACGAGGGAATCCTTGGGCTTGCCCAGGGATTCCACGAATGCCTCGCCGCCCGACACGATCGAGTTCCAGTAAGCCGAGGCGCGGTCGCGGTACGACCAGGCGATCGCCGGGTCGCTGATCGCCGCCCGGGCAGCGCTGCCGCCGAAGGCGAATGGCACGGCCATCGCCCCCATGCCGGTAGCCGTGGCGAGCAGGAAATTGCGCCGATTGACGGTCTCGCGCTCGATGAAATCCTTGATGAAAGTCGACATGTTACCTCCCATTTGGCGACAGCCCGCAAGGGCGGGCCGTCTATTGAGCAACCTCGAGAAGCCAGGCCGTCCAAACCGCTCTCTTGGTCGCTGAATGCACCATCTAGTTACTTCCTGAATGTGCGAGAGTCAAGCGGCGGCACGGTGCGCGGCCTGTTGACTTCTTGGACAATTGAAATGACTTTCAGCGCATGACCGATCGTCGACAGCACGCTGGAACTGGAACCAAGGGAGCGGCCAAGGTGGACGCAACGTCCGGAAAATCAGGCAATGTCGCCAAGAAGAAGCGGCTTCGGGATGCCGAAGCGACCAAGCTTCGTATTCTGGAAGCGGCGAAGAGCGATTTCGCCAAGAACGGCCTCGGCGGCGCGCGTGTCGATGTTATCGCGGCCAAGGCCAACGCCAACAAGCGTATGATTTATCATTACTTCGGCAGTAAGGACGGTCTCTTCCAGACTGTGGTGGAAAATGCCTATCTGGACATCCGCACGGCCGAGCAGAAACTTCATCTCGACGACCTGGAACCGAGGGATGCCCTTGAACGCCTCGTGCGGTTTACATGGCAGTATTATCTGAAGAATCCGGAGTTCATTACCCTGGTCAACAGCGAGAACCTTCACCGCGGCAAGCATGTGAAGAAGTCCGAGCTGATCAAGACCGCCAGCCGCAAATTCGTCGCCATGGTGTCGGGCATACTTGAGCGGGGCGTCAGCAGCGGCGACTTCCGCGCCGGTATCGACCCTGTGCAGCTCAACATCACGATCGCCGCAATCGGATACTACTATCTGACCAACAGGTTCACAGGCTCGATTATTTTCGAGCGCGACCTCATGGAGAAAGACGCTCTAAATGAGCGTCTGGAATTCAATATCGACACCATTATGAGGCTTGTGAGCGCATGATGCTTGCCTCGGAATGCTGAGGTCCCCACGGGTGTGTCACCTGCATTTTGGCCGACCGCGTCATCCTTTTCGGCGACCACCGTTTCCTGAAAACGTCGCTGCCGTTCCGCTGGTATGCCTCCTACGAACGTCAATGGCTCAAGAAGGCCGATACAATCGGTGGCCTCGCCGCAAAGCTCGGACTGCCGGCGGCGGCGCTCGAAGACACGATCGCCCGCTGGAACGGCTTTTGTGCCAAGGGACGCGACGAGGATTTCCGCCGCGGCGAGAACGGCTGGGAGGATTACAAGGCGCACGGTCCGGGAACCGCCTGAAGCCGATCGACAAGCCGCCCTACATCGGCATGACGATGAACCGCTCGGTCCTCGGCACCAAGGGCGGCGCCCGCACCAACGAGCGGGCGCAGGTGCTGAGGCCGGACGGTTCGATCATTCCCGGGCTCTACGCGGCGGGGCTGGCCATGGCCAATCCGATCGGCACGCGCGCCGTGGGAGCCGGCACGACCCTCGGTCCGAACATGACCTGGGGCTTCATCGCCGCCGAAACCATCCTTCACCAGAACCGATGATCTCTCCAGGGCGAATACGCATACGGCCGGCCTGAGAGCGTTCCGGTCGACGGCCGGCTCGGGAAAGCCGATTCCTCGCGAGTGGTTCATGACCGGTGCAGTCGAGCCCGGCCGCTCTCCTGCTCCCACTTCAGCGTCGCCGACCTCAAACGCTCTCGAGATAGGTCTCGATCTCGAAGTCGCTGACATTCAGCGCGAAAGTGTTCAACTCCTGGCGCTTGCAGGCGACAAAGGCGTCGCGCAGCACGTCCGGGAAGATCTCGGCGACGCGCGGACCGGACTCGAAGGCGGCGATGGCCGAGGCCCAGTCCGGCGGCAGCTTGGCGAGCGTCAGCCCCAGGCCTTCGCCGCCGGTCGGCTCGCCGGGCGAGAGCTGGCGCTCGATGCCGATCAACGCCGCGCCGAGGATCGCCGCCAGCACCAGATAGGGATTGGCGTCGGCGCCGGAGACGCGATGCTCGATGCGGCGCGCAGCCGAAGGTCCGCCCGGAATGCGGATCGCCACCATGCGGTTCTCGTAGCCCCAGGCGACGGCGGTCGGCGCGTAGGATCTCGGCCGCAGCCGGCGGTAGGAATTGAAATGCGGGGCGAACACCAGCGTGCTTTGCGCCATCGCGGCAAGCAGGCCGCCGACGGCGTGGCGCATGGTGTCGGAGCCCTGGTCGGAACCGTCGTCGAAGATGTTGCGGCCTTGCCTGTCGAGCACGCTGAAATGGACATGGAAACCGTTGCCGGCGCGTTCGCCATAAGGCTTGGCCATGAAGCAGGCGGCGAAGCCATGCTTGCGGGCGATGCCCTTCACGGTACGCTTGAAAAGCACCGCATCGTCGGCGGCGCGCAAGGCATCGGGCACATGGTTCAAATTGATCTCGAACTGGCCGACGCCGTTCTCGGCGATCGCGGTGTCGACCGGAATGTCCTGCATGCGGCAGGCTTCGTAGATATCGTGGATGAAGGCCTCGAAATCGTCGACCTCGTCGATCGAGAGCGCCGCGTCGGAATCGAGACGCCGGCCGGTGACCGGCGAGACGGGGCCGACAGGGCGCTGCGAGGTCGGGTCGACGAGGTAGAATTCGAGCTCGGTCGCGGTGACGGGCGTCAGGCCGAGCGCGGCGTAGCGGTCGAGGATGCGGGCGAGCGCGCGGCGCGGATCGCCGAGATAGGGCGCGCCGCTGTCGTCCGCCAGCCAGAGCGGCAGCAGCGCGGTCGGATGGGCCGTCCAGTTGACGGGCAGTATGCCCCGCCCGGTCCAGTGGCAAAGCCCGTCGGCGTCGCCGGTCGAGAACACCTGGGCATTGCCCTCGATGTCCTCGCCCCAGATGTCGAGGCCGATGGCCGAATAGGGCATGCGCAGCTTGCCTTCGAGCGCCTTGCGCGCCTGCTCGACCGGAATGCGCTTGCCGCGCATGATGCCGTTCAGGTCGCACACCGCCGCCCTCAGGCTCTGGATGTCCTTCCTGCTTTCAAGCCAGTTCAAAACGTCCGTGATCGCGTCGCTCAATTTCCAGCCCCTTTAGGCGCTGTAGCCCTTTCAGGCTACGATATCCAATTTTCAGCTTGTGAGTTTATGAAGGCCGCATCGGCTGGCGCCGAATGGCTTTTCTTCATTTTTTCAAGTCACTAGCTGGGATATCGGGCGGCATTTCAGGTCCATTATCGCGATCTGCGATCGCAGCATAGCGACATGGCCGGTGAAAGCCAAGCCCGATGCGGCGTGTCGTCATCTTAGCTACCCGCGATTGATCGCGCAGTTACGCTGATAGCAGCGACCTCATGCTATCGAGCAAATTGGCTCAATATTCCACTGCCCCCGGGTCCCCGTGAGCACCTGGGTCTAGTCTTGATCGCTGGTTAATAGAGCGCTCATGGTATACTCGGTCTGAAATAATGATTCGGCCTCGCGTGATTTCGTTCACAATGAGTAACCCAAAAGGTCAACACTTTATTCCGCGCTTGCATCTCCAGCACTTTGCTGGGGTGCAGCCGAAAGGTCACGTCTGGACATATACGAAGGCCGACGGCAAGAAATTTTCCCGCATGCCCGAAGAGACGGCCAAGCAAACTCATTTCTATTCCGTTGAAGCGCCGGATGGCAGTTATGACCTTCGCATCGAAGAAATGCTGGCTCGGATCGAAAGCACGGCCGCTCCAATCTACATGCGGCTGATCAACGGCAAGATTCCGGAGCACCAGGACAAGATGGACATGGCGCAGTTCCTAGCCGTGATGGTGGTGCGTACACCTGGTTCCAGGAAAGACGCGGCCGAGATGGTTGGCCGCATGATTCAGATTCGGAACTATGCGACTGGTGTACACGACCGGGCCTTCAATTCGCTGGTGCATCGGATCGAGCAGGGCGAAGGCAGGCAGCTTACCGAAGAGAGCAGAACTTCCCTTCGGAGGAGCCTGATTGACCCTAGCGGCTACCGGCTCGAACTGGGGAAGGAGTGGGCGTTGCAGCACCTCACTGCTGCCGACAAGCTGACACCCGTACTTTTCCAGATGCGTTGGCGGACCATCGGGGCCGCTCAGGGTTTCTTTATCACCAGCGACGACCCGGTTGTTCGTTGGGTAGAACCTAAGACTTGGCACCCGATTTACGGCGACCACGGCTATCTGAACAAGACAGCCGTTGTGACCTTTCCACTCACACCGAAGGTCATGCTGGCAATGAGCTGGGAGGACGAAGGCGCCAATGCCTTCGCGGGTAGGCAAGGCGTAGATAGGCTGAATAGACTGCGTGCATTGCAGGCGGATGAGTACCTTTATGCTCATCTCGATCACGAGGTCATCAGGCGTATGGCAGTCGCGACCAAAGGCTCGCGTCCACGTATGACGACTGAGGGCTTCGGACCTAAGAAGTTTGCTGCGACGACTTTACGGCGAGGTCGAGCAAATCGGCCGAGTTGAGGAAGTGCCGAGACTCATCGAACAACCCGCCTGCTTACTCTAGTGGCGCATCTCCGGAAACTTCACCTGGCCGAGGATATGCGTGGCGCCCTCCTCGATGTCGCGCACGATCGCACGACGCGCCCGCTCGCCGTCGCCGGCCTCGATCGCCGCCACGACCTCCTCATGGTAGTCGATGCCCAGAATGCCGGCGAGATCATCCTCGAAACCGATATGCAGGTTTCGCAGGAAAGGCCCGACCTGCATCCACACCGTCTCGATGAGGAAGATCATCTGTTCGTTGCCGCAATGGCGGTAGACCCCGAATTTGAAGTCGTGGTTCTTGCGCAGATAGTTTTCGATCCCGCCATTGCGGGCGGCCTCAGTGAGCTCGGCGCAGTGGCGCCGGATCGCGCGCAGATTGTTGCCGTTGATGCGTTTCGTCGCGAGCTCGGTCGCGGTGCCCTCCAGGATGATGCGCACCGCAGTCAATTGCGAGAATCGATCGGCGGAGATCAGGGGCACCTCGACGCTGCCGTTCGGCATCGGGCTCAGCGCCCTCAGCGCCTGCAGCCGGGTGAAGGCGCTGCGCACCGGCATGTCGCTGGTGCCAAGCTCCTTGGCGAGCTTGCGCGAGGTCAGCTTCTGGCCGGGCTGCAACTGGCCCGACATAAGGGCCCGAACCAGCTCCAGATAGACTTTCTCATGCAGGGGAACGGTATCGACAGCGGTCAGTCCGATTCGCGATTTGTCGGCCATTGGCTCTCGTTGCTTCGTCGTCCTGAAAGCTGCTTCGTCGCTCTATCCGCCGCGGGGACAGGTTCCGATGGCATTGGGACGCACGATAGACGGTTAACGCGCGCCGCCGCAAGGGAGCGCGCGTCCGTCCCCAACCGCGTCATTGCGACTGCGGCGTTATCGGACCCCGATGCCCGCCAAAAGACCGCCATCTATCCTGTAATCGGCCCCGGTGCAGAAGCTTGCCTTGGACGAGCATAGGAACGCGATCAGTTCCGCCACTTCCTCCGGCTCGCCGATGCGGCCGAGCGGATGCGCCTCGCCGAAGCGTTTGAAGGCAGCTTCGACATCCGCATTGGGATCGTCGGCGCGGGCGGCGCGTTCGAGGATCGGAGTGCGGACGGATCCCGGACTGACGGAGTTCACGCGGATGCCTTTTCGGGCATAGTCGAGCGCCAGCGAGCGCGTCAGCGTGTGGATCGCGCCCTTGGTGGTGGCGTAGGCGGCGACATTCTCCTGGCAGGCGGTGCCTTGCACCGAGGCGACGTTGACGATGGCGCCGCCGCCGCGCTTGATCATCTCGGGTATGCCGAAACGGGCGGTGAGATAGATCGATCCGACATTGACCGACATCGCCCGGTTCCAGGTCTCGAAACCCGTCGTCGTGGCCGTGCCGTAGGGATGCACAGCGGCCGAATTGACGATGACGTCCAGCCCGCCGAATTTCTCGACGCCGGAAGCGATCGCCTTCTCCACCTGGTCGGGCACGGCAACGTCCGTGGCCAGTACCAGCGCGGCCGCACCCGCGCGGTTGAGCTCGGCCTGCAGCATCGCGTTGGCGGCTTGATCGATGCCCAGCGCGATGATCGCGGCGCCGCCCTCGGCGAGACGGCGCGCGGTTGCCTCGGCGATGCCGGTCGTTCCCGTCACCAGGGCGACCTTGCCGTCGAAATCGTTCATGGACAAAACTCCTGCAATAATGGACGAAAGCGCCAGTCGATGGTTCGTCGGCGGTGCCGAAATCACCTTATTTGACTGCCATTGTCATCCGACAATATGGTCGATCGCAACCACGCTGAAGCGCTCGCGCCGAAAAGGGTTCGGTCGATGCGGCTTTACGTCTTTGTTTTGATGCATGGCGGCCATTCGGAACGACATCGATGAAAACGCATGCTTTGGGAGGCAATCATGGAACAATGCTGGCGCTGGTACGGCCCGAACGACCCGGTCACGCTCGACCACATCAAGCAGGCCGGGGCGACTGGTATCGTCACGGCGCTGCACGACATCTATGACGGCAGCGCCTGGCCGCTCGATGCCATTCTCGAACGCAAGCGCATCATCGAGGTGGCGGGGCTGACATGGTCGGTGGTCGAAAGCATTCCTGTCCACAACTCCATCAAGACCGGCACGCCGGAACGGCAGCGTTACGCGGGCTGGTACAGGGACACGATCCGGGCGCTGGCGAAGGCCGGCATCTCCACGATCTGCTACAATTTCATGCCGGTGGTGGACTGGACGCGCACCGATCTCATGTACCGGCTGCCGACCACCGGCTATGCGCTGCGCTTCGATGCGCTCGACTTCGCCGCCTACGACGTCTTCGTGCTGAAGCGGCCGAATGCCGAGGCGAGCTATAGCCCGGTGCGGTTGCAGGAAGCGGAAGCGCGGCTCAAGATTTTGAGCGCCGAGGACATCGACAGGATAGAACGCAACCTGATCGCCGGCCTGCCGGCCACCGAGCGCACCTACAATCGCGAGACGATGCGTCTGGCGCTTGCCGATTACGCCGCGATCGGTCCGGCCGAACTGCGCGCCAACCTCGCCTGGTTCCTGAAGGAGATCATTCCGGCTGCCGAGGAAGTCGGCGCGCGCATGTGCATCCATCCCGACGATCCGCCGTTCTCACTCTACGGCCTGCCGCGCGTGGTTTCCACGGCGGACGACGCGCGCTTCATCGTGGGAAGGGTCGACAGCCCGTCCAACGGACTGACCTTCTGCACCGGCTCCTACGGCGTGCGCGCCGACAACGATCTCATCGCGATGATCGAAGAGTTCGGACCGAGGATCCATTTCGCGCATCTGCGCAACGTGACGCGCGAGGCGGATGGCTCGTTCTACGAGGCCGAGCATCTGGAAGGCTCGACCGACATGGCCGAAGTCATCCTGGCGCTGATGAAGGAGGAGGCGCGCCGGCGCAAGGAAGGCCGGTCCGACTGGCGCATCCCGATGCGGCCGGACCATGGTCATCTGCTCGCCGACGATATCGGCAAGACCAGGATCAATCCCGGCTATTCGCTGATCGGCAGGCTGAAAGGCCTTGCCGAGCTGCGCGGCATCATGCGCGCTGTGGAGCGGTTCGAGCTGGCCTGAGAGGCGGACGCCGAAGCGTTTGGCATGGCGGCCTGACCCGATGAGGTCGCCGCTGAGCCGGGCCGCCGCTCAGTTGGAGGGAAGGCTCTCAAATCGGCGTTGAATCTCGTTCGTCCTGGCGACGTAGCTGCGCCAGCCGCCATAGGCCGAGATGTCCGTCGCCGCCGCCAGGCCGACGCTCTCGGCCAGGAAACCCTTCGCCGAGGTGCCATCGTCGAGCTCGATGGTGCCGATGCCGAGCGGCGGCGGAATGGCCGCGACGAAACGGCCGAAGGCGTCGGCGCAAAGGCGCCAGACCTCGATCTCGATGGCGGTGCCGCCGTGGCAGACCCGGACAAGCCCGGGCTTGGGCGGGGTCTGGCCGGCGAGCTCATAGAGCTTGTAGGACGGCGCCGTCCGCGCCGACCTGCTGAAGCTTGCGCCGGCCTCCTTCAGTTGGCTATTGAGCGGCATTCCCGAAAGATGAGCGCCGACCACCACCAGCTCGATCGTGCCGTCATCGGCCGGCGCGCCGACAGGCTGCGCGCTCGACTGCGGCCATCCCGTCGCGCCGAGAGCGAGGCCGCTCGCGGCATGGAGATCGCGCGCTACCGCCGCGACGAGGCCGTCGCGTCCTGCGGCGGCAAGCAGGGTCACGCTCATCGGCAGGCCGTCGTCGCGCGTGCCGGTCGGCACGGCGATGCCGCACATGTCGAGCAGATTGACGAAATTGGTGTAGGTGCCCAGCCGGCTGTTGGTGGCGATCGGATCGGCGAGCACGGCATCGACGGTATAGTGCGTAGGCGCGGTCGGCACGCAGAAGAGATCGACGGAAGCTATGACCGGGGCGAGGCGGGACTTGTAGGCCTGCAAGGCATAGAGCCCGCGGAAAGCGTCGGCGGCGGACAGGTTCCTGGCGCCACCGACAATCTTGCGCGTCACCGGATGGAGGGCTGCTTCATTCGCTTCGAAGAAATCGCGGATCGCCGCATAGCGCTCGGCGACCCAGGCGCCTTCGTAGAGAAGGTTGGCGGTGGCGTAGAAGTCGCCGAACGGGATTTCGACAAGCCGGGCGCCGAGCGTTTCCAGGGCGGCGAGCGAGGTCTCGAAGCCTGCCTGCATCGACGCGTCGCCAAAGAACTTCAGATCGGCCTTTGCCGGGATGCCGATGGTCAGCACCGGTGGACGGGCGGCGAGAGGCTGGACAGCAACCGCTCGCGAATAGGGATCGGCGGCGTCGTGTGCGGCAGCGGCCGAGAACACGGCATTGGCGTCATCGACCGTCAGCGCGAAGACCGAGACGCAGTCGAGTGTCCGGCAGGCCGGCACGACGCCCGTCGTCGACAGCGCGCCGACCGTCGGCTTCAGCCCGACAATGTTGTTGAGGCCGGCCGGGATGCGGCCAGAGCCGGCGGTGTCGGTGCCGAGCGCGAAGGAGACGATGCCGCGCGCCGTCGCAACCGCCGAGCCGGAGGAGGAGCCGCCCGGCACGAGTTTCGGATCGATCGCGTTCCTTGGGATCGGCCAGGGTGTACGCACGCCGACAAGGCCGGTGGCGAACTGATCGAGATTGGTCTTGCCGACGACAAAAGCGCCCGCTGCCTTGAGCCTCGCCACGACCGTCGCATCTTTGTCCGGCGTGTAGGCATATTCGGCGCAGGCCGCCGTGGTCGGCATGCCGGCGACATCGATATTGTCCTTGACGGCGAAGGGGATGCCCCAGAGCGGCTTGGCCACGGCATCGAAAGGACCGAGCGCCTCGGCCTCGGCCAGCAACTCTTCTTTCGTCGCAAGGTGGATGAAGATGCCGGGGTCGCCGGCCGCATCGATGCGGGCAAGGACCGCATCGATCACCTCGGCGATGCCAAGCCCGCTTTGGTAGGCGGCGCGCAGGCTGGCGATGTCGAAGCGGATGTCGCTCATTTCGTCTCCCCCAGAATGATCACCGGCAGGTCCCACTGGATCAGCACGACGCAGCCGTCCTTCGTCCACACAGAATGCTCGCTGCCGACCGGATTGAGGATCACGCTGCCCGCTGGATAGTCGCCGTTCTCGTCGCTCTGGGTGCCTTCCAGCACGATGATGGTTTCCAGCCCGGCATGGCGGTGGCGCGGCACGCCGGCGCCCGGCTGATATTTGAGCAGCGCGACCGACGGTTCGACCGGGCCGCCCTTGAGCAGCCAGTGCACGGTGACGCCGTTGCGGAAAGGCTCGAACGCCAGATCGCGCCAGCCACCGTCAAGGAGGCCGGCAAAGGCAAGATTAGGCATTCGCAATTCCCTCGAGGACCTGATCTGTGGTCGCCGTCCAGCCGACGATGGCGCCCTGCGCCCTAATCATGGCGAGCGCGGCCGCCTTGAATTCGGGAAAGTAGCTTTCCGTCGCATCCTCGGCGACCAGGCACTCATAGCCGCGGTCGTTCGCCTCGCGCATCGTCGTCTGGACGCAGACTTCGGTCGTCACGCCGGCGAACACCAGTTGCCGCGCGCCGAGTCGTTTCAGGTCGTCGCCGAGGCCGGTCGCGTAGAAGGCGCCCTTGCCGGGCTTCTCGATGACGATCTCGCCGGGCAGGGGCGCGAGCTCGTCGAGGATCGCGGTGCCAGGCTCGCCGGCGATCAGGACGCGGCCCATCGGGCCGACATCGCCGATCCGGATCGAGGGATTGCCGCGGTCGCGTTTGGCGGGAGGCAGGTCTGAAAGGTCAGGCCTGTGGCACTCCATGGTATGGATCACCGGCAGGCCCGCGGCGCGAAAGCCCTCGATCAGCCGCTTCACCGTCGGCACGATCGCCGTGACCCGGCTGACGTCGTTGCCGAGGCTGGCGCCGAAGCCGCCGGGCTCGGCGAAGTCGCGCTGCATGTCGATGACGATGAGCGCCGTCGTTTCGGGCCTGAAGGCAAAGGCGAAGGGCTGCGCTGCGATTTCCGCCATCAGTGGTGCCCCGCCATGTGCTCGCCGATGGTCTGCACGCTCGCCTGCGCGATCGGCGTCTCATAGACCAGCGCGCCGTCGGACATGACGAGGATACGGTCCGAGAGTTCCAGCAGCTCGTCCAGGTCTTCCGACATCAGCAGCACCGCGGCTCCGGCGTTGCGCGCCTTCATGATGCGGGCGCGGATCTCGGCGACGGCGGAGAAATCGAGGCCGAAACACGGGTTGGAGACGATCAAAAGGTCGACCTCGCCGGTGAGCTCGCGGGCGAGAACGGCGCGCTGCACATTGCCGCCCGAAAGCGAGGCGATCGGCGAAGACAGCGATGCGGTCTTGACCTTGAACTGCTCGACCAGACGGGCGCTGAAGGATTTGATCGCGCCGGCGCTGATCCAACTCACCGGCTTGCCGTTGCCGTCCACGTCGAAGGTGCGGAAGGCGATGTTCTCGGCGACCGTCATCCTCGGCGCGCAGGCATTCTTCAGCGGCTCCTCCGGGATGAGGCGGACATTGAGCGCGCGAGCCTCGGCGCGCGTCGCCGCATAGGCGCTGCCGCGCACCATCACCTCGCCGCCATTGCGCGGACGCTGGCCAGCCAGCACCTCCAGGAACTCCTTCTGGCCGTTGCCGGAAATACCGGCGATGCCGACGATCTCTCCCGAACGCACGCCGAGATCGGCGATGTCGATCGACTTCAGCCCGGTGCGGTCCGGCGCCTTCAGCGCCTTCACCTTCAGCACGATCTCGGCGTCCAGCTTCGGCGCCGCGCGGCTGTCGAGCGCGGCGATCGGCTGGTCGCCGATCATCATCGCGGCCATCTCTCTGTGGGTTAGATCCGAGACCTTGCCGGTTCCGGTGAGCCTGCCCTTGCGCAGCACGGTGATGTCGTCGGCGAATGCGGTGACCTCGTGGAATTTGTGCGAGATCATCAGCACGGTGAGGTTGCCGGCCTTGGTCATGCCGCGCACCAGGCCAAGCACTTCCTGCGCCTCGCCTGGAGTGAGCACGGATGTCGGCTCGTCCAGCACCAGGAAATTGCGGCCGAGATAAAGCTGTTTGATGATCTCCAGCTTCTGCTTCTCGCCGGCGGCGAGTTCGGCCACCTTGACGTCGAGCGGCAGCTTGAAGGGCATGCGTTCCATGAATTGGGCAAGCGCTGCGCGCTCCTTGCGCCAGTCGATGACGCCGGGCACCTTCTCGCGCGAGATGACCAGGTTCTCGGCGCCCGTCAGCGACGGCACCAGCGTGAAATGCTGGTAGACCATGCCGAGGCCGAGCGCCGAAGCATCCCTGGGGCTGACGATCGCGACCTGGCGTCCGTCGACCAGCATGTCGCCCGATGTCGGGTGGTAGAAACCCATCATGCATTTGACCAGCGTCGACTTGCCGGCGCCGTTCTCGCCGAGCAGGGCATGGAAGGAGCCTGCCGGCACCTTGATGGAGACATCGTCCAGCGCCGTGAAGGCGCCGAAGCGCATGGTCATGCCGATGGTCTCGACGCCGATCGCCTTTCCTTGCGTTCCACTCATCGCCGGCCCCTCACGGCAACTGCGCGACGAGCGCGGCGGAATTCGACACCGCGCCGAACACGCCGCCCTGCATCTTGATCATCTTGATCGCCGCCAAATGGTTGCCGTAGTCGGTCGCCCCGCAGCAGTCCTCCAGCATCACGCATTCGAAGCCGCGGTCGTTGGCCTCGCGCATGGTGGTGTGCACGCAGACATCGGTGGTGATGCCGGTGAGCACGATGTTGTCGATGCCGCGCTGGTTGAGGATCAGCTCGAGATCGGTGGCGCAGAAGGAGCCCTTGCCGGGCTTGTCGATGATCGGCTCGCCCTCGGCCGGATAGAGGTCGGGGATGATGTCCCAGCCCGGCTCGCCGCGCACCAGGATGCGCCCGCACGGACCCGGATCGCCGATGCCGGCATTGATGCGGCGCGAGCGCCAGCGCTTGTTCGCCGGCAGGTCGGCGAGGTCGGGGCGGTGGCCCTCGCGGGTGTGGATGATGGTGTAGCCCTTGGCCCGCATGGCGGAGAGCACCGATTTGATCGGCTCGATCGGCGCGCGGACCAGCGACAGGTCGTAGCCCATATGGTCGACATAGCCGCCAGGCCCGCAGAAGTCGGTCTGCATGTCGATGATGATGAGCGCCGTGTTGTCGGGCCTGAGATCGCCATTGTAGGGCCAGGGATAGGGATCGGCGTCGATGTAGCGCTGGGTGATCTCGGCTCTGGCGTTCATGGCGAAAACTCCGGTCTCTCAAGCGATTCCAGGGGCGGTGCGTGATGCGCGGTCATTTGGTGATCGACAGTTCGCCGGGCGCGCCGGCGAGCGTGCGGCTCGGCGACGAGGTGGCGATCATGATGATGAGGGTGAGGATGTAGGGCGCGGCGTAGAAGAGGTAGTAGCCCTGCGTGACGCCCACCGACTGCAGTGCCGGGCCGAGCGCGCCGGCGCCGCCGAACAGGAGCGCTGCGGCAAAGCAGCCGAGCGGGTTCCAGCGCGCGAAGATGACCAGCGCCACCGCCATCAGTCCTTGGCCGGACGAGATGCGCTCGGTCCAGCTGCCGGGATAGTAGAGCGACAGGTAGGCGCCGCCGATGCCGGCCAGCGCGCCGCCGACGCCCGTCGCCAAAAGGCGCACCGTGTTCGGGTTGAGGCCCATGGCGCGCGCCGCATCGGCGCTGTCGCCGACCACGCGCACGATCAGGCCGATGCGCGTGTTGCGGAAGGCCCACCAGAGGAAGACGGCAAGTGCGGCACCGATCAGGAACAGCACGTTGACGTTGAGCGCCGCCTGCACCTGCGGGATGTCGGACCAGTTGCCGAACGGGATCGCCGGCAGGTCGGGCGCCGAAGGCTGGATGAAGGGCTTGCCGAAGAAGAAGGCGAGCCCGGTGCCGAACAGCATCAGGGCGATGCCGATGGCGATGTCGTTGACCTTCGGGAATTTGCAGATCCAGCCGTGGAAGAGGCCGAAGCAGAGGCCGGCGAGCGCCGCGGCCAGAAGGCCGAGCCATGGCGAGCCGGTCATTACCGCGACCGCGTAGGCGCTCATGGCGCCGAACACCAGCGTGCCTTCGAGGCCGAGATTGATGCGGCCGGAACGCTCGGTGATGGCCTCGCCGAGCGAGACGAAGATGAAGGGGGTGGAGACGCGGATGGCCCCGCCCAGCATGGCGAGCGGCACGCCCCACAGTCCGATGTCGGTCGTTTCCATCAGGTGCTCCTCCGCCAGAGGTCCGGGTTGAAGAGCTTGAAGCGGCCGTAGAAGGTTTCGCTGAACAGGATGACGATGAAAAGCATGCCCTGCAGCACCAGGACAGTTGCGTCGGGCAGGTCCATGCGGCGCTGGATCAGGCCGCCGGACGCGTCGATGCCGCCAAGCAGGATGGCGACAGGGATGATCGCAAGCGGATTGTGGCGGGCGAGGAAGGCGACGAGGATGCCGGTATAGCCGTAGCCGGCGGCAAGCGATCCGTTGGCGCTGCCCTGCACGGCCGCGACTTCCAGCATGCCGGCAAGGCCGGCGAAGCCGCCCGCCAGCGCGGTGAAGCCGACAATCAGCGGACCGACGGCCAGCCCCTGGACTTGTGCGGCCCTGACATTGCCGCCGGCGATGCGGGCGGCAAAACCCCAGCGGGTCTTCTCGACCAGCAACCAGGAGAGCACGCAGGCGAGGATGCCGACGACGAGGCCCCAATGCACCTCCATGCCCGGTATGTTGCCGACGCGATAGATGTCGGCCAGCGGCTGGGTCGAGGGCTTGTTCAGCGAGGCCGGGTCGCGGAGCGGCCCTTCCACCAGATGGTTCATCAGGGCGATGGCTATATAGGCCATCAGCAGGCTGGAGATGGTCTCGTTGACGGCGCGGTAGTGGCGGAGCGCGCCGACGACACCTATCCAGATGCCGCCGGCGGCTGCGCCCCCCACGCCCATGAGGAGGATTACGAGGAAGGACGGCGCGCCGTTCAGCGCGACGCCGATGGCGGCCGCGGCGACGCCGCCCAGCACGATCGCGCCTTCGCCGCCGATGACGACCAGGCCAAGGCGCGCCGGCAGCGCCACGCACAGCGCCGCAAGCAGGAGCGGCGCGCCGCGCGACAGCGAGTTCTGGATCGAGAACCAGGAGCCGAAGCCGCCCCGCCACATCGTCTCATAGAGCTGCACCGGCGACTTGCCGACAGCCAGGATGAACAGGCTGAACAGCACCATGCCGACGACCAGCGCCGCAAGCGGAATGACGAACGCCTCCGCCCGCCTGGCGGTCCATTCGAGCGCCGCCCGGTATCCTCCGGCGTCGAGGATGGTCCGCACGTCCGGGCTGCTCACAGTGTCCGCCATATCCCGTCTCCCTCGGCCTGCTTGAAGCGTGCCTCAAGCTCTTGCTCGGATGCATGTCGTCATCCCAAAACCGCCGCACAGTTTTGGGCGACACGCAATGCCTCAGGCTGTCGAGCCGACGACGCCCTCGACGAGATAGTCCATGCTTTCGAGCTCGATGGCGGTCTCGACGAAGGCCTGGCCTTCGGTCGCGACGACGGCGCCCTTGTTGCTCTTCAACGGTCCCTTGATGACGGAGAAGCCGCCCTTCATCATTTCGGCCAGCGTGGCGTCGAACTGCTTGCGCGCCGCTTCGCCGACGGCGGGGCCGAGCGGGCTCATCTTGACGAAGCCGTCGGCCAGTCCGCCGCGGGTGAAATTGGGCAGCGGCTTGCCGGCGATGAGGTCGTCGACGAACATCTTGTAGACCTTGGCCCAGTTCCATTCCGCGCCGGTCAGGTATTTTTCCGGCGCCAGCGGGCTCTGGTTGGCGTGGTAGCCGCAGATGAAGGCGCCGCGGCCGGCGGCTGTCTCGACCACCACCTTGGGGCTGTCGACATGGCAGGTGACGACATCGGCGCCTTGATCGATCAGCGCATTGGTGGCCTCGGCCTCCTTCACCGCCAGCGACCACTCGCCGGTGAAGATCACCTGGCAGGTGATCGCCGGATCGACCGAGCGCGCGCCGAGCAGGAAGGAGTTGATGTTGAGCAGGACCTGCGGGATCGGCTTGGCGGCGACGAAGCCAAGCTTCTTCGACTTGGTGGTGTGGCCGGCGACCACGCCGTTCAGGTACTGGCCCATGCCGATATAGCCGAAATAGGAGCCGGCGTTCATCGGGTGCTTGTCCTTGTTCCACATGCCGCCGCAATGGCGGAACTGCACGTCGGGGAACTTGGCGCACATGGCCAGCATATGCGGATCGAAATAACCGAAGGAGGTAGGGAAGATCAGCGAGGCGCCGTCGAGATTGATCATCGATTCCATCGTCTTCTGGACGTCGACCGTCTCGGGGACGTTCTCTTCCTCGACAATGGAGATGCCTTCGATGCCCTTCAGCGATGCAGCGCCTTCGGCATGCGCCTGGTTGTAGCCATAGTCGTCCTTCGGGCCGACATAGATGAAGCCTACGGTCGCGGCGGCGGCGCGCGCCGCGCGAATCGGAAAGGCGGCAGAGGCCAGACCGAGCGCCGCCCCGGCGGCGGAGGTCTTGAGCAGGTCGCGGCGGCTAAGCATGAATTTCCCGGTCATATCGAATGCTCCCCTTTCTTGGACCCCGGTGGGGTCGGTTAACGCCTCGTCCAGAAAGTGCATGCAATCACTGTGCCAGTTCCTTTCTCGGATTTTCTGTAATAAAATCAGTAGACGAATTTAGAACGTCTGCATAAACCAAAGGCAAGTGCATGCACTTTTTGCCTTAGAAGTGATCAATTTGACATCGAGGTTAAAATCTAGGCATACAGGGATGCGATCTTGAGTCGAAACAGCCCGTGGGTCGTCCACCCAGCGGGCCGTCCGCAATTAAACTGGGCGGGAGGAGACGTGTCGGGAAGGCGCTTGGTCAGGTCGGGCACGACCGTGGATCAGATGGTGCGGGCAATCGCGGACCGCATCGTCACCGGCTATCTGCGTCCTGGCGAAAAGCTCGACGAGGGCTCGCTCGCCGCCCGCTTCGACGTTTCGCGCACGCCGGTCCGGGAGGCACTCGGCCAGTTGAGCGCCATTGGGCTGGTCGAGAGACGGCCCAACCGGGGCGCGATCGTCGCCGTGGTCACGCAGGAGCATCTGGCCTCGATGTTCGAGAGCATGGCCGAGCTGGAGGCGATCTGCGCCCGCTTTTCCGCCGAGCGCATGACCGGCGCCGAGCGTCGCTCGCTGGAGATGGAGCATCAGGCGTCGGCGCGCATGGTGCAGCTCGGCGCCGAGGAGGATTACGAGTATTTCAACACCGAGTTCCACAGCAGGCTTTATCGCGGCGCCCACAACACGCATATCCACGATCTGACGGTGGCGACCCGCAGCCGGCTGGCGCCGTTCCGGCGCGCGCAATTCATGCTGCCGGGCCGGCTGGCCAAGTCCTGGCAGGAGCATGATGTGATCGTCACCGCGATCATGCGCGGCGACGCGGCGGCCGCGGGCAAGGCGGCCCGGGATCATGTGTCGATCGTCAGCGAGGCGAGCGCGGTGTTCGCGACAGTCGATCTAATGGAGCCGAGGCTCAGCCGATCCGCGCGTCGATGATCTCGACCGGACAGGCGCTGGTGGTCGACGGCGGCGAGAGCATCGGCTGATCTGGTCCAGCGAAGCGGACTTGCGCCGGCGGCGATGATCGGTCAAACCATAAGCTCACTTTGACAGGATCGGTCATGCAAGCTGCAAAACAGCAATACCGCGCCAGGCATTTTGTTGCCTGCGGTATTTCTTTTGCGCGCGCGGGATATCACTGATCATGCGCTGCTGCCGCCACGAGAACCTGCAGCGCGCGGAGGAGACGAAGGTCGGCTCGCATGTTGTTCGCGACGGCTGGACCGAAGGGGTGCAAGGCGCGTTGCACCCGGCCCTTCGGCCGGCCATCAGGCGGGCGTCCGTCCTCGGATAACGCAGCTTAGATAACGCCCTACCGGGAACGGACATGCCCGCCGAAGCGATTTCTCCTTCGTACGGACATGACCAATGCCTGACAATCTGAACACCTCATTCCCCGGCGCGGACACGCAAAGCTGGCTGAAGACGCACGCGATCAACGAAGTCGAATGCTTCGTGCCGGACATCAACGGCGTGCTGCGCGGCAAGACCTTGCCGGTCGCCAAATTCCTCAAGTCGCTCGACGACCGCGCGCTCTATTTGCCGAGCAGCGCCTTCCTGGTCGCGATCGACGGCCGCTATTCCGGCTCCATCGACGAAGGCTTTGCCTATTCCGATCCGGACATGCGCATGGTGCCCGATGTCTCGAGCCTGTGCCTTGCGCCCGGCAGCGCCGGCCGAGCCTATGTTTTTGCCGATACGTTCCACATGGACGACCGGCCGTGGATGGCCTCGCCGCGCCATGTGCTGAAATCCGTGCTCGACCTTTATGAGCAGCGCGGCTGGCGCGCGGTGGTGGCGCCGGAGCTCGAATTCTACCTGACGGCGCCAAATCCCGACCCGGATCGTCCAGTCACGGCACCGGTGGGACGCAACGGCCGGCCGGAAAGCGTGCAGCATCCCTACGACATGCAGGCGATGGAGGAGTTCGGAGCGGTGACGCGGCGGCTCTATGAATACGCCGCGGTCGTGGGCTTGCCGGTGGAGACGCTGATCCACGAATCCGGCACGGCGCAGCTCGAGATCAATCTCCTGCACGGCGATCCGCTGACGCTCGCCGACCAGGTGCTTCTGTTCAAGCGCCTGGCGCGGCAGATCGCTCAGGCGAACGGCATGCACGCGACCTTCATGGCCAAGCCGGTCGCCGCGCAGGCCGGCAGCGCCATGCATCTGCACATGTCGATCGTCGACCGGAAGGGCGAGCCCCTGTTTGCCGGCGAAGACGGCGAGGACAGCGCGATGTTCGCGCATTTCATCGGCGGCTTGCAGAAATACATCCCCGAAATCATGCCGCTGTTCGCGCCGCATGCGAATTCGTACCGGCGCATCCGCCCCGGCCACAGCGCTCCGGCCAACCTCGAGTGGTCGCATGACAATCGCTCCTGTGGGCTCCGCGTGCCGCTGGGCGGGCGCGCCGCGCGCCGCATCGAGAACCGTCTGCCTGGTGCCGACGCCAATCCTTATCTGGCGATGGCCGGCTCACTGATCGCCGGCTATCTCGGCATCGAGGAGAAGCTTGCACGCTCGGAAGAGGCCTTTGGCAATGCCTATAAAAGCAAGAGCACGCTGCCGAAGACGATGGAGGAAGCGCTCGATCGTTTCGCTGCCTGCGAGCCGGTGCGGGCGCTGCTCGGCGAGGATTTCTTCCAGACCTATCTGCGCGTGAAGAGCGTCGAGCTAGACCTGTTCCAGAGCGTCGTGACGTCCTGGGAACGCGACCACCTGCTGCTCAAGGTGTGACCATGGCTTCGCGTTCGACAGGTTTCAATTCCGGTCTCGATATCGGCAAGTCCTACTATGTCGCCACGGCCAATCCGGCGCCCGACCATCCGGCACTTGCCGGCGATGTCGAGGTCGATCTGGTGGTGGTGGGCGGCGGCTGCACCGGTCTTTCGGCGGCGCTGCATGCGGCCGAGCGCGGTCTCAAGGTGGTGCTGCTCGAGGGCGGCAAGATCGGTTGGGGCGCCTCGGGCCGCAATGGCGGCCAGATGATCCCCGGCTTGCGCAAGGGCGCCAGGGGGCTGGTCAAGTCCTTTGGGCCGGAGCGGGCGAAGGCGCTGTTCGACCTGGCCTTCGAGGCACACGGGCTGGTGCTCGACATCATCGAGCGCCACGGCATCGAATGTGATTTGCACCAGACCGGCCATCTGGTCGGCGCGGTCAGCGCTTCGGATGTGCGCGACTTCGAGGAAGAGGCCGAATGCCTCGCCAAGGTGATGAAGTTCACCGATGTCGAGATCCTGTCGGCTTCGCAGGCGCGGCAGATGGTGGATACGCCCTATCAGGGCGCGGTGTTCGAGCCGCTCGGCGGCCACATGCATCCGCTGAACTATACGCTCGGGCTCGCCCGTGCGGCAGTCAGCGCAGGCGTGGTCATCCATGAGAACTCGGT
Source organism: Mesorhizobium sp. M2A.F.Ca.ET.043.05.1.1 (assembly GCF_003952445.1). NCBI lineage: Bacteria > Pseudomonadati > Pseudomonadota > Alphaproteobacteria > Hyphomicrobiales > Phyllobacteriaceae > Mesorhizobium > Mesorhizobium sp. M2A.F.Ca.ET.043.05.1.1. The sequence goes on from NZ_CP034446.1 coordinate 6,344,072, forward strand.
TGCCGTCCGGCTGGAACGCGAGCCGTCGATCCGGGTGTTCACCGACAAGGGTTCGGTCCGTGCCAGGCATGTTGTGCTGGCCGGCGATGCACTGCTCAAGGGGTTGGAGCCGCGCGTCAACAGCCGCATCATGCCGGTCGGCAACTACATCGTCGCCACCGAGCCGTTGGGCGAGCGCAATGTCATCCCGGCCAATGTCGCGGTCTCGGACACGCCGTTTGTCGTCAACTACTACCGCATGTCGGCGGACGGCCGCCTGCTGTTCGGCGGCGGCGAGCGCTACACGCCGTCGCCGCCGGCCGACATTGCCGGCTTCGTGCGGCCGCATATGGAAAAGACCTTCCCGCAGCTCAAGGGCTGCCGCATCGACCACGCCTGGGGCGGGCTGGTGTCGGTGACGACGTCGCGCCTGCCGCATGTCGGGCATTATGGCGAGGTCTATTTCGCGCATGGCTATTCCGGCAAAGGCGTCATCCTGTCGACGCTGTCGGGCAAGCTCCTGGCGGCAGCGATCACGGGCGATGCCTCGCGGCTCGACCTGTTCTCGATGCTGACGCCGCTGCCGTTCCCGGGCGGCACGGCGCTGCGCGGCCCGCTCTATGTGCTTGGCATGCTGTGGTATGCGATGCGCGATCGGCTCAGACACTGACGCTGGTTTCCTTTCCCTGGCGTAGCTAATGTCTCTGCGCCGGGAAGGAAATCCCGAGAAGGAAAAGCGGATGAATATCGAGCCGGGCCGACTGACGAAGAAGGAGCGCCATGAGCTGATCCTGTCGGAGGTCCGGCGCTCCGCCTCGATCCGCATCTCGAAGCTTGCGCGCCGCATCGGCGTGGCCGGCGAGACCATCCGCCGCGATCTCATCGAGCTCGGCGAGGCGGGGCTGCTCAACCGCACCTATGGCGGCGCCACCATTTCGCTGGTGACGTCGGAACCGGTGATCGCCGAACGCGGCCTCACAATGGTCGAGGAGCGGGCCCGCATCGGGCGTGGTGCGGCGGGACTGGTCGAGAAAGGCTCGATCGTGATGATCGACGGTGGATCGACCACCTACGAGGTGGCGCGCAGCCTCTCTCAGCACGGCCGGGACCTGACGATCATCACCAACTCGATCGGCGTCGCCTCTGTGGCCGGCGCCAATCCCGGCTTCCGCGTCATCCTCTGCCCCGGCACCTATGACAGCCGCGAGGCCGCGGTGCTCGGCGAGGACACGGTCGAATTCGTGCGCCGCTACAATGCCGACGTCGCCATCATCGGCGCCTCGGCGCTGAACGCCGAAGGGCCGAGCGACATGATCTCGGGCGCGGCGGCGGTGAAGCGGGCGATGATGAGGCGGTCACTGTCGACGATGTTGGTCGTCACCAACGACAAGTTCGGCCGCAGCGGCCTGGAGCGCGTCTGCGCGCTGAGCGAGATCTCGGACATCGTCACCGACAGCGAGCCGTCAGCGGAACTGCGCGCCGCGATCGACGAAGCAGGCGGCGAGCTGCACGTCTTTGCCGAAGGTTAGGGCTGTACCGGCTAGTCTCTTTGTTTTTGCGCAATTCCGGACGGAAAACCGCTGCGCACTTTTCCTGCAATTGCTTTAGGCGTCGCGATTGGTCAGCGCGATGTGGCAGCAGCCGGAGCCGTGGCCCGGCGTCCAGGTGACATTGTCGAAGCGCACGCCGGTGGCCTCGAACAGGCCGCGGTCGAAGGCGCCGGCGATGCGGCAGAGCGTGGCGAGTTTCTCCTCGCCGACGCCTGCTTCCACCCACGCATCCTTCAACGGGCAGCGCTTGACCTTGAAGGCGATGTGGTCCGGACCGCGCTCGACATGGGTCGGATACATGCGCCCACCATCCGGACTGACGGCGAGGAACGCCTCGCCGATCGCCGGCGCGTCATTGGGGCCGAAATTGGCGAAAGCCGCCGCCGCGACTTCCCGGCCGCGCTTCTCGATGCTGCGGATCATCACCGCCTCGGCCTGCTCGGCGCCGAGCTCGGCGGTCAGTTCCTCGAGGAAGAGGCGGTAGAGGTCGGCGCGGTTGCGGAAGGCGGAATCGAGCTCGCGCGACAGTTTCTCGGCTCTGGCTGCGGGGTCGGTCATGAGACGTCCTGATATTGCTGTTTGACCATGATCTTGTCCGCAAACCGGTTGCCACTTTGCGGGATCATGGCCGGTTCCTGTTCAATCTCGGTGCCGCCTCGACAAGGGCCTTGCCGACCGGCGATTGCGGGTTGGCGATGACGGCGCGGGCATCGCCGCTCTCGGCGATCCGGCCAGCATCGAGGATGATGACGCGATGCGCCACGGCGCGGATGACGCCGAGGTCATGCGAAATGAACAGATAGGCGATCCGTTCCTGTCTTTGCAGGTCGAGCAGCAATTCCAGGATCTTGCCGCGCACCGAGACGTCGAGGGCCGAGACGGCCTCGTCGAGCACGATCAGCGACGGCCGCGTGGCGATGGCGCGGGCAATCGCGACGCGCTGTCGCTGGCCGCCGGAAATCTCGTGGATGGCGCGCGCGGCGAGGTTGGCGTCGAGGCCGACGCGCTCCAAAAGCGCCGCGATGCGGCGTGGACGCTCGGCACGCGGGGCGATGTTGTGGATGCGCAACGGATCGTCGAGCACCCGCGCGACGGTCGCGCGGGGATTGAAGGCGGCGAGCGGATCCTGGAATACCATTTGCAGGCGGGCACGGCGGGTGCGCAAAGCGGCGCCCGACAAAGCGAGGAAGTCGCCGCCTTCGAAGTCGATGCGGCCGGCATCGGGCTCGATCAGCCGCAGCACCAGCCTTGCAATGGTCGATTTGCCGCTGCCGGACGGGCCGGCGAGCGCCAGCGTCTCCGCCGGGCCGACTTCGAAGGACACCTCGTCGACTGCCGCGAAAGGCTTGCCGCCGCGATGATAGCGCTTGGTGAGATTGGAGACGGCAAGCAGGCTCATGCCGAGATGCCCTGTCGGTCAAGCAGCGGCTCGGCGTCGAGGCCAAGATGAGCGTCGAGCAAGCCGCGCGTATAGGCATGCTGCGGCGCGTTGACGATTTGATTGGTCTCGCCGAGCTCGACCAGTTCACCATGGCGCAGCACCGCGATGCGATTGGCGAGCGAGGCGGCGAGCGCGATGTCGTGGCTGATGAAGATGAGCGCCATGCCATCCTCCGTGACCAGCCTGCGGATCAGGGCGGCGATCTCGGCCTGGACGATGGTGTCGAGCGCGCTGGTCGCTTCGTCGGCGATCAGGAGTTTCGGTCCGGCGGCGATTGCCGCAGCGATGGCCACTCGCTGCTTCTGCCCGCCGGAGAGCTGGTGGGGGTAGGCGTGGAGAGCGGCGTCGGGATAGGGGAGGCGGACGCGTTCGAGCAGGGTTTTGGCCTTGGCGATGGCTTCGCGCCAAGTGAGGTCGAGATGGGTGCGCGCCACCTCGGCGATCTGCTTGCCGACTGGCATGACCGGGTCGAGACTGGAGGAGGGGTCCTGGAAGACAAAGCCGATGTCACGGCCGAGGAGGGGGTGGCTTGTGGCAAGTGCGGACGGTTGGCGATCCTTCGCCCCCCTCTCTGTCCTGCCGGACATCTCCCCCTCAAGGGGGGAGATTAGCTCGTGATCTCCGCCTTCGCCAATTTTCGAGGTTGCAAGAAGAGAGCCAGCGACGGAGCTGCCAATCTCCCCCCTTGTGGGGGAGATGTCCGGCAGGACAGAGGGGGGTGCGAAGGAATGAGGCGCTTGCGATTTCGGTATCTTCCAACTGATGGTCCCGCCAATCTCGACACTCTTCGCCAACAACCCCGCAACCGCCAGCGCTAGCGTGCTCTTGCCCGAGCCGCTTTCGCCGATGATTGCCAGGCGCTCGCCTTCGAGAACGTCCAGGCTCACACCTTTAAGCGCCGGCACCTCTATGCCGTCGCGCCGATAGGCAACTCTCAGATCGCGAATGGAAAGCAGCGCGGTCACGACAGGCTCCTGCGCACCGCGGTGCTTTCCACCACGCCCTCGCCGGCGAGGTAGACGCCGAGCACGGTCAGCACCAGCGCCACGCCCGGAACGATCGACAGGAACGGGGCGGTGCGCAGCACCGTGCGGCCTTCGGCGATCATGCCGCCCCAGGTGACGCGGTTGGGGTCGCCGAGGCCGAGGAAGGAAAGCGCCGCCTCGATGAGGATCGCAGCCGCGACGATCACCGAGGATAGCGCCAGTACCGGCGGCAGTGCGTTGGGCAGCACCTCGCGAAAGGCGATCTCCAGTGGGTGCATGCCGATGACGCGGGCGCCGGCGACGTAGTCGCGTTCACGGATCGACAGCACTTCCGCGCGGGCGACGCGCGCCGGTCCGGTCCAGGCGCTGAGCGCGATCGCCGCGTCGACCACGCCCAGCGAAGGCCCGACGATGCTTACGAACGCCAGCGCCAGCAGGAAGCTCGGCACGGTCTGGAAAGCGTCGGTGACGCGCATCAGCACTTCGTCGACCAGCCCTCCGGCGAAGCCGGCCAATGTGCCGACCACGGCGCCGATCAGGAGCGCGGCGGCAGCCGCCGCCAGGCCGACCGCCAATGAGGTACGGGCGCCATGGAACAGCTCCGCCAGCACGTCGCGGCCGAGCCGGTCGGTGCCGAGCGGCAGCGACCAGCCCTGGAAGGGCGGCAGCAGAGCCGGGCCGGCGATCGCCTGCGGATCGCCGGGAAAGAGCATCGGCGCCGCCAGTGCCATCGCGGCCAGCACGGCGAGGATAAGTGCACCGGCGATCGCTTCCGGCGTTTGGAAGAAACGGCGCAGGCGGTTCATGCGCTTGCCTCGCCGGCGCCGACGCGCGGATCGAGGACAGCGTAGGCGAGATCGATCAGAAGGTTGATGACGACGACCAGGACGGCGCTCACCAGGATGATGCCGAGCAGCAGCGGCGTGTCGCGTCCGGCGACGGCCTCCTGCGCCAGCCGGCCGAGGCCGGGCACGGCGAAGACGCTTTCGATGACGACGCTGCCGCCAAGCATCTGCGCCGATTGCAGGCCGAGCATGGTGACCAATGGCAGAAGGGCGTTGCGGGCGACATGGGCAAGCACGACGCGGCGGCGGGGCAGGCCCCTGGCGCGGGCGGCGAGGACAAAATCCTGCCGCCAGGCCTCAGCCATGCCGGCGCGCATCATGCGCAGATAGAGCGCGAGATACATGAAGCCGAGCGCCGAGACCGGCAGCACGAGATGGATGGCGATGTCGGCGGCGCGGGAAAATCCGGTTTTGCCGGAGGCTATGGTCTCGATGCCGCCGATCGGCAGCCAGCGCAAATCGACGGCGAAGACGACGATGAGCACGAGGCCGAGCCAAAAGCCGGGCACGGCATAGAGGGCCAGCGAGCCGATCGACAGGAAGCGGTCGCGGAAACTGCCGGGCCGCGCGCCGGCATAGATGCCGAGCGCAGAGCCAAGGCCGAAGGAGAGCGCGGTGGCGCTGCCCATCAGGACCAGCGTCGTCGGCAGGCGTTCGAGGATGATCTCGCGGATCGGCCGCGAGAAGGTGACGGACTGGCCGAGGTCGAGACGCAGCAAGGCCCAGAGGTAATTGGCGAGGCGGGTGAGCTCCGACTGGTCGAGGCCCCAACGATGGCGCAGCAGTTCGATCATGCCGGCGTCGCCGCCGGTCGAGACGATATAGGCGTCGACCGCATCGCCCGGAGCGGATTCGAGGAGGAGGAAGCTGCCGATGACGACGATGAGCAGCACGAAGACGCTGCCGATGAGACGGCGGCGGAGGAGGCGGAGGGCGCGGGTCATGGCGAAAGAATGTTGCTCGCAACCCTCCGAGGTCGCACTCTACGGCGCCCCCCTCTGGCCTGCCGGCCATCTCCCCCACTTGGGGGGAGATCAGCCGTCGCCGCGGCTTTCCCCAATTTCCGACGTTGCAGGGAGGTGTGAGGCGCGGAAACCGCCAATCTCCCCCCAAGTGGGGGAGATGTCCGGCAGGACAGAGGGGGGCGCGAAGGAACTCTCATTCTCGAAGCTGAGCACCCCGACTGCCGATCCGCAAGTGCCGGATCAGCCCGCCAAATAAGTGTCCGCCCAGTTCGACACAGCCCAGCGCGGGTTGTTGGCGATGTTGCCCACCGTATCGCGGGCCACGCTGATGAAGCTCCATTCGGCGACGTTGATCAGCGGCAGATCGGCAGCCACCTTCTTCTGGAACTCCTTGTAGAGCTCGGTGCGGGCCGACGTGTCGAGCGTCTCGGATGCCTTGACGATCAGGGCGTCGAGGTCGGCGTTCTTGTAGCCGCCCTGGTTGGAGAAGGGCACGCCGTCGGGAATGCCGCTCTGCACAAGGATGGTGGTCGAGATCGCCGGGTCGCCGCGGAACACCGGCGGGCCGACGGCGAGGTCGAAGGCATGGTCGGTGTAGACGGCCTTGATGTGGGCTGCCGAGTCGTTGTTGACGATCTGGGCGTCGATGCCGATCGCCGCCAGCGCCTGGCGCAAATAATCGCCGAACTGCTTCGTCTCGTTGAAGTAGGGCGCCGGCAAAAGCTTCAGCGCAAAGCGCTTGCCGTCGTCGGCGCGCTTGTAGCCTGCTTCATCCAGCAGCGCGTTGGCCTTGGCGACGTCGAAAGGATAGGTCGGCACGTCGGCGGCGTAGAATTGCGGGTCGTTCTTCGGCACAGGGCCAGTTGCGGTCGCGGCGTAGCCGAGGAAGACCGTCTTGACAACGAAATCCTTGTCGATGGCATGGGCGATCGCCTGGCGCACCTTGAGGTCGGCCAGTTCCTTGCGGCGGTGGTTGATCTCGACGACGAGCTGGTAGGTCAACCCCTCATAACCCTTGGTGATGACCTTCAGGCCCGGCACCTTGGAGATGCGGTCGAGGTCGGCGAGCGGCACGGCGGAGAAGGCGGCGAGCTGGATCTCTTCGGCTTCCAGCGCGGCCGCCGCAGAGGTGCGATCGGGGAGCACCTGGTAGACGATCTCGTCGAGATAGGGCTCGTCCTTGCCCCAATAGGCGTCGTTCCGGGTCAGCCGGTAATATTGGCCGGCCTTGTACTCGGCGAATTTGAACGGACCGGTGCCGACCGGCGCGTTGTTGGCCGGGTTGTCCTCGATCTTGCCCACCTCGTAAACGTGCTTCGGCACGACGCTCGACAGCGCCGGCAGCGCGTTGCGGATGAGCTGGAACGGCGTCGGCTTGGCGAATTTGAAGATTGCGGTCAGCTCGTCCGGCGTGTCGACGGCCACCAGATCCGTGAACACGGTGCGGCCGAGATTCTGCAGCGGCTTCCAGATCTGCAGCGCCGAGAAGGCGACGTCGGCGGAGGTGAAGGGCTTGCCGTCATGCCATTTGACGCCGTCGCGCAGCTTGAAGGTCACCGACAGGCCGTCGCCCGCACCTTCCCAGGAGAGCGCCAGCCGCGGCTGAAGCCCGTCCTTGCCGTCGAAGGCGGCTTCGGCCAGCGTCTCGACGATCTTGCTGGAGATGAAGAAGACGCCGTTCGAGGCGACGATCGCCGGGTTGAGGTTGCGCGGCTCCGAATCGGCGGCCAGCACCAGGCGGCCGCCTTTCTTCGGCGTCTGCGCAAAGCCGATGGTCGGCAGCGCGGTCGAAGCCAGAAGCAGCGCCGAGCCGGCCAGCAGGCCGCGGCGTGAAATCGTCAATTCGGACATCGTTCAAACTCCCCTCTTCGCGCCGTGGCAGGCGCGCCAATCGCGTGATTATGGGCCTTGGCAAAGGTTTCGCCAGAGACGGATTTGGCGCATCATGGCTTGGCTTTGAAATTTCCGTCCGCTGGACCAGCCGGCCGAAAGAAGCTCTCATGCTTTTATCTGGTAGGACCAGATTATAGCGCGGCGGGATAGAGAGTCGGACATAAACCGCCTTCGGCGCGAAAGTGATCGGTTCTGGCTGGACCAGAGTGGCCAAAATGATGCAGATTTGGCCGGCAGTCACAAATCATAATGTTCGGCGCTGCTGCGGCCGATGAAAAATCAGGGAGAGGCAGATGAACATCGCTCCGGGCAAGGCCGAGGTCAGCAGCATTCCGTTCGACCAGGCGCGGGTGGACCGGCTGATGGAAGAGGCTGGCATCGACGTGCTGTTCGCCACGTCCAAGCACAACACGCAATACCTGCTCGGCGGCTACAAGTTCATCTTCTTCGCCGCCATGGATGCGATCGGCCACAGCCGTTACCTGCCGATTGTGCTTTACGAGAAGGGCGGGCCGGAACACGCGGCCTATATCGGCAACAAGATGGAAGGCGGCGAGCATCAGAACCATCCGTTCTGGACGCCGACCTTGCATGCCGCCTGCTGGGGCACGCTCGATGCCGCAAATCTTGCGGTGGAGCATCTACGCCAGATCGGGAAGTCTGCGGCGCGCATCGGCATCGAGCCCGGCTTCCTGCCGTCCGACGCCTATATGCTGATCCGCAAGGCGCTGCCGGACGCGAAGCTGATCGACGCGACCGGCATGCTCGAGACCATGCGCGCCATCAAGACCGAGGCGGAGCTGGAACAGCTGCGCATCGCCTCCGAGCTGATCACCGATTCCATGCTGGCGACGATCGCCTGGGCGCGCGAGAACACGAGCAAGACCGACATCATCGAGCGGCTCAGGCGCGAGGAGACCAATCGCGGCGCGCATTTCGAATATTGCCTGCTGACGCTGGGCTCAAGCCACAACCGCGCGGCGTCCAGCCAGGCGTGGAAGAAAGGCGAGGTGATGTCGATCGATTCCGGCGGCAACTATCACGGCTATATCGGCGACCTCTGCCGCATGGGCGTGCTCGGCGAGCCGGATGCCGAGTTGGAGGATCTGCTGGCCGAAGTCGAAGCGGTACAGCAAGCTGCCTTTTCCAAGGTCAAGGCCGGCACGCTTGGCGGCGATATGATCGCGCATGCGGAAGGCGTGCTGAAGGCCTCCAGGGTCGCGGCCTATACGGATTTCTTCGCCCACGGCATGGGCCTGATCACGCATGAGGCGCCGTTCCTGATGACCAACCATCCGGTCGCCTATGAAGGCACCTATGCGGCCAAGCCGCTGGAAAAGAACATGGTGCTCTCGGTCGAGACGACCATGCTTCACCCGACGCGCGGTTTCATCAAGTTGGAGGACACGGTGGCCGTGACCGACAGCGGTTATGTGATGTTCGGCGATCGCGGGCGGGGATGGAATAGGGGTGGGGCGGCAGCTTAGCTTCGACGGCGCTCCCCCTCACCCGGATTGCCAGCCGAGTTGCGAAGAGCAATTCGGGGCAATCCGACCTCTCCCCGAGGGGAGAGGAGCAGGTAAGCGCCACCGCCAGCCTCTTCTCCCCGCCGGGGAGAAGGTGGCCGCGAAGCGGCCGGATGAGGGGGCTGCGACGCTGAAAATTATGTGCCCGCCGGCAGCAGCCTGAAGTCGGGCAGGTCGCGCAGCGCCAATTCCGGTCCGGCCGGCGAATAGACGACGAAGAGCTGCATCGGCTGGTCGCCGGTGTTGAGCGTAGAGTGGAAGCGGCTTTCCGGCACGTAGATGGTGCAGCCGGGACCGACCTTCGCCACCACCGGATTGCCCTTCTCGTCCTCCACCATCTGCTCGCCATGGCCGGAGATGACGAAGATGATCTCTTCCGCGCCGGGATGATTGTGGCGGGTGTGGCCTTGGCCGGGCGGCAAGTCGACGACGCCGCCTGAAAAGCGTTCGGCGCCGTTCACTTCCGGCGCCACGGTCAGCGACAGTCTGCCCCAGTCGAAGCCGAAGGCGCTGACATCCTTCGGGTAGACGAACACTTTGCTCTTGTCGGCCATCGCCTCATCCCTTCCTTTTCATGACCGTCTTGAAATCCGCCGTCTGCTTGGCGATCGCCGCCTCGGCCGGCAGCCGTTCCATCGAGCTTGCGCCATAGAAGCCGTGCAGACCCTCGCAGCGCTCGAGGATGTAGCGGGCGTCGTCGGGCATCGAGATCGGCCCGCCATGGCACAGCAGGATGACATCCTTGCGCACCGAGCGCGCGGCATCGGCGATGTCGTCGATTTCTTTCACGCAGGCGTCGAGCGTTTTCGCCGAGGTGGCGCCGATCGAGCCGCCGGTCGTCACACCCATATGGGCGACGACGATGTCGGCGCCGGCTTTGGTCATGGCGCGCGCCTCGTCGGGATTGAAGACATAGGGCGTGGTGAGCAAGTCGAGCTTGTGCGCCTCGGCGATCATGTCGACCTCGAGCCCAAAGCCCATGCCGGTCTCCTCGAAGCTTTGGCGCATGGTGCCGTCGAACAGGCCGACGGTCGGAAAGTTCTGCACGCCGGAAAAGCCCATCGTCTTCAGTTCGGAAAGCAGCAGCGGCATGATGACGAAGGGATCGGTGCCATTGACGCCGGCCAGCACCGGCGTCTTCTTCACCACCGGCAGCACCTCATAGGCCATCTCCTTGACGATCTCGTTGGCGTTGCCATAGGCGAGCAGGCCGGCGGCCGAGCCGCGCCCGGCCATGCGATAGCGGCCGGAATTGTAGATGATGATCAGGTCGATGCCGCCGGCTTCCTCGGCCTTAGCCGACAGGCCGGTGCCGGCGCCACCGCCGACGATCGGCACGCCGTCGGCGATCATCTTGCCGAATTTCTCCAGGATCGTTTTGCGCGGAATGGCGGCCATGCTGTCTCACTTCTTGGCGATGTCTAGGAACGCCTCGGCGGCGGCCGTGGCGAAAGCGGGATCGTTGATGTGCAGCGGCAGGCGCGTGACGGTGCGGTCCTTCGTAGGCTCGATCGTGCGCTCGATCGCGTCGAACAGCGCCGCGTCGGCCTCCGCGTCGAAGAAGGCGCCGCCTTCTATATCGAGCGCCGAGACGCCCTTTTCCGGGATCAGGAAACGGACCGGGCCGCCGCATCGGGCGAGGCGGCCGCCAATCCATTCACCGATCCGGCGGCATTCGTCGGCCGTGGTGCGCATCAGCGTGACGTTGGGATTGTGCTCGTAGAACAGTCGCCCACGATATTTTTCCGGGATGGTCGGCGGCGCCCAGAGGTTCACCATGTCGAGCGCGCCGACCGAGCCGATATAGGGCAATTTCGTGCGGGCGATGGCGCCGAAGCGATCCTCCGTCGCCGGCAGCACGCCGCCGAGCAACAGGTCGCAGACCTCGGTCGTAGTGATGTCGAGGACGCCGGCCAGCAGACCGCTGTCGGCGAGCTTCTCCATCGAGCGGCCGCCGGTGCCAGTGGCGTGGAAGACCATGCAGTCATAGTCGGCGCGCAGGCGCTCGACGATCGCCGTCACGCAAGGCGTGGTGACGCCGAACATGGTGAGCCCGAGCGCCGGCTTGCCGGCGGCGGCCGGGGCCGGCTTTGCCGCCATGCCGGCGATCGCCTGGGCGGCATTGTGCAACACGACGCGGGAGAGCCTGTTCAGTCCCGCCATGTCGGTGACCGACGGCATCATGATGATGTCTGACACGTCGACGTAAGGCGCGGTGTCGCCGGAAGCCAGCGTCGAGACCATGATCTTGGGCAGGCCGAGCGGCAGCGCGCGCATGCCGGCGGTGACGATCGAGGTGCCGCCGCCGCCGCCGATGCCGATCACACCGGCGATGTCGTCGCGCGAGCGGATGAAACCGGGGAAGGCGACGCCCATGCCGGCGACGGCCGCGCCGCGGTCGTCGAGGCCGAGAACCGCGTGGGCTCCCTTGGGATGATGCGCGGCGACCTCGCTGGCCGGGATATCGACCGGGACGGTCGCGCCCCGCGTGCCGATATCGACACGCACGACCGCGCCGCCGGCAGCAGCGACGGCATCGGCCAGGAAGGCAAGCTCCTCGCCTTTGGTATCGGCGGTGCCGACCACATAGATGCGCTTCATGCGCGTTTCCCCGTCGTCCGGCATGGTCGGCTTTGCCGCCTGCCTTCTTGCCCCACCCTTAAGCTCCTCGGCAAAGGCCTCGTCGCTGGTGGGGATCTCATTTTTTGCCCCACCCGTAAGCTCCGCGGCAAAAGCCTCGTCGCTGGTGGGGACCCCGTCATTTGCCCGGCGTTGCGCCATTGCAAATTTTTGAGACGCGCGTATCGTATTGATATGGATGTCTCACGTCAACAAGCCGTCGCCAAGGATGAGGTCGCCCAGGCGCCGGTGACCGAGAAGGGGGCGCGTGCCCGCACCAGGCGGCTGATGCTGGAGACGGCGACACGGCTGATGCAGTCCGGCATGACACCCTCGGTCAGCGAGATCGCGGAGGCGGCGGAGGTCTCGCGCGCAACCGCCTACCGGTATTTCCCGAGCCAGGCGGCGCTGGTGCAGGCCGTGGTCGATGAAGGGCTCGGCCCGATCCTCACCTGGAAGTCGGCCTCCGATGATGCCGAACGGCGCGTGGCGGATCTGTTTGCCACCGCGATGCCGCGCATCGAAGCCTTCGAGGCGACGTTCAAGGCGGCTCTGAAGCTGTCCCTCGACCAATGGGCGCGGCGCCAGGCCGGCACGCTCGGATCCGAGCCCGCCTTCACGCGCGGCCATCGCGTCGACCTGCTGAAGGATGCGATCGCGCCGCTCAAGGGCCGCTTGAAGCCGCGTCAGTTCAGGCGCCTGGCGCAGGCGCTGTCGCTGGTGTTCGGCGTCGAGGTGGTCACGGTGTTGAAGGATATCTGGGGGCTGGACAGCGCCGAAATGATGTCGGTGGCGCAATGGGCGGCGAGCGCGCTGGTGCGCGCCGCGATGGCGGAATCAGGAGCGACATGAGCAGGAATGGCTGCAGCGTCAAAGGCGACAGCTGCTTAAATCTGGTTCGACCAGATTGCGGGGCCAGTTTCGAATGTTAATTGTAATGGACCGCCCGTGACAAGGGCTCCACGTATCGCAGAGTAGGAAAAACAAGGGAAAACAGCCAGATATCGTTACGATCCGCTTGTTCGGCTGCTGTCAGCCGCTCAAGAAAGCGCTTGACGCCAAGCGAAAATTGGTAATACCAGATTAGGACCGACAACGCGGAGCAAAAGTCAGGGCTGCGATCCATTTCCGGCAGGGCGAGGAGGCCTGAAACCGGGGAGGAGCATCACAGGAGGAACTACCAGGGTCGGCCTCATCGCCGGCTCGCATGACACGGTGGAATGCGCACAAGGGAGGAAAACTATGCGCAAGATAGTGACCAGCGTGATCGCTGGTATCGGGCTGGCACTTGCCTGCGGGACGTCCGTCCGCGCGCAGGACAAGGAACTCACCATCTTCTGGGCGGAATGGGATCCGGCGAACTACCTGCAGGAACTCGTCAACGACTACACGGCCGAGACCGGCGTGAAGGTCACGGTTCAGACCACGCCGTGGCCCGACTTCCAGACCAAGGCCTTCACCGAATTCAACGCGCATGGCGACGCCTACGATATGGTCGTCGGCGACTCGCAATGGCTCGGCGCCGGTTCGACGCAAGGCCACTATGTCGACCTCACCGACTTCTTCAACCAGCACAAGCTCAATGACGTGATGGCGCCCGCCACCATCAAGTACTATGCCGAATATCCCGGCGGGTCCGGCAAATACTGGGCGATCCCGCTGGAAGGCGACGCGATCGGCTGGTCATATCGCAAGGACTGGTTCGAGGACCCGAAGGAAAAGGAAGCCTTCAAGGCGAAGTATGGCTACGATCTCGCCGTGCCGACGACCTATGCGCAGCTGCGCGACATCGCCGAGTTCTTCCACCGTCCGGACCAGAAGCGCTACGGCGTCGCCATCTACACCGACAATTCCTATGACGCGATGGCGATGGGCGTCGAAAGCGCCATCTTCAGCTATGGCGGCGATCTCGGCGACTACGCCACCTACAAGGTCGACGGCATCACCAATTCGAAAGAGGCCGCCGCCGGCCTCGACATGTACAAGCAACTCTACAAATTCACGCCGCCCGGCTGGGGCAAGACCTTCTTCGTGGAAGACAATCAGGCGATCACCGGCGGTCTCGCCGCGATGAGCATGAACTTCTTCGCCTTCTTCCCGCCGCTGGTGAACAAGGCCACCAACCCTTATGCCGACGTCACCGGCTTCTTCGCCAATCCGGCAGGTCCTGACGGCAAGCGCTTCGCCGCTCTCGGCGGCCAGGGAATCTCGGTCGTCTCGTACTCGAAGAACAAGGACCAGGCGATGAAGTTCCTCGAATGGTTCATCAAGGACGAGACCCAGAAGAAATGGGCCGACCTCGGCGGCTACACCTGCAGCCAGGCCGTGCTGAAGTCGGATGCCTTCCAGAACGCGACGCCCTACAACAAGGCGTTCTACGACACGATGTTCATGGTCAAGGACTTCTGGGCAACGCCTGAATACGCCGAAGTGCTCGATCAGCTGAACCAGAACATCTATCCGTTCGTGGTCGGCGGCAAGGGCACCGCCCAGGAGGCGCTCGACAAGACCGCCGCCGACTGGAAGGCGACCTTCACCAAGTACAACCGCTACAAGTAAGCACCACAGTCAGAATGCCGGAGGAGGGTTTCCCCTCCGGCATTCCTGTTTTCAGGGAGACATTCGTTGGCTTCGGTAGCCCTCACCAATCTTGATCCGGCCTCCAGGGCCGCCGCGCGCGGCTGGTCGGACCTGACCATCCGCAATCTGTTCATCATCCCGACGCTGGTTTTCCTGATCGTCTTCAACATTTTTCCGCTGATCTATTCGCTCGGCTATTCCTTCACGAACTTCGCTGCGAACCGCAGCGAGCCATGGCAGTTCGTCGGCCTGCAGAATTATCGCGAGCTGCTCAGTGACGACCACATCTGGTCGAACTTCGTCATCACGGCGAAATATGTCATCGTTTCGGTGGCGGGTCAGATGGTCGTCGGCTTCGGCCTTGCGCTTCTGCTCAACCGCTCCTTTCCGATGAAGGGCCTGATCACCACGCTGCTTTTGTTGCCGATGATGATGTCGGCGGCGGTCGTCGGCCTGTTCTGGCAACTGCTCTACAGTCCGTCCTGGGGCCCGATCAACTATGTCTTCGGCCTTGGCGATTTCGCCTGGCTCTCCAATCCCGACAGCGCGCTCTACGCGGTCGCGATCACCGACATCTGGATGTGGTCGCCCTTCGTCATGCTTTTGTCGCTTGCCGGCCTGTCGGCGGTGCCGCAGCATCTCTACGAGGCCGCCGCGATCGACCGCGCCGGATGGTGGTACACCTTTACCCGCATCACCTTGCCGCTGGTCTCGCCGATCCTTCTCATCGCGCTGATCTTCCGCACCATGGAAGCCTTCAAGACCTTCGACATCGCCTACACGATGACGACCCAGCCGACCGCCGAGCTGATCGCGATCCGGCTCTACAAGCAGGCCTTCCAGCAGTGGGATACGGGCAAGTCCTGCGCGCTGGCCTACATCGTGCTGATCATGGTGCTGGCCATCACCAACCTCTACGTGAAGTATCTCAACAAGGTGAAGGAGCGCTGAGATGGCCGCCGTCCGCACTTCTTCCGAAGTCGCTTTCAACCGCGCGGCAATCGCCGCCGTGCTGGTCGCGACCCTGATCTTCCTGGCGCCGATCTACTGGATCGCCTCGACGGCGTTCAAGCCGAAGGAACTCGCCGTCAGCGTGCCGCCGACCGTGCTGTTCGAGCCGGAGGTGACGCCGTTCGTGCGTCTGTTCACCAAGCGCGTGCAGATGCAGAAGCCCGTCGATCCGCAAGTCTACGAAGCCGCGCCATGGTGGGAAAAACGCATCTATGACGGCGGCGAGCGGGTGCTGAAGGTCGGCAAGGATGTGCAGCTTTCGCAGTATCCCGATCGGTTCATGAACAGCCTGATCGTGGCGGTTATCAGCACGGTGCTGGCGGTGGGCATGGGAACCTTCACCGCCTACGGCTTCTCCCGCTTCAAGATCGCGGGCGAGGCGGATCTTTTGTTCTTCATCCTGTCGACGCGCATGCTGCCGCCGGTGGTGGTCGCCATCCCGATGTTCCTGATGTACCGCATGGTCGGCCTCAACGACTCGCATATCGGGCTGATCATCCTCTACGTCGCGTTCAACCTCTCCTTCTCGGTCTGGCTGATGAAAGGCTTCATGGACGAGATCCCGAAGGAATATGAGGAGGCAGCGCTCGTCGACGGCTACACGCGCATGCAGGCCTTCTTCAAGATCGTGCTGCCGGAAGCGGCGACCGGCATCGCGGCGACAGCCGTGTTCTGCTTCATCACCGCCTGGAACGAATATGCCTTCGCGCTGATCATGACCAACCGGCGCGCCCAGACGGCGCCGCCCTTCATCCCGTCGCAGATCGGCTCCGGCCTGCCGGATTGGACCACGATCGCAGCCGGCACCTTCCTGTTCCTTTTGCCGGTCGCGATCTTCACCTTCCTGCTGCGCAACCATCTGCTTCGCGGCGTGACGTTCGGAGCGATCCGCAAATGAGTTTCCGCGCCGTCAACGAGAAATACCTTTTGCCGGCTTCGCAGATCCTGATGGTGCTCGGCATCGTCGCGCTCTGCCAGCCATGGAGCCTCAACCTGCATTCCTACGGCGTGACGATCATCCTGATCGGGCTGATCGGCTTCAACATCACGTCCAAGATCGCGCCGGAGCAGAGCGAGGAAACCGGCGCCGCGACGCATGAGGGAGCCCGGCAGTGACGCAGATCGAACTTCGCGGCATCGAGAAATTCTTCGGTGCCGTCCAGGTCATCCACAATTTGAACCTCGCCATCGCCGACAACGAGTTCATCGTGCTGCTCGGCCAGTCCGGCTGCGGCAAGACCACGACGCTGCGCGCGGTCGCGGGGCTGGAGACGATCGACAAGGGCGACATCCTGATCGACGGCAAGCCGGTGCAGCACCTCAAGGCCGCCGACCGCGACATCGCCATGGTGTTCCAGTCCTTCTCGCTCTACCCGCACATGACGGTGTTCGAGAACGTCGCCTTTCCGCTGCGCGCCACGCGCATGAGCAGCGGCGAGGTCGACAAGTCCGTGCGCGAGGTCGCCCGGGTCCTGCGTATCACCGACCTGCTCGACAAGCGGCCGTCGGCGCTTTCGGGCGGCGACATGCAGCGCGTGGCGATTGGCCGGGCGCTCGTGCGGCGGCCGAAGGCCATGCTGATGGACGAGCCCATCGGCGCGCTGGACGCCAAGCTGCGCGAGGAGATGCGCGCCGAGATCAAGCGCCTGCACGTCAAGCAGGGATCGACCACGATCTACGTCACCCACGACCAGATCGAGGCGATGAGCCTCGCCGACCGCATCGTCATCATGCATGAGGGCTTCATCCAGCAGGTCGGCACGCCGGACGAGGTCTATTCGCATCCGGCTAATCTGTTCGTGGCGCAGTTCGTCGGCAGCCCGGTGATGAATATCGCCGAGGCCCGCGTGGCGGACCAGCCCGGCGCCGTTTCCGTGACGGTAGGCGACGCGCCGGCGGGCTTCGAGTTCCCGCACCGGCTCCTGTCCAAGCTCAACGGGCATTCCAACGGTGGCCTGACGCTCGGCATCCGGCCGGAGGGCGTGCTCGTCCGGCACGATGCGGCGCCCGGCTACATGCCGGTCGAGGCGAGCATCATCGAGCCGCTGGGATCCTTCGACATCGTCGACCTCAAGGTCGGCTCCTCGATGCTGCGCGCGCGCACCAAGGCCGGCTACGTCTCAGGCCCCGGCGAGAAGGTCCATGTCCGCATCGATCCGGAGCAGGCGCATTTCTTCGACACGGCAAGCGGCAAGTCACTGGGGGTGAGATTGTGATGGCCGAAGGACACGAACGGCCAACGATTTGGCCTTTCGAACAATCGAACGCCCGGAGCCATAGCGGAGGGCTGATCACCCTCGAAATGGAAATGAGACAGTAGACATGGCCCATATCGAGCTCAAGAACATCACCAAGAAATTCGGCGGCCACACCGCGCTGACCAGCCTCAATCTCGACATTGCGGACGGCGAGTTCTTCGTGCTGCTCGGCGAAACCGGCGCCGGCAAGACGACGACGCTGCGCCTGATCGCCGGGCTCGACAAGCCGACCGAGGGCCAGGTGTTCATCGACGGCGTCGACGTCGCCGACTGGGGCGCTGCCGAACGCGACGTCGCGCTGGTACTGCAGCAATATTCGCTCTATCCGCGCTACACGGTGCGCGAGAATCTCGAATTCCCGCTGAAGCCGAAGATCCGCCGGCTGCCGGATGCGGAGATCAAGGATCGTGTCGCGCGCGCTGCTCGCACGCTCAGGATCGAGCATCTGCTCGACCGCAAGACCGACCGGCTTTCCGGTGGCGAGATGCAGCGCGTCTCGATCGGCCGCGCCATCGTGCGCAAGCCGCGCGTCTTCCTGATGGACGAGCCGCTGTCGGCGCTCGACGCCAAGCTGCGCGAGGCGCTGCGCACAGAATTGAAGAACCTGCAGATGCAGCTTGGCGCCACGTTCCTGTTCGTCACGCATGACCAGATCGAGGCCATGTCGATGGGCGACAAGGTCGGCGTGCTCAACCATGGCCGCATCGTCCAGACCGGCACGCCGCATGAGATCTACAACAATCCGCGCGACACCTATGTCGCGAGCTTCGTCGGCTCGCCGCCGATGAACCTCATCGACGGCAAGCTGGTCAACGACCGCGCGGTGATGGCGCCGGTGAATTTCGAGCTGCCGCTTTCAACTGGGGCAAAGAGTTTTGGCGGGGGCAGGACGAGCGGCGCGACCGACGGTCGGCCGCTCGTCTTCGGCATCCGCCCGGAGGATGTCCATCTGGAGAGCGGCGCGCCGGTGGAAGCGCGCGTCCATGATGTCGAGAACCATGGCGTGGAAAAGATCCTGACGCTCAGGGTCGGCGACACGATGCTGCGCGCCACCGTCCCGGCCAGGACCGACGTTTCGATCGAACAGGCCGTGCGCTTTGCCTGGAATCCCGACAAGGTGGTGCTGTTCGACAAGGGCAGCGGCGTCAGTCTGCGGCATGCGGGATAGCAGACTTCGCCTGCCTCCTTATCGCGCCGCGCCCGACCAGGCCGAGAGCCGGCGGGCCTGGCTGACGGGTCAATCGCCTCTGACCATCTCAGCCATCCACCATCATGCGATGATCGAGGCCACCGGCCTCCTTGGCGAAAACGGCAAGGCCGGCCCATATCCGAAGCGCATCACAATATCCGGCCTGCGGGTCTCCCCAACAATCCCCGCCAGGTCGGCGCGCAGGCGAGCGACCTCGACAGGCTGGTTGATGAAGGCGAGCTTAAGTCCCAGGCTCGTCGCGGCCAAAGCGAAGCGCTGGCACGCCTGGCCGACCCTGATCCAGTGGTCGTGGTCCGGCCGCTCGGCAAAGAAGATCGCCACCCCTGCCGACGAGTCGATCTGACGAGCGTATTTCTCATTCTCCTGGGCGGCGCTGAACAGCCGGTCCAGGGCGATCCGGCCAAGGCTGGTCGGCAGCACCGGGCTGCCGCTCGCGGCTGAGAAGAGCCCATCGCCTCGAGCCATTGCGCTGCGCGGGTTGAAGCGGATCCACTGCTTCAGCTCATGCATGAATGCGGGGTCGTTCATCTGGTCTTCATTGCCGGCGAGGACGAGATCCCGCACCTGCTTCATCCGCCCCTGATCGGTGACAAGCGCCAGGCTCACACCCGGTATCGCGGCTGCGCGCTCAAGTTCGGCTAGATCCGCGGCAGGGGTGGCGCGGGCATCATATTCGGCACGTGTCGATTGGCGTTTCGGAATGGCGTCGGCCAACGGGTCCGCTTTCGCCTCGCCCATGAGGTAGTCGTAACGGATTCCGTTGCCGTCGGCCGTGAGCGAAGCCTCGCCGGTTCGGCCAGTCGCCGCCGCGGCCAGCATGAGATTGGCCGCGGCGCATCCCAGGCTGACATAGAGATGATGATCGTCAGGGTCGACGACCGGGGTCCGCCTCTGAAGGTCAGGCCGGATCTCGATCGCTTGCCCTTCAAGCTGGAACCGCCAGGGCTGCGTATTATGGCTATTGGCCGCCAAGGTTGCGTAACGGACGATGGCCTCAAGATCGGGCGTCAGGCGGTCACGCAATCCGGCGGCGAAGGCCTCATACTGGGCCATGGACCCGACGGCCGATCGCCAACCGGCAACACCGGTGCCCGCCGTGACAAGCGCGGCGCCTGCGCCCACGAGCATCGTTCGCCTGTTCATCGTGCCCTCTCGAATAAACTCGCAGGCAAGATAGCGGCGGCTCGGGAATAGCCCTTGATCTCAATCAAGGCCTTTGATCGACCCGCCGCCTAGGCGGCGCGACCGTCGAACTCGAACACTTCGATGCTGGCGACGTCGACGTCGTCGAGGCAGTTGATATTGATATAGGCCGTGCGTTCGCCGCTTTCGCCGACATCCTCGGCGAAGGGGTGGATTCCGCAGGTCCGGCAGAAGCGATGCGCGATTTGAGCCTTGCCGAAGGTGTAGCGGCCGAGGTCGTCGCCCCAGGCGACCAGACTGAGCTTCTCATGCGGCACGGCCCACAGCAGCGCGCCCTTGCGCGCGCAGATCGAGCAGTTGCAGCGCACCGCGCCGCCGATCTCACCCTTGACCTCGAATGCCACCTTGCCGCAGTGGCAACTGCCTTTGTACAGCATCAGCATCTTCCCATCGCTGGCAGGGTGCAAAGGCACGCTTGCCGGGTTATCTCTTTGCCGGCCAACATCAGGCCGCGCGTTTAAAAGACGTTGCAACTTTGCAAGGCCCGACATCGAAAATGCAATCCGTCCGCGACCGTCTCGAAACCATCCTGTCACGTCTTGCCAGTCGCTCGGCCGAGGAGCGGGTCTACACGAAGGTCTATACCGAGGCGGCGCAGGCAGCCGCCGATGCGTCAGATGCCCGCCGCAAAGCCGGCGTCAGCCTTGGCCCGCTCGACGGGCGTATCGTCTCGATCAAGGACCTGTTCGACGTCGCCGGCGAGCCGACCACGGCGGGCTCGTTGATCCGCGCCGAAGCGGCACCTGCCGTGCGAGATGCGGCGATCGTGCAAAGGCTGCGCCAGGCCGGCGCCGTTATCCTCGGCAAGACCAACATGACCGAATTCGCCTTCACCGCGGTCGGCGACAATCTGCGTTACGGCACGCCGGGCAATGCCGCCGATACGAGCCTGATTCCAGGCGGCTCGTCATCGGGGGCGGGCGTTGCGGTCGGCGAGGGCACGAGCGATATCTCGATCGGTTCGGACACCGGCGGCTCAGTGCGCATCCCGGCCTCGCTCAACGGCGTCGTCGGCTTCAAGCCGACGGCGCGGCGCGTGCCTTTGGCCGGCGCTTTTCCGCTGTCGATGACGCTGGATTCGATCGGCCCGCTTGCCCGCAGCGTCGCCGATTGCGCGATCGCCGATGCGATCATGGCCGCAGATGAGCCGGCGGCCCTTCAGCCGGTCCCGCTGGCGGCCTTGCGCATCGGCATTCCGCGCGGCGTTCTGTTCGACGAAACGCAAGCCGAGGTCGCCGAAGCTTTCGAGGCTTGCATCGACAGGATCGGTCAGGCCGGCGCCCGCGTCGCCGATTTGCCCATCGACGATCTCATCGCCGAGATGCGGGCGGCGACCAGACGCGGCACGATCGCCTCAATGGAAGGCGCCGAAGTGCATGCCGACTGGCTGGCGAGCGGCGCCTCCGTGCCGGTCGATCCGCATGTCACCGGTCCGTTGTCGCGCGCGCTGGCGGTTCCCGCTTCGGCCTATATCCGCACGATCCGCCGTCGCGGCGAGCTTGCGGCGGCGATGGCGGAACGGCTGGACGTTGTAGATGTCCTGGCATTGCCGACCGTGCCGATGGTCGCGCCTTCCATTGCCGCCATGGCCGGCGACGAGGCATTGCGCGACAGGACCGAAGGGCTGCTCTTGCGCAACACGCAGGTCGCCAACCAGTTCGACCTCTGCGCGATCTCGCTGCCGATGCCGGGCACCAAGCTACCGGCCGGGCTGATGCTGGCGGGCAGGCACGGGGATGATCGCCGTTTGCTGGCGATTGCAGCGGCAGTGGAGGCGCTGCTTAGCCGTTGATAGGCGCGCTTCGAACCGAGGCAAATTGGGATCAGGAAAATTACCGTTGCGTTCCTTCGCGCCCCGCCGGCGTCTCCGGTCTGCATCGTCGCAATGGTCTCGGCGAATTAATCGCCAGCTGGAAAACGTCGCCGGTAGTGCTCGATCACTTCCGGATTGCGCAGGTTGACGGGCAATTTGCCGGCAAGCACCAGCAGCGCCTCGCCGGCCGCGCCGACGCCCATGCGCATCATCGATTCCTCGGTGATCCCGGCCATATGCGGGGTGACGATGACATTGTCGAAGCCGAAATAGGGATGGTTGGGCGGCAGCGGCTGCGTTGAAAAGACGTCGAGCGCGGCGCCGCCGATGCGGCCATCCCGCAAGGCTTCGATCAGCGCCTCGTCGTCGACCACCGGACCGCGCGAGACGTTGATCAGCAGCGCGCCGGGCTTCATGCGTGCGATGCGCTCGCGGCTGATCAGGCCGCGCGTCTCCTCGGTCAGCGGGCAGCAGAGCACGATGATGTCGCTCTGCTCGACCAGCGCGTCGATCGACAGGAAGCCAACGCGCTCGGGCGCTGGGCGCAGGCTGCGCGTCGTTGCCACGACATTGAGGTCGAAACCGTGCGCGGCGATATGGCCGACGGCCTGTCCGACCGCGCCGAGGCCGACAATGCCGATCGTCTTGCCGGCAAGCTCGCTGGTCGAATTGGCGTGCTCGCGCCCGGCAAGCCAGCCCTTGGCGCGCAGGTCGCGGTCCATCACACGGAAGCGCCGCAATAGGGCAAGCGCGGTGAACATCACATGCTCGGCCACCGAGCGGGCATTGACCGCGGGCACGTTCGCGACCAGCACGCCGGCGGCGGTCGCCGCCTCGACCGGGATCATGTCCAGCCCGGCGCCGTGGCGGATCGCGGCGCGCAAATTCGAAGCACCCGCAAACAGTTCGGGCGGCAGCGGCGCGCGCACGATGACGATGTCGGCGTCGCGGGCCTCATTGGTCAATGTCTTTGGATCGAGCGCGGAAGCGACGACCAGCCGCCCGGCTCCGGCCAGCATGGCCGTGGCGCGGGGATGCAGCGGATGCGTCGACAGGATCTTGCGCATTGCACTCAGACCTTCTCGAGCGCCGCGCTTTTCGGTTCTATCCCATGGCCTTCGATGATCCCTTTCCAGTAGCTCTCGGCGCCCTGCAAATGGGCGCTCATCAGAGCCTGGGCGAGATTGCCGTCGCGGCGAAGCAGCGCCTCGTAGATCTGGATGTGTTCGGCATGCGAGCGCACTGAGCGTTCGGGATCATTGAAATAGATCGGCAGGCGTTGCTCGCCCATCAGGTAATAGACGCTGCAGATGTTATGGAAGACGCTGTTCTTGGTGGCGCGCACGATCTCGAGGTGGAACTCGCGGTCCTCCTTGGCGAGGCCCTCGCCGGCGGCGATGCGCTCTTCGGAGGCTTTCAGGATCTCGCGCAGGCGTTCGAAGTTTTCTTCCGTTGCGCGCGAGCAGGCAAGCTCGGCTGCCTTGATCTCGTGGATCTTGCGCAGTTCTACCGTCTCATAAATCTGCACCGGATCGAGCGGCAGGCCGGCGCGGGCGAACAGCGCCAGCGCTTCGACGCTCGCCTGCTTGGTGTCGATATAGATGCCGGACTTGGCGCGCCGCTCGACGATGCGCATGGCTTCGAGGATGGCGAGCGCCTCGCGGATCTGGCCGCGGCTGACGGCGAAATGTTCCGCCAGCTCGCGTTCCGACGGCGTGCGGCCGGACTCCTTGTCCGAGTTGGAGAAGAGATAGGCGGCGAGTTCCGCGAGAAGGTTCTTTTCTTTCATCGTCAAATACGTTGCGCGTGCGCCTCCAGGAATCGCTCGGAGATGGTGAAACCCAATCCAGGCTTTTCAGGGATCGCTATCATACCGTCCTTCGCTTCGACAGTCTCCTCGACCAGGTCGTGGATCATCGGATTGGCGCCGAGCGAATATTCGATGATGAAGGAGGCGGGCGAGGCGGCGCACACATGCAGCCCGGCGAAGAAGCAGGGCGCACCGGCCCACAGATGCGGCGCGAAACGCAGGTTGAAGGCGCTGGCGATGGTGCCGATCTTCATCGCCTCGCTGATGCCGCCGCAGAACGCCGGATCCGGCTGGAAGATGTCGGCCGATTTCAGCACCGCCAGGTCGCGGAAAGCGTAGCGCGTCGCCTCGCTCTCGCCGGTGGCGATCGGCGTCGAGCCCGAGGCGCGCACTTCGGCCATGCCCGGCTTGTCGTCGGCGATCACCGGTTCCTCGAACCAGGCGAGGTCGAGATCGGCGGTGAGCTGGATGAAGCGCTTGGCCTCGGCGACGGTGTAGGTGCCGTGCGCGTCGACCATCAGATCGACGTCAGGACCGATTGCCTGCCTTGCGGCGCGCACGCGCGCGGCCGAAAGATGGGGCGCGCCGTCCATGGCGCCGACGCGCATCTTCAGCGCCTTGAAGCCGCCCTTGGCGATGTAGGATTTCAACTGCTCGCCGATGGCGTCGGGCGAGGCCCAGCCGCCCGAAGCGTAGGCCTGCATGCGCTCGACCTTGCGGCCGCCGAGCAGGCGCCATACCGGCTGCCCGAGCGACTTGCCGAGGATATCCCACAGCGCGATGTCGACGGCGCTGATCGCCGCCACGCTCATGCCGCGCCGCGCCAGCTGCGGCATGGCATGGCCGGCATGCGCCGCCGTCTCGTGCCGCACGCCGTTGTAGAGCATTTCCCAGATGATGCCGATGTCGGCGGGATCGCGGCCGATGAGCTGCGGACCGATCTCGTGGTTAAGCATATGGACGAGCGCGCCATAGCTGCCGGCGCTGCCGGCGGCGTTCTTGCCTTCGCCCCAGCCGACCAGGCCGTCGTCGGTCTCGATGCGCAGAATGGCGGCGTCGAACGTCGTCACCTGCCCGAAGTCGCTGCGATGCTGCCTCGCGACTTCGATCGGGACACGGACCCACCAGGCCTGAACGCTTTTGATGCGCATGTTTTCCCTTCGGCCCCTCCGCCCGCCAGGCGGAAGGGACAAGCTTTGATCGGAGGTCTACTTGATCAGCGGCAGCAGCGTTTCGGCGGTGATGCGCATCTGGTCGGTGTAGAATTTCTCCGTAAGCACGCTGGAGCCGTGGTCCTGGATGAATTTGAGCTGCTCGGGCGAGATGTCGACCGGATTGCGCTCGACCATCTCCGGATAGGGCGCGGCCGGCGTGCGGTCGACGGGCGCGACGAATTCGTTGGTCAGCGCGCCGTCATAGCCGACTTCCTTCAGCGTGCGCACGATCTTCGGCCAGTCGATCTGGCCAAGGCCGGCGGCGAAGCGGTTGTTGTCGGCGACATGGAAGTCGAACAGGCGCTTGCCAACCTGACGGATCGCGTCATAGACGTTAAATTCCTCCATGTGGATGTGGTAGGCGTCGAGGCAGACGCCGCATTCGGGGCTCACCGCATCGGCGAGCGCGAGCGCCTGGGCGCCGCGATTGAAGAGATAGGTCTCGAAGCGGTTGAGCGGTTCGATGGCGATCCGAACGCCGACCTTCTTGGCATGGGTGAAGCACTCGCGCGTGGCGTCGACCACCCAGCCCCATTCCTCCGCCTCGGTGCCGTCCGGCACCACCTTGCCGACGGTCGCGGGCACCAGCGTGATGATCTCGCCGTCGAGCTCGCTCACCATGGTGAGCACGTCCTTGACATATTGGACGGACCGCTCGCGCTGGCCCTGGTTCTTGGCGGCGAGGTTGCGTTCGCCGAGCATCAACGTCACCGAACCCCAGCAGCGGATGCCATACTCCTTCAGGAGCGCGCGCGTCTCGTTGGTCTTGTACTGCTCGGGCTCGCCGGAAATCTCGATCGATTCGTAGCCGAACTTCTTGATGCGCTTCAGCGTCACCTCCAGCGGCTCCGCCCGCATCCAATTGTGCGTCGAAAGATGCATGGTCTATCCTTCCCAGAATTCGCCTGTCACATTTTACCCCGCGACGCCTCGAACAGAGGCGGCCGCACGTTTCCTCCCCAAGGCGTTGCCAGGTTTTCCTCGAAACTGGTTCGACCAATTGGGCCTGGCATGACGTCTACAGCAAATTTTCACGCGCGGCAAGAAGTGGGCAGAGGAAGCCGGACGCGTCTGACAATGCTATGATTTAATAAGATAATTTCACATTTCCAATTGCGGGTCAGCGGCTTCTTCCAGCTTTTCAGGCGCTTGACCGAACTACGGGATTTGGTAATACCAGAATGACATGGCGTTCAGATGCCGCCAGGACTGACCAAACAGGCTGGCCCTCGCTCCAATTGGCGCTATGCTTGGTCACGAAAACAAGAGAGGGAGGATGCCGATGCCGACGACGATGAAGGGTCCCGGCCTGTTTCTGGCGCAGTTCGCGGGCGATGCCGCACCGTTCAATTCGCTGGCTTCGATCACTAAATGGGCGGCCGGGCTCGGCTACAAGGGCGTGCAGATCCCGACCTGGGACGGACGCCTGTTCGACCTCGCGAAGGCGGCCTCGTCGAAAGCCTATTGCGACGAGGTGAAAGGCATCTGCGCGGACGCCGGCGTCGAGATCACGGAACTGTCGACGCATCTGCAAGGGCAACTGGTGGCGGTGCATCCCGCCTACGACGCGCAGATGGATGGCTTCGCGCCGCCATCGGTGCACAACAATCCCAAGGCGCGCCAGCAATGGGCCGTCGAACAGATGAAGTTCGGCGCCAAGGCGTCGCGCAATCTCGGGCTGAACGCCTCGGTGTCGTTCACCGGCTCGCTGGCCTTCCCTTACCTCTATCCGTTCCCGCAGCGGCCGGCCGGACTGATCGAGGAAGCCTTCGGTGAGCTCGGCAAACGCTGGAAGCCGATCCTCGACGTCTATGAGGACAATGGCGTCGATGTCGGCTACGAGATCCATCCTTCCGAGGACGTGTTCGACGGTGCAACCTTCGAGATGTTCCTCGACGCGGTCGGCGGCCACAAGCGCTGCAACATCAACTACGACCCGTCGCATTTCCTGCTGCAGCAGCTCGACTATCTCGAGTTCATCGACATCTACCACGAGCGGATCAAGGCCTTCCACGTCAAGGACGCCGAGTTCAACCCGACCGGGCGGCAGGGCGTCTATTCCGGCTACCAGGGCTGGGTGAACCGGGCTGGCCGCTTCCGCTCGCTGGGCGACGGGCAGGTCGATTTCAGCGGCATCTTCTCCAAGCTCACCCAGTACAATTACGATTCCTGGGCGGTGCTGGAATGGGAATGCTGCCTCAAGCATCCCGAGGACGGCGCAGCCGAAGGCGCGCCCTTCATCCAGCACCATATCATCCGGGTGACCGAGAAGGCTTTCGACGATTTCGCCGCCGGCACGACCGACAAGAAGCTGCTGCGGGCGATGATGGGGATTTGACACTTGCCTTTCCCTCCCCCTTGAGGGGAGGGTGGCCCGAAGGGCCGGGAGGGGTCGGTTCATGCCGAGCTTCACGCCGGGCGACCCCACCCGATCCGCTGCGCGGATCGACCTCCCCTCGAGGGGGAGGTGACAACCTAGAGGAGAGGACGAGAAATGGTCGGCGCATCGAAGTCGGAAACGGGAGGCGGCCCGATCCGCTATGGCATGGTTGGCGGCGGGCAGGGCGCCTTCATCGGCGCGGTGCATCGCATCGCGGCTCGCATGGACAATGATTTCGTGCTGGTCGCCGGTGCGCTGTCGTCGAACCCGGAACGGGCGAAGGCTTCCGCCGCCGAACTGGGGCTCGATCCGTCACGCAGCTACAGCTCCTATGCGGAGATGGCCAAGGCCGAAGCCAAGCGTCCCGACGGCATCGAGGCGGTGGCGATCGTCACGCCCAACAATGTGCATGTCCCGGCGGCCAAGGCCTTCCTCGAGGCAGGCATCCACGTCATCTGCGACAAGCCGCTGGCGACGTCGCTCGCCGAGGCGAAGAAGCTTGCGGCGCTGGTCGAGAAGACCGGGAAGGTGTTCGTGCTTACCCACAATTACACCGCCTATCCGATGATCCGGCAGGCGCGCGAGATGGTGGCCAAGGGCCAGCTCGGCGACATCCGCATCGTGCAGTCGGAATATCCGCAGGACTGGCTGACCGAGGACCTCGCCGCCACCGGCCAGAAGCAGGCCTCGTGGCGCTCCGATCCCAAGCAGGCGGGCGCCGGCGGCGCGCTGGGCGACATCGGCACGCATGCCTACAACCTCGCGCGCTTCGTATCGGGGCTGGAGCTGGATTCGCTGTCGGCCGACCTCGACGCCTTCGTGCCGGGCCGCCAGCTCGACGACAATGTCAACGTCATGCTGCGCTTCAAGCCGGTCGGCAACAAGCATCCGGCCAAGGGCATGATCTGGGCCAGCCAGGTGGCGCCCGGCCATGAGAACGGGCTGAAGCTGCGCATCTACGGCTCGAAGGGCGGGCTGGAGTGGGTGCAGGCCGACCCGAACTATCTCTGGTACACGCCGTTCGGCCAACCGAAGCAGCTGCTCACCCGGGCCGGCGCCGGCGCGATGCCGGTCGCGGCGCGCGTCAGCCGCGTGCCGTCCGGCCATCCGGAAGGCTATCTGGAAGGTTTTGCCAACATCTACCAGGAGGCCGCCCGCGCAATTCGGGCAGCGCGCCGGAAGGGCGGCAAACCGGGCAAGGATGTGG
The DNA here is from genome assembly GCF_003952445.1 of Mesorhizobium sp. M2A.F.Ca.ET.043.05.1.1. Lineage (NCBI taxonomy): Bacteria > Pseudomonadati > Pseudomonadota > Alphaproteobacteria > Hyphomicrobiales > Phyllobacteriaceae > Mesorhizobium > Mesorhizobium sp. M2A.F.Ca.ET.043.05.1.1. The sequence goes on from NZ_CP034446.1 coordinate 6,372,562, forward strand.
TCTTCCCGACGATCGCGGACGGCGTCGAAGGCATGGCCTTCATCGAGGCCTGCGTGAAGTCGTCGAAGAAGAATGGGGCGTGGACGAAGCTATAGGGGTGCCGATATTCAGGTGAGGCCGGCCTGCGAACGGCGGCTTCCTGCGCTTCCGGTGCTCACGTACTTTAAGTACGCTCCGCTCCGGTTCTCGGAAGCCACCGTTCTCGACTCGGCCTGACCTGAATCTCATCACCCCTTGATCGAAGGTGATGAGGGGAGGGGGTGTCGATGAAAATCGGCATGTGCATGTTCTTGTGGACCACCAGCGTCTCGAAGAAGCACGAGACGCTGTTGAAGGACATCAAGGCGACAGGCTTCGACGGCGTCGAGATACCGGTCTTCGCGGGCGCGCCTGACGACTACAAGAAACTCGGCGAGATGCTCGACCGCATCGGCCTGGAGCGTACCGCGGTCTCGGCCATGGGCGATCCGGCGATGAACCTGATCTCGCCGGATGCCGCGACGCGCAAGGCCGGCATCGACTACATGAAATGGGCGATCGACTGCAGTGCGGCGCTCGGCGCCAACACGCTGAGCGGGCCGCTGCATTCGACGCTTGGCGCCTTTTCCGGCAGCGGGCCGACTTCTGCCGAGAAGAAGCGCTCGGTCGCCTCGCAGCGCGCCATCGGCGACCATGCCGGCAAGAAGGGTGTGACCATCGGGCTGGAAGCGCTCAACCGCTTCGAATGCTATCTGGTCAACACCATGGCCGACCTGTCCGAGCATATCGACGCGATCGATCGGCCCCACATCAAGGCAATGTATGACACGTTCCACGCCAATATCGAGGAGGCCGATCCGATCGGCGCCTATACGAAGCATCGCCGCAATATCGTCCATGTTCACATTTCGGAGAACGACCGCGGCGTGCCGGGGCGCGGCAACATTCCATGGAAGGAGACTTTCTCCGCCATCCGCAAAAGCGGCTATGACGACTGGCTGACGATCGAGTCATTCGGACGCTCGCTGAAGGATTTGGCTGCGGCGACCAAGGTGTGGCGCGATTTCGCGGAGAGCCCGGAGGCGGTTTATCGCGAGGGGTATAGGCATATCAGGGATGGGTGGAAGGCTGCCGCGTAGGCGCCTCTCCGTTCGTCATCCACGGGCGGAGCGGCAGCGAAGCGGACGCGGAGACCCGAGGATCCCTTCCGTGACGTCGACGCTCCGCGACAATGCAGAATTCTGCACCGCTGCATTCTACGGCTCAGGGAACGGAATGGATCCTCGGGTCAAGCCCGAGGATGACGAAGGTAGGGCTACCCCTACTCAGCCTGCAGCCGGTTGTAGTCATGCAGCGTGCGGCTGAGCCTTCGACGCAGGAAGTTCGAGATGTTGTCGAAGATGAAGACGACGAGCAGCGTCAAAAGCACCATGTAGAAGACGTTGGCCCAGTTCGAATTGGTGCGCATCGCTTCCCACAGTTTCAGGCCGATGCCGCCGGCGCCGACGGCGCCGATGATGGTGGCGCCGCGGGTGTTCGATTCCCACTGGTAAAGCGTCTGGCTGATGAAGACCGGCACCACCTCCGGCAGAACGCCGTAGCGTTGCACCAAAATCTCGTTGGCCCCGGTCGAGAGCACGCCTTCGCGCGGCTTGTCGTCGATGTTCTCCAGCGCCTCGGAATAGGTTTTGCCCAACGTGCCGATCTCGGTGAAGAAGATCGCGGCGCTGCCGGCCAGCGGTCCGGGGCCGAAGGCGCGGGTGAAGAACAGCGCCCAGATCAGCATGTCGACCGAGCGCATGAAATCGAAGAAGCGCTTCAGCACCTGGCTCAGAACGCCGCTCGGCGTGATGTTGCGGGCGGCGAAGAAGGCGAGCGGGAAGGCGACGATGCCGCCGAGCAGCGTGCCGAGGAACGCCATGACGATGGTCTGCAAGAGCTTCGTCCAGACATCGCCGTGCTGCCACTGGGCGTTGTTCCAGAAATTGTCGGCGGCCAAAGCGAGGTTCGAGGTGCCGGGCTTGAGTTCCGGCCCGGAGACGATCAGCGAGATGACTTCGCTATAGGGTTTGCCGAAGAAGGGCGAGCGCGTATCGAAGACGAAATTCGCCCAACCGAGAAAGCGTTTTCGCACCTTGACGCGGTCCACGGTGACGCGCACCTCGCCGGCAAAGCCCAGCTTGGCGACGATCTCGTCGTCATGGACGGTCACCCAGTCGGGTACCGGACCTGTGATCACAGGCTTGCCGCCAGTCAGCGATATCGGCACGGTCACGCCGTTGGCCGTGATCGCCGCTTTGGTCTTGTCGAAGGTGGCGGATTTGGCGTCGCCGTCGATCTGGACGGTGTAAGTGCCGTCGGGATTCTTGATCACCCAATCGGGATCGGGGTTCTCGCCAAGCGCCGAGAAGCGCGGATATTTCGGCGTGATCTCGGGCTGGTCGAGACGGAATTCCGGCTGCAGGTCGTAGCTGATCCATTGCGACAGGAAGAGCGGCAGGCGCTCCCAGTGCGACTCGCGCAGCACCTGCGGCAGGCTGAAGAACCAAAAGGCGTAGCCAAGATAGAGCACCGTGCCCGCGACCAGCAGCAGCGGCCAGAAGCGCTTGTAGGCCGGCCGCTGGAAGATCTGCGGGTGGCGGTTTTCGATGGCGCTGATTTCGTCGGCGGTCATGGCCATAGGTCACCTTTTAGGTTGACCATGATCTTGTCCGAAAACCGGCGTCCACTTTTCGGGATCATGGTCTAGGCGCTCATCAGGAAAGCCTGCTCGCCGACGAGCTTGCGGCGCAGCCAGGCGGAGAACTGGTCGACAAGGATGATGGTGACGAAGAGCAGGAGCACCAGCGCCAGCGTCTTGGCGCCGAAGCCGCGCGAGATGGCAAGCTTCAGCTCCTCGCCAATGCCGCCGCCGCCGACCGCGCCCATGATGGTCGAGATGCGCACATTGATCTCGATCCGGAGCAGCGTATAGGACATGAAATTGGGCAGCACCTGAGGCAGGTCGGCGAAGCGCACGCGCTCGAACCAGTTGGCGCCGACCGCGCGCAGGCCCTCTTCCGGGCGCATGTCGATGTTCTCGTTGATCTCGTAGAAGAGCTTGCCCAGCGCGCCGATCGAATGCAGGCCGATGGCGATGATTGCCGCGACCGGGCCGATCGAGACGATCGCCGCGAACAGGCCGGCAATGACGATCTCGGGAAAGGCGCGCAGCAGTTCCATGAAGCGCTTGACGACGAGCCGCAGGATCGGGCTCGGCGTCAGGTTGCGCGCGGCGATGAAGGAGAAAGGTACGGCGAAGACGAAGCCGATGAAGGTCGAGACCAGCGCCACGTTCACCGTCGTCAGCATCAGCTCGAAATATTCGGGAATGTAGAAGCCGCCCCAGATGTAGACTCGGCCGAGCGGGAAGTTGAACTCCTGCGTGCCCTTGTCGCTGGGCGAGGCGATGTCGAACAGCGCCCGCCAGACATCGTTCCAGTCCTTCGGAATCAGCCAGCTCAGGAAATCGAGGATATGCGGCAGGCGGTCGAAGAAGTGGCCGGCATTGGCCTCGTCGGCGAACCACATGGTCGCGAACATGGCGACAAGCAGCAGGCCGACGCCAAGCGCGGTGTAGAAGCGGCGCAGCGACGTCTGGCGCCGCCAGGCATCTGCCTGCTGGCGGGTGGCGTCGGAATGGATCGTTGTCGAAAGGGTCATGATTGTGAATGCAAAAAGGGCGGCGTTTTTTTGCGACGCCGCCCTTTTCCTGATGCCGTCAGCCGCCGATGGCGGCTTTGCGGGCCTCGACGATGACGTTGTAGAAGTCCGGCTTCACGGGCACGTAGCCGGTGAAATCGCCGCCTTCGACGCCTTCGAAGCAGGCCTTGTCCTTGGCCGGCAGCGCGGTGAAGAAGGCGGTGAGCTTGGCGGTCATGTCGTCGCCCAGCGCGGTGCGGACAACCAGCGGACCGTTCGGGATCAGGCCCGAGCGCCACACTTCGACGAAGTCGTTCGGATCGACGGCGCCCTTGGCGACTTCCTTGTGGAAGGTGCCCGAGGTGTAGCCGTTCTTGAAGTCGCCGATGCCGGAGGAATCATCCACCGCAACGTCGACCTTGCCGTCGCGCACGGCCAGGATGTTGTTCTCGTGGCCGCCGTTGAACTGGGTCGAGGCGAAGTAGGTCTCGTTGGAAGCGCCGGTGTCCTTCGGAATCTGGGTCAGCGGGATCAGGTAACCCGAGGTCGAATCCGGATCGGCATAGCCGAGCTTCTTGCCCTTGGCCGACTTGATGTCGGTGATGCCGGAGGTCTTCAGCGCCAGGCCGACCGAATAATAGCCGGTCGAGCCGTCGGTCTGCTTGGTGGTGAGGATCGGGGTGACCGCCTTCGGGTCCTTCAGATAGACGCTGGCGTAGCCGGACGCGCCGAGCTCGGCGAAATCAAGCGTGCCGCCGAGCAGGCCCTGGATGACACCATCATAGTCGGCGGCCGGGAACAGCGAAACCTTCTCGAAGCCGAATTCCGACTTCAGGTGGTCGGCGAGGCACTGATAGTTGCGCAGACGGTCGGTCTCATTCTCGCCGCCGAGGATGCCGACGCGGAATTCCTTGATGTCAGCGGCGTGCGCGGCGCTGGCCGCCATGGCGAGCAGCGAAACCGCTCCAAAAACCATCTTCCTGAACATTTGCTCTCTCTCCTTTTGTTCCGGCTGCGCGCCGGCGGCGTTCTGATTTTTCAAGTCTTGCCTTTGACGCTGGCGGGCGATCCGGGTTGCTCTGCCGAAATCCAAGATTTGCCCAGACCGACGGGGGTCGGGGCGATGGACTCAGTAGCCGGGAAAGGCGGGTTCGAGCGGTCCGGCGGATGCGGTGATCTTCGGCCTGATGGTCACGCTGGTCGACGTGATGGCCTCGGAGATCTCGGCGCCGCTGGCGTCGGCGCCGTAGACGATGCGCACGGCGTCGCGGTCGAGGTCTTGCGGGGCGCCGTCGAAGACGACCTTGCCGGCGGCCATGCCGATGATGCGGCCGCAATAGGCGCGGGCGGTGTCCAGCGTGTGCAGATTGGTGACGACTGTGATGCCTTCGCGCAGATTGATGTCGCGCAGCGAATCCATCACCACCTTGGCGTTGAGCGGGTCGAGCGAGGCGATCGGCTCGTCGGCCAGAAGCACCTTCGGCTGCTGCATCATGGCGCGGGCGATCGCGACACGCTGCTGCTGGCCGCCGGACAGCGTGCCGGCCGGCTGCAACGCGGTGCGGGCGATGTCGAGGCGCTCGAGCGCGGCCACCGCCTCGGCGCATTCGGTGCGCGTGAACATGCCGAGCAGGTTGGAAACCGTCGAGCGATGGTTGAGGCGGCCGAGCAGCACGTTGGTCAAGACGTCGAGGCGCGGCACGAGGTTGAACTGCTGGAAGATCATGGCGCAGTCGCGCTGCCAGCGGCGCAGCGGCGAGCCCTGCAGGCTGGAGACCTCGGCGCCGTCAAAAAAAATCGATCCCTGGCTGGGATCGATGAGACGATTGATCATGCGCAGCAGCGTGGACTTGCCGGCGCCGGAGCGGCCGATGATACCGACCATCTGACCGCGCGGGATCGAGATGTTGATGTCGCTGACAGCGGTGTTCTTGCCAAATCGTCGGGTTACGCCGCGGATTTCGAGCGTGGCCGATGATGCTGACATACCAAGACTCCAGTCCGTCGCGGTTTTGCAGGCCTATTAGCCCTCGCTAGCGCAGGCGGATGAAGCTGGGGTGTCGGATTGATGTCAGTTTTGTTACGAGTCACAGGCTTGGCGGGGAATGCTGGTCTGTGTCGCTGCTCGGCGTCAGCCAAGCACCAGCAATTCCTCGAAATGCTTCATGTCCTTGAAGCTGCAGAAGGCAGGAGCCTTCAGCTCGATCACCGGAGCCTCGCGCTCGAAGAACGACAAGCAGTCATCGAACAATTCCTGCCAGGCCGCGGCCCGCTCGTCGGCGAGGCGGCGGAGCTGATAGGCAAAGGTGATGTGGAAGACATAGGTGTCGTGGTCCGGATGGCGGTAGCCGAACGGCACAGACAGCGCATCGCGCCAGGCTTTCAGGATCCGGCGATCCTGTTCGGTCGCGCCGGCGACGGTGAGGCCCGTCGGCACGACTTCGGCAATTTTGATCTTGAAGGGACCGTGGCCCTCGAAGCCTTGCAGGCGCTCGAGATAGAGGCGGGTCATATCGTCGATGCTGGTGTCGAGCGGCACGTCCGACGACCAGTAGGGAAGGCGGCGGCGGTATTCGATGATGCCCTGGAAGAGCGTCATATGCAGGCTGGAGATCGGCGTGAAGGCGAGCCGATCGGCATCCGGCATGGCCCGCATCCGCTCACGCACCTCGACAATGGCTGCTTGCGAAAGCGAGCCTTCGACTAGATGGCAGACGATGGTGTTGCCGGGTTCAGGGAGGAAGTTGCCCGACGCGTCGTAACGGGTGCCGAGATGGCTAGGCGGCGTCGGATTGGTGCCTTCGAAAAATCCGGCGAGCGAAGGTCTGACGGTGTCGAGCATGGCGATCTCCTGGGGAGACCGGCTCTTGTCCGAGTCATGTGTCAAGGGTGTGAATGGTGAATGGTGATTGGTGATTGGTGATTGGTGATTGGTGATTGGTGAGTAAGAGGGCTTCGTTGCCATTCACTATTGACCATTCACCATTCACCGAAATCAGCCGCCATGTTTTTCAAGAAACGCCTCCGCCGACAGCTCGCGAAAATCGTCGAGCGCGGCGCGCAGTGTTGCATGGTCCCAGTGCCACCAGGCAAGAGCCTGGTAGCGCTCGGCGGTGCGGCGGTCGAAGCGCTCGCGGATCGGTTTCGCCGGCACACCGCCGACGATGGTGTAGGGCGCGACATCCTTCGTCACCACCGCGCCGGCGCCGACCGCTGCGCCGTCGCCGACGGTGACGCCGGGCAGGATGGTCGAGCCGTGGCCGAGCCAGGTGTCGTGGCCGATGGTGACGTGTTTGGCGCGGCGCTGCGCGAAAAACTCGCTTTCATGCTCGGCGTCGTCCCAATAGTCCGAGGCGCGGTAGGTGAAGTGGTGCAGCGTCGGCCGCGAGACCGGATGGTTCGTGGCGTTGATGCGCACGCTTGCCGCGATGTTGGAGAACTTGCCGATGGTGGCGCACCAGACGGCGCAGTCCTGCATCATGTAGGAATAGTCGCCGAGCTCGGATTCGGCGACGCGGCTGCGCTCGGCGATCTCGGTCCAGCGGCCGAGCGTCGAGTTTTCGACCTGCGCCGTCGGATGGATCAGCGGCGTCTCCGACAGCTTCTTCATGCGGCGATCTTTCCGGCGGCGAAGGCGGTGACGTCGATGACGCGATCGGCGACCGCGTCGCGTACGTCGAGGTCGTGGAAAATGCCGAGCAGCGCAACGCCCGCCGCCTTCTTGGCGGCGATGAGCTCGACCACGACATCGCGATTGCGGGCGTCAAGCGAAGCGGTCGGCTCGTCGAGCAACAGGATCGGATGCTCGGTGATGAAGCCGCGCGCGATGTTGACGCGCTGCTGCTCGCCGCCCGAGAAGGTCGCCGGCGGCAGCGCCCAGAGCTTTTCGGGCAGGTTGAGCTGCGCAAGCAAGGAGCGAGCCTTCGCCCGCGCGGTCTCGCGATCCCCGCCGCGCTCGACCAGCGGCTCGGCGACGACGTCGAGCGCGGAAACGCGCGGCACGGTGCGCAGGAACTGGCTGACATAGCCGATCGTGTGGCGGCGCACGGAAAGCACGGTGCGCGGGCTGGCGGAGGCGAGGTCGATCAGCCCGCCCCTATGCTGGACGATGATCTGGCCCTCGTCGACGGCATAGTTGCCGTAGAGCATCTTCAGGATCGAGCTTTTTCCGGCACCCGACGGACCGCCGAGCACGGCGCATTCGCCGGCGCGGATCGAGAAGGAGACGCCCGCCACCACCGGCAGCGTGACGCCGTCGCGCAGATGCATGGTGAAGCTCTTCGCGACATCGGAAACGACGAGCGGCGTAGCCATCCTCACACCTGCAAAATCGAGGAAACGAGCAATTGCGTATAAGGCGCGCGCGGATCGTCGAGCACGCGGTCGGTGAGGCCGCTTTCGACGACGCGGCCGTCCTTCATCACCATCATACGTTGCGACAGAAGCCGCGCCACGGCGAGGTCATGGGTGACGACGATCGCCGCCAGCCCAAGATCGGTGACCAGCCCGCGCAACAGGTCGAGCAGGCGCGCCTGGACCGAGACGTCGAGGCCGCCGGTCGGCTCATCCATGAAGACGAGCCGTGGCCCGGTCACCAGGTTGCGGGCGATCTGCAGGCGCTGGCGCATGCCGCCGGAAAAGGCGCGCGGCTCGTCGTCGATGCGGTCCTCGTCGATCTCGACGCGCGACAGCCAGTCGACGGCGGTGGCGCGGATCCTGCCATAGTGGCGGTCGCCGACCGCCATCAGCCTTTCGCCGACATTGGCGCCGGCCGACACCGTCATGCGCAGCCCGTCCGCCGGGTTCTGGTGGACGAAGCCCCAGTCGGTGCGCATCAGGAAGCGGCGTTCGGCCTCGCTCATGCGGTAGAGCTCGCGCCATTGGCCGTCGCGCATCCGGTAGCTGGCGGTGCCGGAGGAGGGCAGCAGCCGGGTCGACAGGCAGTTGAGCAGCGTCGTCTTGCCGGAACCGGACTCGCCGACGACAGCCAGCACCTCGCCCGGCCAGAGGTCGAAGGTGACGTTCTCGCAGCCGACGCGCGAGCCGTAGAATTTGGACAGCGCTGAAACGCGCAGCAGCGGTTCGTCGGTCATTCGGCCTCCTTACCCTCCCCTTGTGGGGAGGGTCGGCGCGCAGCGCCGGGGTGGGGGTTGAAGAAAGAGAAGATTGGCCGTTCCCCCCACCCGCGCCTTCGGCGCGACCTCCCCACGAGGGGGAGGTAGGGGGCTCACGCCGTTTCTCGCAATGGTCGGTGTCCGAGCAGACGAACATGTGGCCGCCATGGTCGTCGAGGATGACCTCGTCGAGATAGACATTCTCGGCGCCGCAGAGCGCGCAGGGCTGGTCGAAGGTCTGCACTTCGAAGGGATGGTCCTCGAAATCGAGGCTGACGACCTCGGTGAAGGGCGGCACCGCATAGATGCGTTTCTCGCGGCCGGCGCCGAACAATTGCAAAGCCGGCGAACGATGCATTTTCGGATTGTCGAATTTCGGCGTCGGCGAAGGGTCCATCACATAGCGGCCCTCGACTTTGACCGGATAGGCGTAGGTGGTGGCGATGCGGCCATGCTTGGCGATGTCCTCGTAGAGCTTCACATGCATCAGGCCGTATTCCTCCAGCGCATGCATCTTGCGCGTTTCGGTCTCGCGCGGCTCGAGGAAGCGCAGCGGCTCGGGGATCGGCACCTGGAAGACCAGCACCTGGCCGGCTGTCAGAGGCTGCTCCGGAATGCGGTGGCGGGTCTGGATGATCGTCGCCTTCGCCGTCTCCGTGGTGACTTCGACCTTGGCGACCTTCTTGAAGAAGGCGCGGATCGAGACGGCGTTGGTGGTGTCGTCGGCGCCCTGGTCGATGACTTTCAGCACATCATCGGGACCGATGATCGAGGCGGTGACCTGCACGCCGCCGGTGCCCCAGCCATAAGGCATCGGCATCTCGCGCGAGGCGAAAGGCACCTGGTAGCCGGGGATGGCGATGCCCTTCAGGATGGCGCGGCGGATCATCCGCTTGGTCTGCTCGTCGAGATAGGCGAAGTTGTAGGTGGCTATGTCGGTCATGGCGATCACGTCCGCTCTGTGCTAAGGATTTGGCGCTCGAGACGCGGGAGAAGAGCCCGATGGACTCCACCGGTTGGATGCATCTTGGCGTGCTTTTGCTGGTGTTCGCCGGCGTTGCGGCTTTCGCGTTGCGGAAGATGTTTCTCCCCGCGCCAAAGGAGCCTCCGCATGGCGAGACCGTTGCCGGCGCCAGTGGTTATGGCTCGGGCGGCGGCTCTTTCGATGGCGGCGGTGGACATTCCGGTAGCGGACACTGAACTCATTCCGCCGCCTCCCGCTTTTCCTCGGCGGCCTTGTCCTCGTTTTCGCGGGCCTCATATTCGGCGCGCATGCGGCGGACCAGGCCGAGCTCGGCCTGGAAGTCGACATAGTGCGGCAGTTTCAGATGCTCGACGAAGCCGGTCGCCTGCACATTGTCGGAATGCGAGATGACGAATTCCTCGTCCTGCGCGGCGGCGACGATATCCTCGCCGAGCTCGCCGGCGCGCAGCGCCCGGTCGCATAGCGCCATCGCCATCGCCTTGCGCTCGCTCTGGCCGAAGACCAGGCCGTAACCGCGGGTGAACTGCGGCGGCGCCTTGGCCGAGCCCTTGAACTGGTTGACCATCTGGCATTCCGTGACGCGGATCGAGCCCAGCGGCACGGCGAAGGGCAGCTCCGGCACATCCAGCTCCAGCTCGACTTCGCCGATGCGGATCTCGCCGACAAAGGGATGGTTGCGGGCGTAGCCGCGCTGCGTCGAATAGCCGAGCGCCAGGAGAAAACCTTCGTCGCCGCGTGACAGCGCCTGCAGGCGGATGTCGCGCGCCATCGGGAATTGCAGCGGCTCGCGGGTGATGTCGCCGGGCACATGGTCGAGCGGCATCTCGCCATCGGCCTCGATCAGCCCTTCATGGGCGAGGATCGCGGAGACGCGGGGCATGGCCTCCGGCTCGACCGGGCGCTGCGCCGGCGTCTCGACCTCGGCGCCGGCGGCAAGCTCCGGATCGAGCAGGCGGTGGGTATAGTCGAAGGTCGGGCCGAGCACCTGGCCGCCGGGTAGGTCCTTGTAGGTGGCCGAGACACGACGCTCGACCTGCATGGCGCCGGTGTCGACCGGATTGGTGTAGCCGAAGCGCGGCAACGTGGTGCGGTAGGCGCGCACCAGGAAGATCGCCTCGATCATGTCGCCACGCGCCTGGACGACGGCCAGAGCCGCGAGCTCGCGATCATAGAGCGAGCCTTCGCTCATCACCCGGTCGACGCCGAGCGCCAGCTGCTCGACAATCTGGTCGAGGCGCAGAGCCGGCACCGAGCGGTCGCCGCGGCGGCGGTCGGCCAGCAGGCGGTGGGCATTGGCAATGGCGGCTTCGCCGCCCTTTACCGCGACATACATCTCATGCCTCCATCGACTTGACGCGGGTGGTGCGCGGCAGGCAGGCGAGGCTGCCCGGCGCCGCCAGGATGATGTCGACGCCGCGCGGAAAACGCTGGTTGTTCTGCTTCCACTGCTCGACGAAATGGCGCGGCATGCCCGGAGGCGCGATCATCGACGTCTTTTCGATGCCGGGACCTTCGAGCAGCAGCGACGGGCCCGAGGCGAGGTCGTCGACCAGGAGGATCAGCGTCGTCGAGCGGTCGGGATATTCCTGCGTGCCTTGCGCAAAGCCATCTAGCGCGGCCATCTCCTTAGGATTGGCGATCAGGGCGAAATGCGCGTCGGCAGGCGTGTTGGCCAAGGGCGCGCCGGTGTGGAAGCCGAGCCATGCCTTGACCGAAGCTTCCGCCTGCAGCGGCGGATCGAGCCAGACCGGCGTGTCGTTGTCGCAGAGCGAGAGCGCCACCGCGCCTGCCGTCGCCGACAGCGGCGCCGGCGGACGGGCGAGCAACGCCAGGTCGTGGACAGTGCCGGGGCGGGCCATCGCGTCCATGATGGCGCGGAACACGGCCTGGGCGTTAAAGACCGGCTCGGCGAAGCCGCCGTCGATCGATTGCGTGGCGATATCCATCAGTCCTCTCCGCGCACCATGGTGAAGAAATCCACTTTCGTGGCCGCCGTCTCGACCCGCTTTGTCTCGCGCGCCGCCCCAATCGCCGCGCGCAAGGGCGCGGCGAGCTTCGTCTCGACCGTTTCGCGGTGCACCGGGTCATGCCAGAGCGCGTCGGCGATCGCCGCGAGCCTGGCCTTGTCCTTGTCGCGGCCGAGCGCATAGGAATGGCCGACCTGGCCGGAGGGCAGCCGCACCGTGGCGCGGGTGACGGTCGCCTCGCCGACATTGAAGGGCGCGCCGCCGCCGCCGATCCGCCCGCGCACCGTCACCAGTCCGGTTTCCGGACCGCGCAAAAGCTCGGCCTCGGAGGGCAGACCCGACTCGTTCCACAGGCGCGCGATCTCGTCAGCTTCGGCATGCGCCAGCGTCGCCATCAAGGCTTTCCGCCCGGCCTGCTCGCGCGCTTCCTGTCCTCGCATGGCATTGCTCCTTGCATGCATAAATTTGTCTATTGATATAGACAACTATACAAATTATACCTATCTCCTAACGGGAGTCCATGACGGGTGGATGACAGGCCCGGAAAATTGCCCGGGCTGCCGAAGAAATGGTGGGCGATGAATGACCGGACTGGCGAGCAGCATTGAAAGGCGCAACGGCGTGTCGCTCTGGCGGCAGATCGCCGACCGGATCCTGCAGGGGATCGCGAGCGGCGATTTCGCCGAGAACGCGGCGCTGCCGCCCGAAGTCGCGCTGGCCGAGCGCTACGGTGTCAACCGCCACACGGTGCGCAGCGCCATCGCCGCATTGGTCCAGGAAGGCGTGCTGAAGGCCGAGCAGGGCCGTGGCACCTTCGTCCTGTCGCGCAAGCGGCTGTCCTATCCGATCGGCGCGCGCACGCGCTTCTCGACCGGCCTGCAGGGGCAGACGAGCGAGCGGCACATCGCGCTGTTGTCGTCATCGACGGAGCCGGCCAGCCGGCGCATCGCCGAGGCGCTGGGCGTCGCCAAGGGCGCTGCCGTCATCCGCCTGGAGACGCGCGGCGAGGCCGATGGTCACGCGGTGTCGCGCGCGACGACCTGGTTCGACGTCAAGCGCTTCGCCGGCATCGAGGCGGCAATGGCGGAAACGGGATCGATCACCGCCTCGCTGAAGCGCTTCGGCGTCAATGATTATCTGCGGCACTCGACGGTGCTGTCGGCACGCCATGCCGACGCCGACGACCTCGCAGCGCTGGATCTGCAGCCCGGCGCCATCGTGCTGGTTACCGTCGCCGTCAACGTCACGCTCGACGGTCAGCCGATCCAGTTCGCGGAGTCGAGGTTCCCGGCGGAGCGGGTGGAGTTGAGGTTGTCGGCTGGCGATTAGCTAGCCTTCATCCACGACGATAGCCCAATGAGGTCGTCATCCACGGGCGGAGCGACGCGAAGCGGAGCGCAGACCCGAGGATCCATTCCGTGACTCTAATCGTAGGGTGCTGCGGAGCAGAATTCTGCATCGTGGCAACACCTCAACTTCACGGAATGGATCCTCGGGTCTGCGCGCGTCGCTTCGCTCCTTGCTCCGCCCGTGGATGACGAATGGACAAGCGCTTCGGCTAATCGCAAAGGTGCGCACTCTGCCAAATCCCGCAGCGTCACGCACCGAATGTTCGTGTCGGATCGATAGCTCACGCTACCTCAATAACGGCCTTGATCAGCCCCGATTTCTCATGCGTCCATCGCGCCAGATCGCGCGGCGTTGCGGCGAGCGTGGTGCGATGGGTGACGAGCTTGCCCAACGGCACGGCGCCGTTGCGGATCGAGGCCGCGACATGCTCGAAGTCGGCCTTCAGCGCGTTGCGGCTGCCGACCAAAGTCATCTCGCGCTTGTGGAATTCGGGGTCGGAGAAGGTGATGTCGTCCTTGACGACGCTGACCAGCACCAATGTGCCGCCATGCGCGACATGGGCGAAGGCCGATTGCACCGACGCCGTGTTGCCGGTCGCGTCGAAGACGAGGTCGAACCCTTCGCCGCCGGTCGCCTGCCGCACCAGGTCGGCGGCCGATGCCTTGGAGGTGTCGAGCGGGGGAAAGCCGAGTTCCTTTTCAGCGAAGCCGAGGCGCTCGCTGCTCATGTCGAGCAGGCTGACGTCCAGCCCGGCGATGCGGGCGAAGATCGCCGTGCCGAGCCCGATCGGGCCCGCGCCGACGACTAGCGTGCGCTGGCCGGGCGTTGCGGACGATCTGCGCACGGCGTGCGCGCCGATCGCCAGGAATTCCACGGCCGCGGCGTCGGCCAGCGACAGGCCATTTGCCGGATAAAGGTTCTGCGCCGGCACCAGGATCTCGTCACACATCGCGCCGTCGCGGTGGACGCCGAGCACCTCGATCTTGACGCAGCAATTCGGCTTGCCGTGTCGGCAGGCGATGCATTGGCCGCATGAAAGATAGGGGTTGATGATGACCGGTTCGCCGACGGCAAGATCGATGCCTTCTCCCTTCTCGACGATGGTGCCGGAAACCTCATGGCCCATGATGCGCGGATAGGCGAGGAATGGGTGCTTGCCTTCGAAGATGTGATAGTCGGTGCCGCAGATGCCGACATGGCTGACGGCGACGCGCGCCCATCCGGGCTGCGGCGCCCCGGGCGCTGCGCGGTCTTCGAGGACAAGCTCGCCGGGCGAGCGGCAAACGACGGCTTTCATGTCGCAAATCCAAAGCAAAAGAGCGCCGGCCTCGCTTGAGCGGGGCCGGCGCGGACGTTTCGGGGAGGAGTCACTTGCCGCGACGGCGCAGGCCGTCGAAGTAAACGATGACGATGATCAGTGCTCCGGTGATGACGCGTTGCCAGAAGGTGTTGACGTTGAGCAGGTTGGCGCCGTTGTTGATCGTCGAAAGGATGAAGGAGCCGATCAGCGGTCCGTGCACGGAGCCGATGGCGCCAAACAGCGAGGTGCCGCCGATCACCGACGAGGCGATGGCCTGCAGTTCATAGGTGTCGCCCTGCGTCGGATTGCCGATGCCGATGCGCGAGGCCAAGAGCACGCCGACGAAGGCGGCGAGCAGGCCTGACAGGATATAGGCCATGAAGATGGTGCGCGGCACGTTGACACCGGACAGGCGCGCGGCCTCTGCGTTGGAGCCGACCGAGAACAGATAGCGGCCCCAGCGCGTGTGGTGCAGGAAGATGTAGGACGGGATGGCGACCAGGATCACCATCCAGAACAGATAGGGGATGCCGAACAGCGAGCCGCGGGAGAATGCCTGGAACGGATCGCTGTTGATCGATATCGAGTTGCCGTTGGTCATCAGGAGGCCGATGCCGCGCAGCGAGGTCATGGTGGCCAGGGTGATGATGAAGGGCGGTAGGCCCATCTTGACGATGCCGAAGCCGTGGAAGAGGCCGATGGCGACGCCGACCAGCAAGGTGATTAGCACCGCTACCCAGATCGGCCAGCCGGCATTGATCAGAAGCGCCACCACAACTGTGGTGAAGCCGACCACCGCGCCGACCGACAGGTCGATGCCGCCGGTGATGATGACGAAGGTCTGGCCGACGGCGAGGATGGCGATCAGCGAGCCCTGGCGCAGAAGATTGGTAATGTTGAGCGCCGTGGCGAAGGAGGGCGTGGCGACAGCCAGCACGATCCACATCAGCAGCAGAAGGCCAAGCAGGGTCAGGCCGAAGAGCGCGTTGAAATTGCGCTTGGGTTTTTCGGCGGGGATCGCCTCGGTGCTCATTTTTGTCCTCCCGACTTTTCTTGTTTCTCGGCCAGCGCCTGGCCCAGGATGTCCTCGTGGCTCGCGGTGCGGAACCCATGCGTGGCGACCAGCTTGCCGCGCCGGAACACATGCAGCGTGTCGGCAAGCTCGTAGACTTCCGGCAGATAGGACGAGATCAGGATGATGCCGGCTCCCTTCGACAGCAGCGTCGAGAACAGGCGGTAGATCTCGGCCTTGGTGCCGACATCGACGCCGACCGTCGGCTCGTCGAAGATGAACAGCTTGGCGCCATGCGCCAGCCATTTGCCGATGACGATCTTCTGCTGGTTGCCGCCTGAGAGGCTGGAGGCGAGCGCGCTGCGCGTCGGCGTCTTGATGCGCAGGTCGGCGATCTGGCGATCGGCCTCGGCTTTCTCCTTGGCCCCCGAGATGAGCGCGTTGCTGGAAATGCGCTTGTAGATCGGCAGGTTGAGGTTCATGCCGACCGACAGGTTGAGGCACAGGCCTTGGTCGCGGCGGCTTTCCGGGGCAAGGGCCATGCCGAGCCTTATGGCGTCATGCTCGGAATTGACCTGGACCTCCTTGCCCTCCCACAGGATCTGGCCGGCCGATTTCCTGTGGCGGCCGTAAAGCGTGGTGACGAACTCGCTGCGGCCGGCGCCGATCAGGCCGTAGAGGCCGACGATCTCGCCGGCGCGGACGGTCACCGAGACGTTCTCAAAACCTTTGCCGGAAAGGTTCTTCGTCTCGACGATCATGGCGCCAAGCGTGAAATGCTCCTTGTGGTAGATCTGCTCGATCGAGCGGTTGATCATCAGCTTGACCAGCTCGGCCTCGTCGGTCTCGGCGATGTTGCGGGTGCCGACCAACGTGCCGTCGCGCAGCACGGAAACGCGATCGGCAAGCTCGAACACTTCCTCCATACGGTGGCTGATGTAGATGATGGTGACGCCTTCGCCCTTCAGCCTTCGGATCAGCTTGAACAGCTGGTCGGCCTCCTTGCGGGTGAGATAGGCGGTCGGCTCGTCGAAGATCAGGAATTTCGTGCCGCGCACGGTAGCCCTAGCTGCGGCGATCAGCTGCTGCTGGCCGATGGTGAGATCGCCGAGCACGACATGCGCCGGCAGGTCGAAGCCCAGCCCGTCGATGATCTTCTGCGCGTCCTTGACCATGGCGCGCTGCTGCAGCAGGCCGAAGCGGGATTCTTCCTCGCCGAGGAACATGTTGGCGGCGACGGTGAGATGGCGGCACAGCACCACCTCCTGGTGGACGGCGTTGATGCCCAGCGCCATCGCCTCATGCGGGGTGGCCAGAGCCACCGGCTTGCCTTCCCAGATGACCTCGCCCGAGGTGCGCGGCATGACGCCGGTGAGCAGCTTGATGAGCGTCGACTTGCCGGCGCCGTTCTCGCCGACGATGGCGTGGATCTCGCCCGCCTTGAAGGCGAGATGCACCGGCTTCAGCGCATGCGTGCCGGGGTAGCGCTTTTCCAGCCCGTTGAGCTCGAGGATCGTCCTGCCCGGGGCCAGCGTGGGGGCGGGGTGCAGTTCCTGCGCCGTCGACGTCATGACAATCCTCCCAGATTGGTCTCAACCATTGGGTACGCGGCGATGCGTCTGACGCGCATCTTGAAGCAGGAGCCTAAATCAGGCGGGCGAATTTCCAAATCGCCCGATGGATGTTTCCGGGGCGACACCGCCCCGGAAACGGATAAGATCAGGCTGCTCAATTGAGCTTCGGGTTGAGCAGCGCGTCGATCTTCGGGTCCTTCATGTTGTCCTTGGTGACGAGGTTGGCGCCGGTGTCGACATTGGCCTCGACCTTCTCGCCCTTGGAAGCGGCGAGCGCGGTCTTGATGCCGTCATAGCCCATCCGGTACGGGTCCTGGACGACGAGGCCGGAGATGACGCCGTCATTAAGGAACTTAATCAGCTTCTCGTCGCTGTCGAAGCCGATCAGCGCCACCTTGCCGCCGAGATTGTTCTCGGCGATGGCCTGGCCGACGCCCTGCGCCATGATCAGGTTCGAGGCGAAGATGCCCTTGAGGTCCGGATTGGCGGTGATCAGATCAGTGGCGATGTTGAGGCCGGTGGTGGCCTGGCCGTCGGCGTATTTGTCAGCGACGAGCTCGAGGCCCGGATACTTGGCCTTGATCTGTTCGATGAAGCCCTGCTTGCGCTGCTCAAGCGAGCCGGCGCCGGGAAGGGCCGTGATCAGCGCGACCTTGCCTTCAACCTTGCCGCCATTGGCGGCGCCGATCGCGGCAGCGAGACCGTCGGCGGCGACGCGGCCGCCCTGGACGTTGTCGGTGGTGAGGAAGGAGGTGAAGGCCTTGGAGTCGGCCCCGGAGTCGATGCCGATGACCTTGACCTTGGAGGCCGCCTCATCAATCGGCTTGCCAAGCGCCTTGAACTCGGTCGGCGAGATGACGATCGCCGCCGGGTTGCTGGCGACGGCGTTCTCGAGGATCGAGATCTGGCCGTTGACGTCGGTTTCGGCCTGGGCGCCGAGCTCCGGCACGTTGATGCCGAGGTCCTTGCCGGCCTTGCGGGCGCCGGCCAGCACGATCTGCCAGTAGAAGGAAGTGGTGTCCTTGACGATGATCGGAATGGTCACGTCGGCCGCCGAGGCGGGCGCGGAATGCATGGCGCCGGCAAGCATCGAAGCAGCGGCCAGGGCCACGAAAGCACGGCGGTTGAGAAGGCTGGTCACGAATTTCATTAGGTTCCTCCCTAAGTCGCCTGGTGAAGGTTGCGGAAGCTCCATCTGGATAGGCGCGGCCCAAACAGAACTTTATCAATAAAAAACAGATGCCGTTTTTTGATAGAGCATTGCCATGGCCGATGCAAGCGGTGTCTGTTGCCGTTTGTGTGACGCGGGTGGGTCCGTTCTGCCCTACCGGCTCCCCTTGGCGGCACATGGATGCTTCCCGTTCCTCCCTATTGTCACGGAACAATAATTCCATTGATATGTCAATACGGAATACCTATTCCATATCAAGGCCGCAGGTGTGAAGGCAGGGGTTCTTGGCTTCCACCGCAATATTGACTTCGGACTAGTGCATTTCATCGTTTCACGGAAACGGCGAAATGCACTATCTCTTTGTTTTTCCGCAATTTCGGACGGAAAACCGCTTCACACTTTTCCTGAAATTGCTCTAAAGCGTCGCGCCGAGATGCCAGGGCACGAATTCGTTGTCGCCGTAGCCGAAGGCCTCGCTCTTGGTCTTGCGGCCGGACGCCGTCTCGATGATCAGCTCGAAGATCTCGCGGCCCATGCCGGCAATGGTCTTCTCGCCAGAGGCGATAACGCCGCAATTGACGTCCATGTCCTCTTCCATCTGGTGGTACATGGTCGAGTTGGTCGCGACCTTGATCGACGGCGTCGGCCGGCAGCCGAAGCAAGAACCGCGGCCGGTGGTGAAGACGATGACATTGGCGCCGCCCGCCACCTGGCCTGTGGCCGAGACCGGGTCGTAGCCGGGCGTATCCATGAACACCAGGCCGTGGCCAGAAACCTTCTCGGCATAGCCAAAGACGCCATTCAACGGCGTCTGGCCGCCCTTGGCGACAGCGCCCAGCGACTTCTCGAGGATCGTGGTCAGGCCGCCGCGCTTGTTGCCGGGCGAGGGGTTGTTGTCGATCGAGGCGCCGTGCTTGGCGGTATGCTCCTCCCACCATTTCACGAAGCCGTCGAGCTTGGCGGCGATCTCGGGCGAGGCGGCTCGATAGGCGAGCAGGTGCTCGGCGCCGTAGATCTCGGTCGTCTCCGACAGGATGCCGATGCCGCCGACGCCAGCCAGGATGTCGACAGCGGCGCCCAGCGCCGGATTGGCGGTGATGCCCGACATGCCGTCCGAGCCGCCGCATTGCAGGCCGACGACGATCTCGCTGACCGGGATGGGCTCGCGCTTGAGATGGCCGACTTCCTCCGCGATCTCGGTGAGCACGCCCATCGCCTTCTCGACCGATTTGCGCGAGCCGCCGGCCTCCTGGATGTTGAAGTGGCGTTTTCCCGCCGCCACACCCTTCTGGCCGTAGAGGGTGAGCTGGTTGACCTCGCAGCCGAGCCCCACCATCATCACGCCGCCGAAATTCGGATGGCGGGCATAGCCCGCAAGCGTGCGGTGCAAGACCATCATGCCGTCACCGGTGCCGCTCATGCCGCAGCCCTGGCCATGGACGATCGGCACGAAGCCGTCGATGCCGGGATATTTCGGCAGAATCGTGCGGTTGGCCTCGTCGGCAATGGCGTGGCAGACGGTGGCCGAACAATTGACGCTGGCGATGATGCCGATGAAGTTGCGCGTGCCGGCGCGCCCGTCGGCGCGGCGGTAGCCCATGAAGGTGCGCTTGCGGTCGGCTTCGGTGGCATGCTCGGCCTCGCTCGGCGGCACCACCGGCAGGCGGCCGCTCTCGAAGACCAGATTGTGCGAGTGGACATGGTCGCCGGGCGCGATGTCCTGGGTGGCCCGGCCGATCGCCTGCGCGTATTTCACCACCGCTTCGCCGGCGGCGATCGGCCTGATCGCCACCTTGTGGCCAGGCTCGATCACCGCGATCGCGGTGGCGCCGCCCGGCAGCGCCGTGCCGATCTCGATGCGGCCATTGGCGACCGCCACATTGTCGGCGGGAGAAAGAAGAATGGTGTTTGCGGGGTTCACGAGCGGCTGTCCTGGGTCATCCTGGGAATGCGGGCGGATTGACATGCGCCCGTTTGGGGGTAATGTCTTTTATCGTGAAAAAACATTTTTGCGTCAATTGTTTTTTCATCAGCGGCGGCTGGCGCCCCTTGTTCGATGCGCGGCCGCCCGTTTGGCAAGCCGGCGAAAAACGATTCCGCTTTTCGGGGCCGTGCGCTAGGAGACACCGATCATATCGCGCTTCCGGCTGTCCGCCGCAAGCGTTGGGGGATACAGGCATGTCGAAGAGCAACAACGTCTACAAGGACGCGTTCAACCGCTGCCTGCGGCTGCTCGACGAGACCCAAAGCCTGCCGTCCGAGCCGGAACTCGGCACGCTGCTCGGTGTGAGCCGGACCACTGTGCGCAGCATCCTTTCGCGCATGGAAGAGACCGGGCTGATTACCTGGAACAAGCGTAACAAGACAGTGCTCAGGGGACCGCTGCCGGAAGATTTCTTCCCCGAGGAAGAGACAGACTCGCTGGCCGAGATCATCGAGCGCTCCTTCATGCGCAGGCTGCTTGCCGGCGGCGCCGAGGCCGGCATGCAGATCAACGAGCTGGAACTGGCGCGCGAGATCGGGGTGGGCACCACCAGCGTGCGCGAATTCCTGATCCGGTTCTCGCGCTTCGGGCTGATCGAGAAGCGGCGCAACAGCCACTGGGTGCTGAAGGGTTTCACGCGCGCCTTCGCGCTGGAGCTGACCGAGATCCGCGAGATGTTCGAGCTGCGTTCGGCGGCGGCCTTCGCCGCCCTGCCGCACGACAGCGCGGTGTGGGCTGATCTCGACCGGCTGGAGGTCGAACATCGGCAGCTTGCCAGCGACATCGCCACGCGCTTCAACGAATTCTCGGAGCTCGACGAGCGTCTCCACCGGCTGATCCACCGCGCATCGCACAACCGCTTCATCGTCGACTTCTACGACGTGATAGCGATGATCTTCCACTACCATTATCAGTGGAATAAGGCCGAGGAGCGCCAGCGCAACGAAGTCGCGATCCAGGAGCATCTCGCCTATATCGCGGCGCTGAAGTCGCGCGATCCCGCCAAGGTGGACATCGCCTGCCGCAAGCACCTGAAGTCGGCGCGCCAGACGCTGCTGAGCTCGATTCCCGAGGGACGGCAGGCGCAGCCCGCCGACGGCACGTTGACAGGCACATTTGCCCGGGCATGAACGGGTATCGCGCTGCGTTGCCGCAGCGCGGTTTTGCCGATTTTCCCGCCTTATCGTCCGTGTTACGGTCGATCGAATTTCCGGGAGAGGCTTTGCGTTGCATATCCGGCTGAGACGATGGAGCACGCCGGCCGCGTTCGTCGCGGCGCTGCTCCTGTTGCTTCAGTCCTCGCTCGGCGCTTTCGCCTTTGGCGCGCCGTCGCAGCTCGATGCCTTCGGCAACGTCATCTGCACGCATGAAGGGGCCGCAAAACTCCCCGGCGGCGATCCGCACCAGCAGCATATGCCGGCCTGCTGCTCGCTCGGCTGCAGCATGGTTTCGCCAGCGCATCTGCCGCCGCCGGAAGCGGGCGCGCTGGCCGGAAACCGGGTTTTCGAGACCGTCGCCTTCCAGCTTCCCGCCTTCCGGCACCAGGATTTCGCCCGCGACCGCTCGCCAGCCAATCCGCGCGCGCCGCCGGCAATGGTCTGATCCGCGAAACTTTTCGCGGGCATCCATCCAAAGACCAGACTGTTCGCGGACGCGAAGCGGCGCGATCCTCATATTCATGGAGCAACCATGTCCAATCTTCTCTGCACAGCTCGTACCTATGCCCTTGGCGCCACGCAGCAGCTCGACTTCCAGCGGCGTCTCGCCTTCGCCGCGCTTTTCATTGTTCTTCTCCTGGCTTCCGTTCCCGGCGCCCTCGCGCATGAGTTCAAGGTCGGCGACCTAGAGATCGAGCATCCCTGGTCGCGGGCGACGCCGCCTGGCGCCAAGGTGGCTGGTGGCTATTTCACCGTGGTCAACAAGGGCAGCGCGCCGGACCGGCTGGTGTCGATTACCTCCGACATCTCCGACAAGGCCGAACTGCATGCGATGGGCGTCAAGGATGGCGTCATGACCATGCGGCCGGTCGAGGGCGGGCTCGAGATCCCGGCCGGCGGCAAGGTCGCGCTGAAGCCCGGCGCCTACCATCTGATGTTCACCGGCCTGAAGCGGCAGCCGAAGCAGGGCGAGAAATTCCCGGCGACGCTGACCTTCGAGAAGGCCGGCAGCGTCGAGGTTGAGTTTGCCGTCGAAGGCATGGGCGAGACCGGCAGTGGCGACATGGACATGGACCACGCCGAATAATCCGCCAAATCGAAATCAGAGGGACAATTCATGAAGAAGTATCTTCTGGCGGGCGCGCTTTGCGCGCTCGGAACCAATGCCGCGCTCGCCCATATCACGCTCGAAACGCAGGAAGCGTCTGTCGGCTCCACCTACAAAGCGGTCCTGCGCGTGCCGCATGGCTGCGAGGGCAAGGCGACGACGGCCGTGCGCGTGCAGATCCCCGAAGGCGTCATCGCGGTGAAGCCGATGCCCAAGCCCGGCTGGACGCTGCAGATCAAGAAGGGCAAATACGAGAAATCCTACCAGCTTTATGGCGAGACGCTGACCACCGGCGTGAAGGAAGTGGACTGGAGCGGCGGCAATTTGCCGGACGAATTCTATGACGAATTCGTCTTCCGCGCCTCGCTGGCGGCCGACCTGCCGGCCGGCCAGATACTCTATTTCCCGGTGGAGCAGGAATGCGGCGACGCCACCGATCGCTGGATCGAGATCCCGGCGGCAGGCCAGGATGAGGACGCCTTGGAAAGTCCAGCGCCCGGCATCAAATTGCTGCCGAAGAAATGATCTTTTCTTGGCGCGCTCCATCCGGGCGCGCCACCATTCCTGTAAGACGGCATGAACGCAGCACAATCTTCCCCGACGATGCGCCTGCATACCGGCCCGATTGCCTGGCTGGTCGCAGTGCTCATGGCGGTTGCGGTATTGGCCATGCCCGGCCGCGCCTTCGCGCATGCGGCGCTGGTCGCGACCGATCCGGCCGACGGCGCCGTGCTGGAGCAAAGCCCGGCGCAGTTTTCGCTGACCTTCAGCGAGCCCGTCTCGCCGCTGGTGCTCACGCTTGTCCGGCCCGATGGCTCGCAGCTTGCTTTGACATCCTTCCGTCTCAACGACCAGACGGTCGAGATCGACAATCCCGAAACGCTCAAATCCGGTACGCATGTATTGAGTTGGCGGGTGGTGTCGGTCGATGGCCATCCGGTCGGCGGTTCGGCGCTGTTTTCCATCGGCGCGCCAAGTGCGGCGCCGATCCCGGGCGACGCCGTGGACTGGACGCTGCGCGCGGCGATCTGGGCCGCCAGGCTGTTTTTCTATGCCGGGCTCTTCCTCGGCGTCGGCGGCGCGTTCGCGCTCGCCGTGCTGGCCGGGGACGGGCGCCGCGGCCGGCGCTTTGTCGCGGCGGCGCTGCTTCTGGGGCTCGTCGCAGCGCCGGTGTCGCTCGGCCTGCAGGGGCTCGATGGACTTGGCGCGCCCCTGGCGCGCTTTGCGACGCCGGTCGTGTGGAAGACCGCACTGGAGACCAGCTTCGTGTGGACCGTGCTGGTCGGCCTGATCGCGCTTGGCCTGGCGCTGCTTTCGCTTGCCGGGCCGCCAGATCTTCGCAAGCTGTCGGCGAGCGCGGCATTGCTTTGTGTCGGCGCAGCCCTTGCCGCGAGCGGCCACGCCAGTGCCGCTGAGCCGCAATGGCTGACGCGGCCGCTGGTTTTCCTGCATGGTGCGGCAATCGCCTTCTGGGCTGGCGCGTTGGCGCCGCTCGGCCTGGCATTGCGGCGGGAGCCGGCGGAAGCAAAAGTCTTCCTGCGCCGCTTCTCCCGGGCGATCCTGCCGGTCGTCATTATGCTTGCCGCAAGCGGCATTGTGCTCGCGATCATCCAGGTGCAGGAACCGGCAGCGCTGATCAACACGTCCTATGGCCGGCTGCTGCTGTTGAAACTGGCGCTGCTGCTTTTCGTGTTCACGCTTGCGGCGGTCAATCGGTGGACGCTGACGGCGCCCGCCGAGGCCGGTGACACCGAGGTGCAACGACGGCTGGTGCGCTCGATCGGCATCGAGATGCTGATCGTGCTCGCCATTTTCGGTGTCGCCGCCGGCTGGCGCTTCACCCCGCCGCCGCGCGCGCTGGCGATCGCCGCGGCGCAGCCGGTGTCGATCCATATCCATAGCCTGGAAGCAATGGCCGATCTCAGCATCACGCCTGGACATACCGGCGAGGTTGCTGCTTCGATGGTGATCATGACCGGCGATTTCGGACCGCTCGACGCCAAGCAGGTGACGCTGGTGCTGTCGAAGCCGGATTCCGGCATCGAGCCGATCAAGCGGCCGGCAAGGAAACCCGGCGACGGCACCTGGCGCGTCGACAATCTCCTGATTCCGCTGCCCGGCCGATGGAACGCCCGGCTCGATATCCTCGTTTCGGATTTCGAGGCGGTAAAAATCGAGGCGCCGATCGACATCCGATCCGATTGAGATCCAGTCCATATAGAATACGGCGAGGCGGTTGACGGCGCCGCCAAGGCCCGTCATTCATCTTGCGAAACAGTGGGCATCGCCCCCGAACGCGGCCACAACAAGCATTCGAAAGCAGGGAAGAAACGATGGAAAAAGCCGAAATCGGCCTGATCGGCCTTGGCACTATGGGCTCCAACCTGGCGCTCAACATCGCCGAGCACGGGCACCGCATCGCCGTCTTCAACCGCACGCCGTCGCGCACCGACGCCTTTGTCGAGAGCGCCGGTCCGCTGAAGGACATGGTCGTTCCCTGCTACAGTCTGGAGGAACTCGCCGCGGCGATCCGGCCCCCGCGGCCGATCATCATCATGGTGCTGGCGGGCAAGCCGGTCGACGAGCAGATCGCGGCACTGCGCGGCGTGCTCTCCGACAACGACATCGTCATCGATGCCGGCAACGCCAATTTCCGCGACACGATGCGCCGCTTCTCGGAGCTGTCCGGCTCGGGCCTGACCTTCATCGGCATGGGCGTGTCCGGTGGCGAGGAAGGCGCGCGCCACGGGCCGTCGATCATGGTCGGCGGCACCGAAGAATCCTGGAAGCGCGTCGAGAAGGTGCTGACGGCGATCTCGGCAAAATTCAAGGACGAGCCTTGCGCGGCCTGGCTCGGCCATGACGGCGCCGGCCATTTCGTAAAAACCATCCACAACGGCATCGAGTATGCCGACATGCAGATGATCGCCGAGATCTACGGCATATTACGCGACGGGCTCGGCATGGCGCCCAAGGAGATCGGCAAGGTCTTCGAGGAATGGAACAAGGGCCGCCTCAACTCCTACCTGATCGAGATCACCGCCAAGGTGCTGGCCGCCGACGATCCCAAGACCGGCAAACCGATGGTCGACATCATCCTCGACCGCGCCGGACAGAAGGGTACCGGCAAATGGTCGGTGATCGAAGCGCAGCAGCTCGGCATTCCGGCCACCGCTATCGAAGCCGCGGTCGCGGCGCGGGTGCTTTCCTCGATCAAGGAAGAGCGGCAGGCGGCGGAAAAGGCCTATGGGAATATCGGCGTAGAGAAGATCTCCGGTGACAAGACCGCGCTGCTCAAGGATCTGGAGCTGGCATTGTTCGCCGGCAAGATCGCGGCTTACGCGCAAGGGTTCGCGGTGATGAGCGGCGCATCCAAGGAGTTCAACTGGAACCTGCCGATGCCGACCATCGCCAAGATCTGGCGCGCCGGCTGCATCATCCGCTCGCAGATGCTGGACACGATGGCCGAGGCCTTCGGCTCGGGCAGCGCGTCCACCAATCTTCTGATGGCGCCGGCCTTCATCGCGATGATGAAGGAAGCGCATCCGTCGCTTCGGCGTATCGTAGCAAGGGCGTCCGAGGCCGGCTCTCCGGTGCCGGCGCTGTCCTCGGCGCTGGCCTATTTCGACAGCTACCGCCAGGGACGCGGCACGTCGAACCTCATCCAGGCACAGCGCGACTTCTTCGGCGCGCATGGTTTCGAGCGCATCGGGGAAGAGGGCGCCTTCCATGGCCCGTGGGGGAGTGGCGCCGGGCATTAGCCGCGATAGGGCAGAACCTCGCTCGGCGTGCTGAGCGACTGCAGCGTGCCTGGGTCGGCGCCGCCGATCCAGCCAAGCACGGCACGGGCGAGCTCGTAGCCGGCCAGCCGGAAATCCTCGTTGACGACGAGCAGCTCCCGGCGGAATAGATGCAGCACCTCCGAGGACTGTTTCGACACCACGTCGACATCGCGGCCGAGCTTCAGGCCGGCATCCTCGATGCCGGCGACAACGGCGAGCGTTGCCGCGGCGGCGCTGCTGATGATGCCGTCCGGGCGGTCGTCCCGGCGCATGAGCTGGGCGGTGCGCATCCTGATCTGCTCGATCGTATGGTCGATGGAGACGGTATTGAACGGCACCTCCGAGGCGCCGACCTCGCTCAGCGCATCGGCAAAGCCGTTCACCGTATAGCGGAAATAGGTGAGGCCGACCGGGGGCGTCACAAGCGCCAGCCGGTTGCGGCCTTTGCCGGCGAGCGCGCGGACGGCTTCGCCAGCAAAGGCGTAATTGTCGAAGTCGTGATAGGGATGCACCAGCCCCATGTCGGTGCGGCCATGTGTGGCGAAGGGAACGCCGTGCTCCAGCATGTAGCGCGCCCGCGGGTCGTTGGGCTGGGTGCGCGAGATGATGACGCCGTCGGCCGAGCCCGTCTCGACCAGATAACGCACCGGGTCGAGCGGATCCTGCGAGCGCGAATAGGGCGTGACGATCAGATGGTAGGGGGTGTCGGCGATCACCTCGGTGACGCCGTAGATGATGTCCGAGACAAAGCTCATCAGCTCGTGCTCGGTGTTCAGCACAAGCGAGATGACGTTGGTCTTGCCGGTCCGCAAGCGCACGCCGGCGCGATTCGGGCGATAGCCGATCTGCTTGGCGACGAGCTGGACGCGGCGCCTGGTCTCGGCGCCGATCTCGGGTGCATCCTTGAGCGCGCGCGACACCGTCGTGACGCCAAGCCCGGTCATGAAGGCGAGCGTCTTCAGCGTCGGCCGCTCCTTGCCCGACGCGTCGTCGTTGCCCTTCTTCGTTACCCGTCTATCCATTCGTCCCGCCCGCCAGGCGCATAGCAGCCGCGCGGCCGACCGGCAATCGTGCGGCGTTGACGATTGCGCGACTTCTGCCCGCGACGAGCGCCAGTATACTGAAACGTTACAGATTGCCAATCTTCGTGATTGGCCGGGTCGCGACTTTCCGATCCGCGTGCGGAGATGAGCGCAAAAGTCCCTGGAATCAAAAAGAAATATCGATCTGGGGCCGATTTCAGCCACGATCGGTCGCTTTGGCGCCGGCATTGGCGCCTTGAGGGAAGGATTTTGTTCGTGCTTCGAAAAAATGTGAGGTTGCCTTGAGACAGGGGGTTGCCTATGCCGGACATTTGCCGTATCGAAAATCTGTAACGTTTCAGATTCTGGGAGGAAGCCGAAATGCGATACAAATTCCTGACTGCCGCCTTTGCCGCGACGGTTGCGCTCAACTTCGCCAGTCCGGCGGCCGCGACTGACCTCGAAGTCACCCATTGGTGGACTTCGGGCGGCGAAGCGGCGGCGGTGGCCGAGCTTGCCAAGGCATTCGACGCCACGGGCAATCACTGGGTCGACGGCGCCATCGCCGGCTCCGGCGGCACGGCGCGGCCGATCATGATCAGCCGCATCACCGGCGGTGACCCGATGGGCGCCACCCAGTTCAACCACGGCCGCCAGGCCGAGGAACTGGTGCAGGCCGGGCTGATGCGCGACCTCACGGACATCGCCACCAAGGACAAATGGACCGAGATCGTGCGGCCGAAGAGCCTGCTCGACTCGTGCACCATCGAGGGCAAGATCTATTGCGTGCCGGTCAACATCCATTCCTGGCAATGGCTGTGGCTGTCGAACGAGGCCTTCCAGAAGGCCGGCGTGCCGACGCCGAAGGACTGGAATGAATTCGTGGCCGCCGCTCCGGCGCTGGAGAAAGCCGGCATCATACCGCTCGCGGTCGGTGGCCAGCCCTGGCAGGCATCGGGCGCCTTCGACGTGCTGCTGGCCGCGGTTGGCGGTACCGACGCCTTCCTGAAAGTGTACAAGGACAAGGACGCGAAATTCGCCGCCGGTCCCGAGATCGCCAAGGTGTTCAAGGCGGCGGACGACGCCCGCAAGATGGCCAAGAACACCAATGTGCAGGACTGGAACCAGGCCACCAATCTGGTCATCACCGGCAAGGCCGGCGGCCAGATCATGGGCGACTGGGCGCAGGGCGAATTCCAGGTCGCCGGCAAGACCGCCGGCAAGGACTATACCTGCCTGCCCGGCCTCGGCCTGAACGAGGTGATCGCCACCGGCGGCGACGCCTTCTACTTCCCGCTGCTCAAGGACGCCGACAAGTCCAAGGCTCAGGAAGTGCTGGCCGAAACGCTGCTCGATCCCAAAACCCAGGTCGCCTTCAACCTCAAGAAGGGCTCGCTGCCGGTGCGCGGCGACGTCGACCTCAACGCGGCGAACGATTGCATGAAGAAGGGTCTCGCCATCCTCGCCAAGGGCGCGGTCATGCCGTGGACCGACCAGCTGCTCTCGCAGGACAGCCAGAAGCAGAAGGAGGACTTGTTCTCCGAATTCTTCGCCAAGCCCGACATGACGCTCGAAGACGCGCAGAAGCGCTTCGCCGACATCATCGCGTCGGCCGACTGATCGACGGCGCCCCCGCCAACTCCCGACCCCAGCCTATCCGGGGCCGGGAGCCTGACGTCTCATTGCCCGGCTGCCGAGATGAGCAACAGCGAACGCCCCAACCAGCTTTTCCGCAATCTGAACGCCAAGATCGCGTCGATCCCGATGATCCTGACGGCTCTGGTGGTGTTCGTCGGCGGCACGGCCTGGACGGTGCTCTATTCCTTCACCAATTCGAAGCTCCTGCCGCGGCTCAACTTCGTCGGGCTCGACCAATATGACCGGCTCTGGTCGACATCGCGCTGGCTGGTCTCGATCGAGAACCTCTTGATCTATGGCGCGATCTCGCTGGTGTTCTCGCTGGTCATCGGCTTCCTGCTGGCGGCGCTTCTCGACCAGAAGATCCGCTTCGAGGACACGTTCCGCACCATCTTCCTCTATCCCTTCGCGCTGTCCTTCATCGTCACCGGGCTGGTCTGGCAGTGGCTGCTCAATCCGGATTTCGGCGTGCAGCGCGTCGTGCGCGACCTCGGCTGGACGAGCTTCAGCTTCGACCCGCTCTACAATTCCAGCATCGTTATCTACGGCATTTCGATCGCCGCGCTCTGGCAGGGCACGGGGCTCATCATGTGCCTGATGCTCGCCGGTCTGCGCGGCATCGACGAAGACGTCTGGAAGGCGGCGAGAGTGGACGGCATCCCCACCTGGAAGACCTATCTCTTCATCATCATCCCAATGATGCGGCCGGTCTTCATCACCACGCTGGTGATCATCGCCGCCGGCATCGTCAAGGTCTACGACCTCGTCGTGGCGCAGACCAGCGGCGGTCCCGGCATCGCTTCCGAAGTGCCGGCCAAATATGTCTACGACTACATGTTCTTCGCCCAGAATCTCGGTCAGGGCTTCGCCGCCTCGACCATGATGCTGCTTTCGGTGGTGATCGTCATCGTGCCATGGGCCTATCTCGAATTCGGAGGCAAGAAACGTGGCTGACGTCGCCTCCCTATCCCCCGGCGCCGAGGCGCTCAGGCCCGGTGCCGCCGGCCCGAGCGGGCCGAAGCCGCGGCATGTGCTGTCGCGCCGCAACATCTTCCTCTACGGCACGCTCATCGTTGTCGCGCTCTATTATCTTTTGCCGCTCTACGTGATGATCGTCACGTCGCTGAAGGGCATGCCCGAGATCCGCCTCGGCAACATCTTCTCGCCGCCGATGGAGATCACCTTCGAGCCCTGGGTGAAGGCCTGGGCGACTGCCTGCACCGGGCTCAATTGCGACGGGCTGTCGCGCGGCTTCTGGAATTCGGTGCGCATCACCGTGCCGTCGGTGCTGCTCTCGATCGCGATCGCCTCGGTGAACGGCTATGCCCTGGCCAACTGGCGCTTCAAGGGCGCCGACACCTTCTTCATCATCCTGATCGTCGGCGCCTTCATCCCCTACCAGGTGATGATCTACCCGATCGTCATCATCCTGCGCGAGATCGGCATCTACGGCTCGCTGACCGGGCTGGTGATCGTGCATTCGATCTTCGGCATGCCGATCCTGACGCTCTTGTTCCGCAACTATTTCACATCGATGCCGGAGGAGCTGTTCCGCGCCGCGCGCGTCGACGGCGCCGGCTTCTGGGGCATCTACCTGCGCATCATGCTGCCGATGTCGCTGCCGATCTTCGTCGTCGCCATCATCCTGCAGGTGACCGGCATCTGGAACGACTTCCTGTTCGGCGTCGTCTACACGCGCCCCGACACCTATCCGATGACGGTGCAGCTCAACAACATCGTCAATTCGGTGCAAGGCGTGAAGGAATACAACGTCAACATGGCCGCAACCATCCTGACCGGACTGGTTCCGCTGATCGTCTACTTCGTTTCCGGCAAGCTCTTCGTGCGCGGCATCGCCGCCGGCGCGGTGAAAGGATGATGATGGACATCGCCAATCCCAGCGTTTCGATCCAGGACCTGTCGCTCAATTTTGGCGCCGTCTCGGTGCTGCAGACGCTCAACCTGGATGTCGCCGAGGGCGAGTTCATCGTGCTGCTCGGACCGTCCGGCTGCGGCAAGTCGACCTTGCTCAACTGCATCGCCGGCCTGCTCGACGTTTCGGACGGCCGCATCTTCATCAAGGGCAAGAACGTCACCTGGGAAGAACCGAAGGATCGCGGCATCGGCATGGTGTTCCAGTCCTACGCGCTCTATCCGCAGATGACGGTGGAGAGCAACCTCTCCTTCGGCCTGCGCGTCGCCGGCGTGCCGAAGGACGAGATCGCCAAACGCATCGCTCGCGCCGCCGAGATCCTGCAGATCGAGCCGCTTTTGCAGAGGAAGCCCTCAGCGCTTTCGGGCGGCCAGCGCCAGCGCGTTGCGATCGGGCGGGCGCTGGTGCGCGACGTCGATGTCTTCCTGTTCGACGAGCCGCTCTCCAATCTCGACGCCAAGCTGCGTTCGGAACTGCGCGTCGAGATCAAGCTGCTGCACCGCCGCCTGCAGAACACGATGATCTACGTCACCCACGACCAGATCGAGGCGATGACGCTGGCCGATCGCATCGCGGTGATGAAGGGCGGCGTGATCCAGCAGCTCGATGCGCCGCAGACGATCTATAACCGTCCCGTCAACCGCTTCGTCGCCGGCTTCCTCGGTTCGCCGGCGATGAATTTCATCGACGGCAGGCTGGAGAAGGACGGCGGCGACTGGCACTTTGCCGTGGAGGACGTGCGCATCCCGCTTGCGACCTATGCCTTCGAGAAGGAGCCGGCGCCAGGCCCCGCGGTGTTCGGCATCCGGCCCGAGCATGTCGCCTTCAACAGCGGTACGGGCTGGCCCTTCGCCGCGACGGCTAATGTCGAGGTCGTGGAGCCCATGGGTTCCGATACGCTGGTGTGGCTGAAACTCGGCGGGCAGAACTTCACCGTGCGCGTCACCTCCGAACGCACGCCGAAGAACGGGGATCCGGTCAGCGTCGGCTTCGATCCGATGCGCGCCTCGCTCTTCGACGCTCAAACAGGCAACCGAATTTAATCTCCCAGGACCAACCGAACGGACAGGACAGATGAACTGGTCATTCCAACTCTACAGCGCCCGCAATTTCCAGCCATGGGACGGCGTGGTGAGAATGCTCGGCGAGCTCGGCTACAAGCAAGTGGAGGGTTTCGGCGGCGTCTATGACGACCCGAAAGCGTTCCGCGCCGAGCTCGACAAGAACGGTCTTGCAATGCCGACCGGGCATTTCTCGATCGACGCGCTGGAAAACGACTTCGACGGCGTGCGCAAGATCGCCGACGCGCTCGGCATCACGCTGCTGGTCTGCCCCTATCTGATGCCCGATCAGCGCCCATCCGACAGCGCCGGCTGGCGCGGTTTCGGCGAGCGCCTGGCCAAGGTGGGCGAGACGGCGAAAAAGGCTGGCTACGGCTTTGCCTGGCACAACCATGATTTCGAGTTCAAGGCCCTTGCCGACGGCTCGCTGCCGCAGGACCACATCCTGTCTGCCGCACCCGACATCGGCTGGGAAATGGACGTCGCCTGGGTGGTGCGCGGCGGCGCCGATCCGCTGCCCTGGATCGAAAAACACGGCAAGCGCATAGTCGCGGTCCACGTCAAGGATATCGCCAAGCCCGGCGAGGGGCTGGACGAGGACGGCTGGTCCGATGTCGGCCACGGCACGATCGACTGGGCAAGCCTTTTCAAGACATTGCGCGCCAAGAGCGCGGCGCGGTATTTCATCATGGAACAAGACAACCCCAACGACATCGAGCGCTATGCCCGTCGCTCGATCGCGGCAGCCAAAAGCTGGCAGGAGTAATTGAAATGGCAGACAAGCTTGGCGTCGGCGTCATCGGCTGCGGCAACATATCGAAGGCATATTTCTCGCTGGCGCCGCTGTTCCGCGGCATCAAGATGCGCGCCTGCGCGGATATCAACATGGATGCGGCGAAGGCGCGGGCAAAGGAGTTCAAGCTGCGCGCCGAGACGGTCGACGACCTTCTCAAGGACGACGAGATCGACATCATCGTCAATCTCACCATTCCGGCGGTGCATTACGAAGTGTCGAAGCAGGCGCTCGACGCCGGCAAGCACGTCTATTCGGAAAAGCCTTTAGTGCTGTCGATCGAGGAAGGACTCGATCTCAAGAATCGGGCCGAGAAGAAGGGTCTGCGCATCGGTTCGGCGCCGGACACGTTCCTTGGCGGCGCGCACCAGCTGGCGCGCGAGCTGATCGACAGCGGCAAGCTCGGCAAGATTACCAGCGGCACCTGCCATGTGATGGGCCACGGCATGGAGCACTGGCATCCCAATCCGGACTTCTTCTTCCAGCCGGGCGCCGGTCCGGTGCTGGACATCGGTCCGTATTACGTCACCAACCTCATCCAGCTGATCGGACCGGTGAAGCAGGTGGCGGCCTTCGCGACGACCCCGGCGAAGGAGCGCACGATCTCGTCGAAACCGCGGGCAGGTGAAAAAATCCCGGTCAACACGCCGACCACGATCCATGCGCTGCTCGAATTCGCCAACGGCGCGGTGATCACGCTCAACACCTCCTGGGACGTCTGGAGCCATGGCCACGCGCCGATGGAGCTCTATGGCGAATTGGGCACCGTCTTCGTGCCGGATCCGAATTTCTTCGGCGGCGAGGTGCGCTTCACCGACGCGGCCAAGCCGGTGAAGAAGCTGCCGAAGTGGAACCACCCCTTCGGCGTGCCGAACGAGATGCACGGCCAGGGCATGATGGCCAATTACCGCACCGCCGGCCTGGCCGACATGGCGATCGCGATCTCCGAAGGGCGGCCGCATCGCTGCTCGATGGAGCTGGCGCTGCACGCCGTCGACGTGATGACCGGCATCCTGCGTTCCGGCGAAAGCGGCAAATACATCGCTATGCAGACGACTTGCGAGCGGCCGGCCGCGCTCGGCGTCAAGGACGCGAAGGCGCTGCTGGCCAAGAAAAACTAGGTGGCAACCCCTCCCCGTTTCGGCGGGGAGGGGTAAGGGTTAGGGGCAAGCATCGATTCAATTGACCCCTGAGCCGAGCATGAAGTCGCCCGAAAACCGCTCCGCACTTTTCGGCTTCATGCTCTAGCGGCGCTCGCGGCGCCGCTTGGATCCCGAGGATTTTTCCCATGCCCTATGTCGCCGCCGAGAACCGCTACGAAAAGATGATCTATAACCGATGCGGCCGCTCCGGCCTCAAGCTGCCGGCGATCTCGCTCGGGCTGTGGCACAATTTCGGCAACGATACGCCGCACAGGACAAAGCAGGCGATCGTGCGCAAGGCCTTCGACCTCGGCATCACGCATTTCGATCTCGCCAACAATTACGGTCCGCCGCCCGGCTCGGCGGAGACCGCGTTCGGCGAGATCCTGCGCACCGATTTCGCCGCCTATCGCGACGAGATGATCATCTCGACCAAGGCGGGCTACGAGATGTGGGCGGGTCCCTATGGCGAATGGGGCAGCCGCAAATATGTGCTGGCGAGCCTCGACCAGAGCCTCAAGCGGATGGGGCTCGACTATGTCGACATCTTCTACTCGCACCGTTTCGATCCCGAGACGCCGCTCGAGGAAACGATGGGCGCGCTCGACCACGCGGTGCGCTCCGGCAAGGCGCTTTATGCCGGCATCTCGTCCTACAATTCGCAGCGCACGCGCGAGGCGGCCGATATTCTGCGACAGCTCGGCACGCCTTGCCTCATCCACCAGCCGAGCTATTCGATGCTCAACCGCTGGGTCGAGGAGGACGGGCTGCTCGACACGCTGGAGGGGCTGGGCATCGGCTCGATCGTCTTCTCGCCGCTGGCGCAAGGCATGCTGACCGACAAATATTTCGGCGGCATTCCCGAAGGCAGCCGTGCATCCCAGGGCAAGTCGCTCAGGCCGGCCTTCATCAACGACAAGTCGATCGCCAACATCAAGGCGCTCAACGAAATCGCCAGGAAGCGCGGCCAGACGCTGGCGCAGATGGCGCTGGCCTGGGTCTTGCGCAAGGGCCGCGTGACCACGGCCCTGATCGGCGCCAGCCGTCCGGAGCAGGTCGAGGATTGCGTCGGCGCGCTCAAGGCGCTCGAGTTCTCCGATGCCGAACTTGCCGAGATCGATACTTACGCGCGCGAGTCCGACATCAACCTGTGGGCCGCCTCCGCCGAACGCAAAGGGCCGCCGCGCAAGTAGCGGCTAGCCGGCGGATCGTCGGCACCCAGCAGCAGGGGCCTGCGGAAACAGTGGCAAAATCGCTCGTTGGTCGCTATCTCAGGGGAAATTGAAGTCCTCGGCATGCGGTCGCGCGTGCAAGCGTCGATTGGGCGAACAAGATGACGGCAAGAGATGCGCTGACCAAGAACCAGCTCTGCGTGCTCGAGAAGCTCGAGGCGTCCAGCGGGCCGCTCAGCGCCTACATGCTGCTCGACCAGTTGCGCGAGCGCGGTTTTCGCGCGCCGCTGCAGGTTTACCGGGCGCTCGACACGCTGGTGAAGTCCGGTTTCGTGCACCGGCTGGAAAGCCTCAATTCCTTCGTCGCCTGCGCCGAGCCGCACGACCACAGCCATTCGATGACCGCCTTCGCCATCTGCGACAATTGCGGCCAGGTCACCGAGATGTCCGACCACGACGTCGGCCATCGGTTGGACGAATGGGTGCGCTCGACGGGCTTTGCGGCCAAGAAGGCGGTGATCGAGTTTCGCGGCGTGTGCGCGAAGTGCAGGGCCGAGGCGGCGTAAGTATCAGCTAGCCGGTTGACGCCGGCGCCTCTCGGCATGCCGCCTAATGCGCCTCGTCCCAGTTATCCGCCGCCCGGGCGTCGACATGCAGCGGCACCGACATCGACACTGCCGGCATCGGCGCGTTTTCCATGACCCGGCGCACGACGGGAATAGTCGCTTCGACTTCCGCTTCCACCGTTTCGAAGATCAGCTCGTCATGCACCTGCAGCAGCATGCGGGCAGAGAGCTTCGCCTTCTCCAGCGCTTCCTCCATATGCACCATGGCGCGGCGGATGATGTCTGCCGCGGTGCCCTGCAGCCTGGCGTTGATCGAGGCGCGCTCGTTGAAGGCGCGGACCGACGGGTTGGAGGATCGTATCTCCGGATAGTGGATGCGGCGGCCGAAGATGGTTTCCACGAAGCCGTTTTCCCGCGCGTAGGCCTTGGTTTCCTCGATATAGTCGCGGATGCCGGGGAAGCGCTCGAAATAGCGCTTGATGTAGGCGCCGGCCTCGTCGCGCGGGATCGACAATTGGTTGGCGAGGCCAAAGGCCGAGATGCCGTAGATGATGCCGAAATTGATCGCCTTGGCGCGCCGGCGCACCTCCGAAGGCATGCCCTCGACCGGCACGTTGAACATTTCCGACGCGGTGATGGCGTGGATGTCGGCGCCGTCGGCGAAGGCCTGC
The DNA here is from genome assembly GCF_003952445.1 of Mesorhizobium sp. M2A.F.Ca.ET.043.05.1.1. Classification (NCBI taxonomy): domain Bacteria; kingdom Pseudomonadati; phylum Pseudomonadota; class Alphaproteobacteria; order Hyphomicrobiales; family Phyllobacteriaceae; genus Mesorhizobium; species Mesorhizobium sp. M2A.F.Ca.ET.043.05.1.1. The sequence continues at coordinate 6,408,724 of NZ_CP034446.1, forward strand.
TTGAGCTGCGGGATATCGGCGACATGGGCAAGCACGCGCAGCTCGATCTGGCTATAGTCGGCCGAGACCAGCTTGTGGCCCTTCTCGGCGATGAAGGCGGTCCTGATCTTGCGGCCCTCGGCGGTGCGCACCGGAATATTCTGGAGGTTGGGATCGGAGGATGACAAGCGGCCAGTGGTCGTCGCGGCGAGCGCATATGAGGTATGCACGCGGTTGGTGCCGGGGTTGATGAAGCCGGGCAGCGCGTCGGTATAGGTCGACTTCAGCTTGGTGAGCTGGCGCCAGTCGACGATCTTGCGCGGCAGCTCATGGCCTTCGGCGGCGAGGTCTTCCAGCAGCTGTGCCGAGGTCGACCATTGCCCCGTCTTGGTCTTCGAGCCGCCCGGCAGGCCCATCTTGCCGAACAATATGTCGCCCAGCTGTTTGGGTGAGCCGATGTTGATGCGCTCGCCGACGATGCCGTAGATCTCTTCCTCGACGCGGGCAGCGCCCTGCGCCAGCTCGCCCGAAAGCCTAGACAGGATCTGCCGGTCGACCGAGATGCCGCGCTGCTCCATGCGGGCAAGCACCGGCACCAGCGGCCGTTCCAGCCGCTCGTAGACGGAAACGAGGCCCTTGGCGGCGAGCCGGGGCTTCAGCAATTGCCACAGCCGCAGCGCCAGATCGGCCTGTTCGCCAGCATAGGCTGTCGCACGCTCGATATCGACCTGATCGAAGCCGATGGCGCTCTTGCCCGAGCCGGCCAGTTCCTTCTTCGACGCCGGCGCGTGGCCCAGCCACTTCTCCGACAGCGAGGCGAGGTCGTGGCCGCCGGACGTACCTGCATCAAGCACGTAGGAGATGAGCATCGTGTCGTCGAACGGTCCGACCTCGATGCCGTGCCGGCTCATCACGACGATGTCATATTTCATGTCCTGCACGATTTTGAGGACCGACCGGTCCTCGAGCAGCGGCTTGAGCAGCGCCAGCGCCTCGCGGACCGGGATCTGGTTCTCCAGCATGCCGCCGCCAAGCAGGTCGCCATTGCCGTTCTTGTGGGCAAGCGGCACATAGACGGCGCGACCGGACGCGATCGCCATGGACAGGCCGATGAGATCGGCCTGCATCGGGTCGGACGAGCTGGTCTCGGCGTCGAAGGCGAGGATGCCGGCGTCACGGGCTTCGGCGATCCAGGCCTTCAGCGCGGCCGTGTCGCGGATCGCGCCATAGGCTGAAGGATCGATCTTGCGCGCCGCCGCCTGTTCCAGCCGCAGCGCGGAGAGGAGCGATGGGGTGTCGCCCTGCGGCGGCGCGTCCTCGCCCCTCGTGGCTGGCGAGGCGGGTTTCGCGTCGCCGTTTGATTGAGGCACTGCCTGCCTTGGCGGCGCGCCGGCGCCGACATCGGGGCCGTGCGCGGCATCGGCGCGCTCGACGATGACGGCGGAAGCCTGGACGTCGCTGATCTCGGTCGCGGTCGCCTCGGCGACGCGTCGCGTCAGCGTGGTGAATTCCATGGTCTTCAGGAAGCCGATCAGCTTCGGGCCATCCGGCGCATGCAGCACCAGGTCGTCCAACCCCTCCTTCAGCGGCACATCGTTCTTCAGCGTCACCAGCTGACGCGAGATGCGGGCCTTGTCGGCATTGGCTATGATGGTCTCGCGCCGCTTGTCCTGCTTGATCTCGGAGGCACGCGCCAGCAGCCCGTCAAGGTCGCCGAACTGTTCCAGCAGCTGCGCAGCGGTCTTCGGGCCGATACCGGGCACGCCCGGAACGTTGTCGACCGAGTCGCCGGTGAGCGCCTGCAGGTCGATCATCTTTTCCGGCGGCACGCCCCATTTCTCGATCACTTCGGGAATGCCGATCTGGCGGTCCTTCATCGGGTCGTACATGCCGACCGTAGGGCCGACCAGCTGCATCAGGTCCTTGTCGGAGGAGATGATGGTGGTGTCGGCGCCGACCTCGCAAGCGAGCCGGCAATAGGTTGCGATGATGTCGTCGGCCTCGAACCCTTCCATCTCGATGCAGGGCAGGTTGAAGGCCACGGTCGCCTGGCGGATCAGGCCGAATTGCGGGATCAGGTCCTCAGGCGGCGCGGAGCGGTTCGCCTTGTATTCCGGATAAAGATCGCTCCGGAAGGTTTTGGAGGAATAGTCGAAGATGACGGCGAAATGCGTCGGCACGATGCCTACATTGGTGTTGCGGGCATCCTGCATCAGCTTCCAAACCATGTTGCAGAAGCCAAGCACGGCGCTGGTCGGCAGGCCGTCGGATTTGCGATTGAGCGGCGGCAGCGCGTGGTAGGCGCGGAAAATGTAACCGGAGCCGTCGACGAGGAAGAGGTGGTCGCCTTTTTTCATGCCGGCAGGGATAGCGCGGCCAGCCTTCGCGGTCCATGCCAAAGGCTGCGGAACCCACCCGTTCGGGCAACACCCCTGACAGATCCTGTCCGGCCGAAAAGTGGGCGCTCACGGGCATGTTACAAAAGTGTAATTTTCATGCCCTTGAATCGCCACGTTCACAGACCCAAATACACGTCATCGGCAGTTTTCGCCGAAGTCCGGAGCAAGGCCCGTCCCCCGCCTATCCCGGGCAAACTGCGGCAGCCTATCCCCCTCTCCGGGCTGCCGCATCGTTTCGAGTAAAGACCGCCGTGGTTTCCCCTCCACCACGGCGGTCTTCTTTTATGTTGCGGCAGCGATTGACCGGGTTGGTCCAACAATCACGGCTTTTCGTTTTCGGCGTGGCCCTTTAGGGTCTGGCCAAAATCGAAAGGCCAAAAGCATGTCCAGAATCTCCCCCGTCCTTGAGCGTCTCGATCAGAATCTCGACCAGAGCCTGGAGCGGCTGTTCGGTCTGCTCGGCATCAGGTCGATCTCTACCGATCCGGCCTTCGGCGCCGACTGCCGCAAGGGGGCGGAATGGCTGGTCGCCGAACTCAAGCTGATCGGCTTCGACGCGAGTGTGCGCGACACGCCCGGACATCCGATGGTGGTGGCGCATCACGAGGGGCCGGCAGGCGCGCCGCATGTGCTGTTCTACGGCCACTACGACGTCCAGCCGGTCGATCCGATCGAATTGTGGGACACCGACCCGTTCGCGCCGTCGATCAAGGAGATCGAGCCTGGACGCAAGGTGATCACCGGCCGGGGCTCGGCCGATGACAAGGGGCAGTTGATGACCTTCGTCGAGGCATGCCGCGCCTGGAAGCAGGTTCACGGCAATCTGCCCTGCCGCGTCACCATCCTGTTCGAGGGCGAGGAGGAATCCGGCTCGCCGTCGTTGAAGCCGTTCCTGGAAGCCAACGCCGCCGAGTTGAAGGCGGATTTCGCGCTGGTCTGCGACACCAGCATGTGGAACCGCGAGACGCCGTCGATCTGCGTGTCGCTGCGCGGCATGGTCGGCGAGGAGGTTACTGTCAAGGCGGCCAGCCGCGACCTGCATTCGGGCCTCTATGGCGGCCCGGCCGCCAACCCGATCCGCATCCTGGCCAAGGTGCTGGCCGACGTTCACGACAAGGATGGCCGCGTCACCATCCCGGGCTTCTATGACGGCGTCGAGGAGACGCCCAGCCAAGTGCTGAAATCCTGGGAAGGCCTCGGCGAAACGGCCGAGACTTTCCTCGGACCGGTCGGTCTTTCCATTCCGGCCGGCGAGAAGGGCCGCTCGGTGCTCGAAATGACCTGGGCAAGGCCGACGGCGGAATTCAACGGCATCATCGGCGGCTATACCGGCAAAGGGTTCAAGACGGTGATTGCGGCGGAAGCCTCGGCGAAAGTGTCGTTCCGGCTGGTGCACAAGCAGGACCCGAATAAGATCCGCGCCGCCTTCCAGGCTTTCGTGCGCGAGCGCATTCCCGGTGACTGCTCGGTCGAATTCCATCCGCATGGCGGCTCGCCGGCAATCCAGCTTTCCTACGACTCGCCGTTCCTGGCCAAGGCCAAGGACGCGCTGTCCGACGAATGGGACAAGCAGGCTATCACCTCCGGCGGTGGGGGTTCCATCCCCGTGGTCGGCGATTTCCAGACTTATCTCGGCATGGAATCGCTGCTGGTCGGTTTCGGCCTCGACGACGACCGCATCCACTCGCCGAACGAGAAATACGAACTGACCTCCTTCCACAAGGGACAGCGGTCCTGGGCGCGCATCCTCGATGCTCTGACCCGGTGAGGCGGAAATCTCGCAAGATGTGAGATTCAACTTTCTGTTGATTTTTCTCCGGATCGCGGCGAGGACGAATGACCAGCGCAACGCGCCGCTGCTGCTGACGCATCCCAAGCGATGCGCGGCGCCGCGGGCCGCGATCCGGAGAAGAGAATGACCGATATCCGTTGCCACAAGAACGACCTGCCCGACCTCACCCGCTACAATGTCGGGGCGGTTGCCATCGACACGGAAACGCTGGGTTTGAACCCGCATCGCGACCGGCTCTGCGTTGTGCAGATCTCGCCCGGCGACGGCAGCGCCGACGTCATCCAGATCGCGCCTGGCCAGAAGAAAGCGCCGAATCTCGTCAGCCTGCTTCGCAACCGCGCGATCACCAAGCTGTTCCATTACGGCCGCTTCGATATCGCCGTGCTCTACAATGCGTTCGGCGTGATGGCGGAGCCGGTGTTCTGCACCAAGATCGCCTCGCGGCTCGTCCGCACCTACACCGACCGCCACGGGCTGAAGGATCTCTGCAACGAATTGCTCGGGATCGGCCTGTCCAAGGCGCAGCAATCCTCAGACTGGGCGGCGGAAACGCTCTCGCCCGAACAGCTCGACTATGCCGCCTCCGACGTGCTCTATCTGCACCGTCTGCGCGAGGTGCTGGCGGCGCGCCTGTCGCGCGAAAACCGCACCAAGGAGGCGGACGCATGCTTCCGCTTCCTGCCGACGCGCGCCAAGCTCGACCTGATGGGCTGGGCCGAGGAAGATATCTTCGCCCATAGCTGACGGAACCCGGCGCGTCGAAAGGACGTTGGGGCCGGTTCGTGGAGGGAGTGATATGGCAGAGCGCAAACCGATAGAAAGCGCCCCAAAGGACGGCTCAAAGGTCACCATCCTGTGGAAAGACGGCGACGGCGTCGTCAATGAATCCGTCGGCCAGTATCGCGATGGCGGCTGGTGGGTCTACACCGACAGCGACACGCAAAAGAGGGTCGATCCGACGAGCTGGCGTCCGGCATCTGGTGCCGACGACGATTGAAGCTGGCGCTGGCGAGGCCGGCCGCTTTCCAATAGGTTCCATCCGTCACAATCGGATGGCCGATTCGGGGTGCGTGGCTTCGTTGGTCCTCCGCTCACGGAGGGATTGGCAATGGGAATTGAAAGCCTGCTCGTTTTCATCATCATCGGCGCGATCGCCGGCTGGCTTGCCGGCCTGATCGTCAAGGGTTTCGGCTTCGGACTGGTCGGCAACATCGTCGTCGGCATCGTCGGCGCCCTGATTGCCGGCTGGATATTCCCAAGGCTTGGCTTTGCCGTGGGCGGCGGGATCCTTGCCGCGATCATCCACGCCACGATCGGCGCGGTGGTCCTGCTGGTGCTGATCAAGCTGGTGAAACAGGCCTGATCTTCCAGCAGGCATCGGGGACGCGCCATGAAGCAGAACATGCTCTATGTCATCATCGGCGCTCTCGTGGTCGTCGTCATTGCGCTCGGCGTCTATGTCTATCGCGAGCAGACAAGGCCGAAAGGCGTCGAGCTCAAGATCGACGACAAGGGAATTTCGATCCAGCAGAATTGATCACGGTGGCCAGCCGCCGGCGCCGTGAGGAGCCAGACTGCGCCGGGTGAGTCGGCTGCTGCCCGCGGCGATCAGTGAGAAGCCGAATTCAGAAAATCCCAACGGTTTTCAAAAGGCTGCATAAACCCTGCTTTAACCCGCCTTTAAACCGCCGCATCTAGTCTTCAACCGAACGCCATCGGCATCGGGGACAGACAGCAAGAGCGCATGGCGAACCGCAGGGACAGTCGCATCGAACCGAGCTTCGAGGGATCGCCGCGGGCGAAATCCTCCGAGAGCTTTTCGGTGAGCGAGGAGGATCGCGTCGTGCCGCGCACCCGCAAATCCGCTGCCAGGGGCAGATCCGCCAAGGCGAAATCACGCGGCCGCGGCCGCGACCGCAACCGGCGCGGGCTGCTCGGCATCGCCAGCCGGCTGGTCTACTGGTGCTTCGTGCTGTGCATCTGGGGCGGCATCGCGGCCGCCGGCGTCGTCGTCTATTACGGCGCCAAGATGCCGGCGGCGACGACGTGGTCGGTCCCGGACCGTGCGCCGAACATCAAGATCGTCTCGGTCGATGGCGCGCTGATCGCCAATCGCGGCGCGTCGGGCGGCGAGGCCGTCGGCCTGCACGAAATGTCGCCCTATATCCCGGAGGCCGTCGTCGCCATCGAGGACCGGCGCTTCTATTCGCATTTCGGCATCGACCCGATCGGCCTGTCGCGCGCCATGGTCACCAACCTCGTCGGCGGGCATTTCTCGCAGGGCGGCTCGACGCTGACGCAGCAGCTGGCCAAGAACCTGTTCCTGACGCCGGACCGCACGCTGGAGCGCAAGGTCCAGGAAGTGCTTTTGGCGCTCTGGCTCGAGCACAAGCACACGAAGGATCAGATCCTCGAAATGTATCTCAACCGGGTCTATTTCGGCTCGGGCGCCTATGGCGTGGAAGCGGCCTCGCGGCGCTATTTCGGCAAGAGCGCGCGCGACGTGTCGCTTTCGGAGGCAGCCCTGCTGGCAGGCCTGCTCAAGGCGCCGTCGAAGCTTTCGCCGGCGCGCGATCCGAAGGCGGCCGAGGAGCGGGCGCAGCTCGTACTCGCGGCCATGCGCCAGACAAGCAAGATCAGCGACAAGGAATACAAGACGGCGCTGAGCGCGCCGGCGACGCGCGCGCCGTCCTATTGGACCGGCTCGGAAAACTACGTCGCCGATACGGTGATGGACGAGCTTCCCGACCTCATCGGCGACGTGCGCGGCGACATCGTCATCGACACAACGGTCGACCTCAACCTGCAGAAGCTTGCCGAACAGTCGATCCGCCGGCTGATCGACGAGAGCGGCAAGAAGCTCAACGTCACCCAAGGGGCGCTGGTGTCGATCGACGATTCCGGCGCGGTGCGCGCCATGGTCGGCGGCTATGATTATTCGACCAGCCAGTTCGACCGCGCCTCGGAAGCGCGCCGGCAGCCCGGCTCGGCCTTCAAGCCCTTCGTCTACATGGCGGCGCTGGAGGCCGGCCGCACGCCGGACAGCATCCGCAACGACGCGCCGATCAAGATCGGCAAATGGACGCCCGACAATTACGGCGGCAAATATTACGGCAAGGTCACGCTGGCGACGGCGCTCGCGAAGTCACTCAACTCGGTGGCGGCACAGCTCACCATGGAGGTCGGCCCCGACGCGGTGGTCGAGGCCGCGCATCGCATGGGCATCCAGTCGGACCTGCAGGCCAACACCTCGATCGCGCTCGGCACCTCTGAAGTGACGCCGCTGGAACTGACCTCGGCCTATGTGCCTTTCGCCAATGGCGGCTACAAGCCGGACATCCACTTCATCCAGCGCATCACGACCGCCAACGGCAAGGTGCTTTACGAGGGCAGCACTGGCAGCGCGCCGCGCGTCATCAAGGCCGATATCGTGGGCATGATGAACTCGATGATGACCGGCACCGTCGAGGTCGGCACCGCCAAGAAGGCGGCGTTCAACTGGCCGTCGGCCGGCAAGACCGGCACCAGCCAGAATTCGCGCGATGCCTGGTTCGTCGGCTACACCGCCAATCTCACCACCGGCGTGTGGTTCGGCAATGACGACGGCAGCCCGATGAAGAAAGTCACCGGCGGCGCCTTGCCTGCGCAGGCCTGGCACGAATTCATGGTGGCCGCGCATGAAGGCGTGCCTGTGCGGCCTTTGCCCGGCACCTGGAAGTCGACGCCCTCCGATACGATCGTGCCGGACGAGATACCGTCGGCTGACGCCTCGCAGCCGCCGCCCGCGCCGCCCGCACCTGTCGGCCAGTCGCAGCCCGCCGCTCAATCGCAGCCTGTTGCCCAGACGCCGGCACGGCCAGGACCCGCGCGCCAGGCCCGGCCAGCCGAGACCGTCGACGCCGGCGGCTTCGACATGCCGAGCGACAGCGGATCGACCGCCTCGATCAAGCATCCGGTGCCGCCCGGCGATGTCGGCGGACCGAAGAAAAGGCGTCAGACCTCGATCCTGGACATATTAGGCGGCGGTTGAAGTCGTCCGACGGGATCGGACCAGCTTCTTATTCCATCATGAAACCGAAAACCGGAACCTGCTTTCCGGGATCATGGCTGCGGCGGCAACTCGCCCTCTCGCAATGACCGCCGCCTTCGGCTACATGTCCGGCCGGAGACAAAGCTCATGGCCGAGACCGACAGCAGAAAAACCATCGTGCTCACCGGCGCCAGCCGGGGCATCGGCCATGCGACAGTGAAGCGTTTTTCGCGCGAGGGCTGGCGCGTCATCACCTGCTCGCGCCAGGCTTTCGCCGAGGATTGCCCGTGGCCGGCCGGCCCCGAGGACCACATCAAGGTCGACCTCGCCGACCAGGAGGATGTCGGGATCGCCATTTCGGAGATCCGTCACCGGCTGGAGGCGCATGGCGGCCAGCTGCACGCGCTGGTCAACAATGCCGGCATCTCGCCGAAGCTGAAGGACGGCAGCCGGATGAACTCGATCGAGACGCCGATGCATGTCTGGCGCGACGTCTTCCAGGTCAATTTCTTCGCGCCGATCATGCTGGCCAGAGGCCTGTTCAAGGAGCTCGCCGCCGCCAAGGGCTCGATCGTCAACGTCACCTCGATCGCCGGGACGCGCGTGCATCCGTTCGCCGGCACGGCCTATGCGACATCCAAGGCGGCGCTCGGCTCGCTGACGCGCGAGATGGCGCATGACTTCGGCCCGCACGGCATCCGCGTCAACGCCATCGCGCCGGGCGAGATCGACACGGCGATCCTGTCGCCCGGCACCGACAGAATAGTCGAGACGATTCCGCTGAGACGGCTGGGCGCCACCTCGGAAGTGGCCGACATCATCTATTTCCTGTGCTCGGGCCAGTCGTCCTACGTGTCCGGCTCGGAAATCCACATCAATGGCGGCCAGCACGTGTGATTGGCTGATTTCAAGCCATGGTGAGAACGACCTTGCCGCTAAAGCTGCGCTGCCTGAGCGCCTCCAGGGCCTGGCCGATTTCCGTCCACGGCACGGTCATGGCCACGCGGGTTTCGAGCCTGTCGGCGGCGACCAGATCGAGCAGCGCGGCGATGTCGGCGCCGATCGCCGAACCGGACGTGTAGTAGGCGAAGCTCTGCAGCCGCGCGCCTTCGTGGCCCGGAACGAACTGACGGAACCCGACAGGCGTGAGCTCGCCGCTGCTCGAGCCGAACATGACGATCGTTCCACCCGGGGCGACACGTTCGATCGCGGCGGCGAGGCTCTTGCCGCCGACCGACTCGGTGATCAGCGAAAACGGCCCCTCGGCCAGTTCGATCGACTCGACGACCTGCCCGGCGCCCAGATTGCGAAGGTCATCGTGATGCGGGGCCGAGGCGATCGCCGTCACCGAAGCGCCTTGCTCGCGGGCGATCTGGATCTGGAAACGGCCGACCGCGCCGCTTGCGCCAGTGATCAGGATCCGCTGGCCGCCGAGATCGCCACCATGGCGCAAAGTCCTCAGCGCGGTCGTGCCCGCGACCGGAAGCGTGGCGGCGGAGGCGAAGCTGACCTCGTCAGGTATGACGGCGAGGCGGTCGGTCGGAACGGCGACATGTTCGGCCCAGCCGGCCTGGTCGACCAAGGCCGCGACGCGCGTGCCCGCGGCCGGGCCTGAGCCGTCGGCTGGCGCGCGTTCGACGATGCCGACGATGTCCTGGCCCGGTATCCAGCCGTCGGGACGAATGCCGAGCAGGCGCAACTCGCCACGGTTCAACGATGTTGCATGAACTGCCACCAATGCTTCATTCGCATTGCAGCTTGGCTCGTCGGCCTCGGTGAGGTTCAGCCGGCTGGGGCTGTCGGAAGAAATGGCGAGAGCGAGCATGGCCCACCTTTGAATTGGCGTCTGAGACGCGATCGATTGCGACGATATCGGGGCGAACCTATCGACTTTCACGATTGAGGAATCTAGAGATAAAGCCAAATGATCGCTAAAAACCTTCAATCATGAGACAGCCACTCCGCTGGCCCTGGCTGGATTTCGATGTCGACGACGTGGCCGCGCCGGCGATCGCCGTTGGCGTCGATGTCACCGAGACCAGGGCCGAGGTGCGCGAGCATTGGCATCGCAAGGGGCAGCTCGTCTTCGCGCTTGGCGGCGCCGTCACCTGCCGCGTTCCGGGCGGGCTTTGGATGGTGCCGCCGCATTGCGGCGTGTGGGTGCCGAGCCGCATGGAACACAGCAACATCGCGACCGCCAACGCGCGGATTTTCTTCGTCTATATCGAGCCGGGCGCCGCCGACCTGCCGGATCGGTGCTGCACGCTTTCGATCTCGCCGCTGCTGCGCGAGGTGATCATCGAGCTGTCGGAGTGCGCGCCGGACGATCCTCGCTGCGATTTCCTGGGAAAGGTCCTGCTAGCCGACTTGCCACGCATGCCCGTGCAGCAATTGCACCTGCCGATCTCGGCCGAGCCGCGGTTAACACGGATCGCGAAGGCGCTGGCCGACGATCCCGCCGACCGCAGCACCCTGGCGCAATGGGCCGACCGTGTGGCGCTCAGCGAAAGCAGCCTGGCGCGCCTCGTCGTCAAGGAGACGGGCCTGAGTTTCGGCCGCTGGCGCCAGCAGTTGCATCTGATCGTGGCGCTCAGGGAACTGTCCGCCGGCGCCAGCGTGCAGCGGGTGTCAGGCGATCTCGGCTATGAATCCGTCACCGCCTTCATCACCATGTTCAAGAAGGCGCTGGGCAAGCCGCCGGCGAAATATCTCAGCGATATCGCGCAGAATGGCGGTTCCGCGTTCACAATTTGATGCCCATCAAGCGGGCTGCGGATTGATCGCCATGGCGGGCCCGGCTGGATCGGCGGCCTTGCCGGCCACCACCTCGACGATGCCGCGCGCGATCTCACGCTCGCCCATGATCACGGTATCGGCGCCGAGGCCTTTCAGATGCTCAACCTCTGCGTCGGAGTGCGCGCGGGCGATGATATTGATCGCAGGATTGGCGGCGCGGGCTCGAAGCACGATCTGGCCGGACTCGAAGGCATTGGGGATGGCGAGGATCAGCCGCTTCGCGCCTTCCGGATTGGCGGCCGCGAAGACATCCGCATTGGCGGCATTGCCGGCCACCGTCTCGATGCCGTCGTCACGCAGCTTGGCCAGCGTCTTGTCGGCATCCTCGATCACCAGGAAGGGCAGGGCGGCTTCCTTCAGCGCTACGCCGACGAGGCTGCCGACGCGGCCGTAACCGATCAGAATGGAATGGCCGGCAAGCGCGGTTTTGGGCGGCGGGCCGTCTTCCTTGCCTGGGGCCGCTGACACCGACGCGACCTGGCCGAGCTCGGTGGCCGGGCCGATCGGCCGTTGCTCTTCGACCGGTGCGGCCTTGCCGGCGCGCTTTTCCAGCCACGGCTTCATCCAGTCGACGACCAGGAACATCAGCGGATTGAGCAGGATCGAGAGGATCGCGCCTGCCAGGATCAGGTCGCGGCCCTGCTCGGGCAGCAGTTTCAGGCCGACGCCGAGTTCGGCCAGGATGAAGGAGAACTCGCCGATCTGGGCAAGGCTCGCCGAGATCATCAGCGCGGTGGCGATCGGATAGCGGAAGGCGATGACGATGACGAAAGCGGCAATCGACTTGCCGACGACGATGATGGCCAAGGTGGCGAGGATCGGCAGGCCGTTGCTGATCAGGCTGAGCGGGTCGAACAGCATGCCGACCGAGACGAAGAACAGCACCGAGAAGGCATCGCGCAGCGGCAATGATTCTTCCGCCGCGCGATGACTGAGCTCGGACTCGCTCATGATCATGCCGGCGAAGAAAGCGCCGAGCGCCAGCGAGACGCCGAACAGCTTCGCCGCACCGAAGGCGACGCCGAGCGCGATAGCCAGCACCGAAAGCCGGAACAATTCGCGCGAGCCAGTGTGGGCGACATAATGCAGGATCCAGGGGATCACCCTGCGGCCGACCACCAGCATGACGACGACGAAGGCGGCGACCTTGGCGAGCGTGATGCCGACAACGCCCCATATGCCGTAGCTGGCGGGCAGCGAGAGCAGGCTCGTATGATCATCGACCTGCGCCTGGCCGCCGAGCACGCCGGCGAGCGCGGGCAACAGCACCAGCGCCAGCACCATGGCGAGATCCTCGACGATCAGCCAGCCGACCGCGATGCGGCCGCGTTCGGTCCCGATCAATCGCCGTTCCTGTAAGGCGCGCAAGAGCACCACAGTCGAGGCGACCGAAAGCGCCAGTCCGAAGACCAGGCCGGCGCCCAGCGGCCAGCCGAGCAACCAGGCAAGCCCGACGCCAAGCAGGGTTGCAAAACCGATCTGCACGATCGCGCCCGGCACGGCGATGGCGCGGACGGACAGAAGGTCCTTCAGCGAAAAATGCAGGCCGACGCCGAACATCAAAAGGATGACGCCGATTTCCGCGAGCTCGTTGGCAAGGCTTGCGTCGGCGACAAAGCCGGGCGTGTTCGGCCCGACAAGGACGCCGGCGACAAGATAACCGACAAGCGGCGGGATGCGGAAACGGTTGGCTAAAGCCCCGAAGACGAAAGCCAGCCCCAGACCGGCAACGATGGTGGCGATAAGGGGCGTGTCATGCGGCATTGTCTTTTGCGCGCCTTTCGAAAATTCACGATTTCGGATGGGCGCCCGCCGAGGCCGTCGCCTTCGACAATATGGTGGACGGAGCGGCGGTGATGCAACCGCCGTCGCGCAGAAATCGACGCTGAAGAAGGGCGCGCCGCGTAAAATCAGCCCGCGCTGCCAAAGGGGCGGCCTCGAGACCCAATTCGGCCCGAAGCTGCTTTCCTTCCGCCGCTTTATGCCGCCTGCAGCAGGGTCTCGATCTCGGGAATGGTGTGATTGGTGAGCGTCTTTGGGATTTCCGCCTGCACCTTCTCGCTAACTTCCTTGTGCAGTTTCTGGCGCATCTCGCCAAGCACCTGCGGCGGCGCGATCAGCACGACCGCGTCGAACGCGCCGCTATGCGCGAGCTTGTAGAGCCGGTCGGCAATCTCGACAGCGAAACGTTCCTTGCCGAGGCGGTGCCAATCGGTTTCCTCGACGGCGCTGCGGGGGCCCTCGTTGCTCTGGCGGCCCGGCTTGTCCGTACCCTGCTCACGCGTCGCGGGGTTCTCCTGCTCCATCTCCTGCACCACCTCCAGGTTCGGGAACTTGTTGTCGCCCTGGTTGCGCAGGAAAAGCGCCTTTTCACCATCGGCCACGACGACCCACAATCCGTGCTTCAGCTTGATGTTCATGGCGTTCCTCCGTTGCTTGCGGGTTGCCGACCGGTCGAGCCCAGGATCGACAGAATGGATTGCTAGCCAAACGAGCCGCGAAGCAGGATTGTTCCGCTTGATGGCGATGCCTCGATCGTTCGCCTCAGATTGGGGCTGAGCGCCGGTCCGGTGAGGTCGGCTTTAATCTACTAACTTAGTAGAATTTAGAAAAAACTGTTTTGCCACTTTCCAGGTCCGGCGCTAAAAGTTACGGCGTATCAAGGCGCTCTCTTGAGGCGATCTGCCCGCCTCCACTAAAAAGTAGAATTTTTTTCTCCGGCCTTTTGCGGCTGCGAAAAAGCGATTGCCTGCCGTTCGGCGACGCGCGAGTGCTTGCCTTCTGATTTTCGGCCAGCCCGCGTAAAACTGCCAAACTGTTTCAATATTGCTCGTCGCCATGTCGCCAGCCAACGTCAAACTCAATGCCTTCCCGGTCTTCATGCGGATCGACGGCGAAGCCGTGGCCATAATCGGCAATCGCGAGGAGGCGCTTGCCAAGGCCCGGCTGCTCGCCCAGTCGAGCGCGGCGCTGTGCATCATTGCCGACGACGCCGATCCCGACCTGCTTGCCTTTATCGCGGCTTCCGGTGCCGTTCACGTCGATGCCGCCTATGAGGCCGCGCATCTTCAGGATGCCGTCTTGGTGTTCGCAGCCAGTGGCGACAAGGCGCTCGACCGCCGCGTCGCCGAGGATGCGCGCCGGTTGGGCATTCCGGTCAATGCGGTAGACCAGCCGGACGTGTGCGATTTCTTCACTCCGGCGCTGGTCAACCGCGCGCCGGTTGCGATTGCCATCGGCACCGAGGGCGCCGGACCGGTTCTGGCCCAGATGCTGCGTGTCCGCATCGACCGCATGCTGTCGCCTTCGCTCGGCCGGCTGGCGGCGCTTGCCGCGTCGTTCCGCGCCGCCGCGGAGAAACTACCGAAGGGCAATCGCCGTCGCCGCTTCTGGAGCGATTTCTTCGCCGGCGTGCCGGCCAAGGCCATCGAAGCCGGTGACCACGCCCAAGCGCATGGCGCGGCGCTCGAACTTCTGAGCGCGGATGCATCGGCCGCGGGCCATATCGCGCTGGTCGGCGCCGGTCCGGGCGCGGAGGACCTTTTGACTTTGCGTGCCCACCGCCTGCTGATGGAAGCCGATGCCATCGTCTATGATGCGCTGGTGCCGGAGGCGATCGTCGCGATGGGGCGCCGCGATGCCGAGCGCCTGCCGGTCGGCAAGCGCAAGGGGTGCCACTCCAAGAGCCAGGAAGAGATCAACGCGCTGCTCATCGAACTAGGCCGTGCCGGCAAGCGCGTGGTGCGGCTGAAGTCCGGCGATCCGCTGGTGTTCGGCCGTGCCGGGGAAGAGATGGCTGCGCTGCGTGATGCCGGCATTGCCTATGAGGTGGTTCCGGGCGTTACCGCCGCCTTTGCCGCCGCCGCCGATTTCGAACTGCCGCTGACCTTGCGCGGTGTTTCATCCTCGATGGTGTTCACCACCGGCCACGACCTCAAGGGCAACTCGCTGCCGGACTGGGCCAAGCTCGCCATCTCCGGCGCGACCGTCGCCGTCTATATGGGCCGTTCGGTCGCGGCGGAAGTCGCTGGACGGCTGATCGAGGCGGGGCTGTCGCCGGACACGGCCGTCGCGGTGGTCGAGAATGCCAGCCTCGGCACCCGGCGCCGCTTTCACGGCACGCTCGCCGACCTGCCGTCGCTGGAAGAGCGCGCCGACCTCACCGGTCCGGTCATGACGATCATCGGCGATGCGGTCGCCGGCGCCAATTTCGAACGATCAGAGCCGCTCGCGGCACATAGACATGAGGGCGCGGCTTCAGCCGTCGCCGAAGGAGTTCAGCCATGAAGGTTCTAACCGCGAACAGGCTCTCCGACGGCATCGCCGTCTGGTACGCCGATGGCGGCTGGGCGGAGACGGTCGGCCATGCGGATATCGCGCATGACAAGGCGGCGGAGGACCGGCTGGAAGCGATCGGCGCCTCGGCCGCCGCCAACAATGAGGTGGTCGACGTCAATCTGATCGACGTCGAAGTCATCGACGGTTTGGCCGAGCCGGTGCGGCTGCGCGAAAAGATCCGCGCCGCTGGCCCGACCATCCGCACCGATCTCGGCAAGCAGGCGGCCCCGGAAGCCATCGGGGCCTAGGTTTTTTAGAAAGCAGCGGGCGGACGCGCCCGGAAAGACGAAGCATGTACCGTTACGACGAGTTCGACCAGGATTTTGTTCATGCCCGTGTTGCCGAGTTCAGCGACCAGGTGCAGCGCCGGCTTGCCGGCGAGATCACTGAGGACCAGTTCCGGCCGCTCAGGCTGATGAACGGCGTCTATCTGCAGCTGCACGCCTATATGCTGCGCATCGCCGTGCCCTATGGCACGCTGAACAGCAAGCAGTTGCGCATGCTCGGCCATATTGCGCGCAAATACGACAAGGGCTACGGCCACTTCACCACGCGCCAGAACATCCAGTTCAACTGGCCGGCCCTGTCGGATATCCCGGCGATCCTGGCTGATCTCGCGAGCGTCGAGATGCATGCGATCCAGACAAGCGGCAATTGCATCCGCAACGTCACCGCCGATCATTTCGCGGGCGCCGCCGCCGACGAGGTGGCCGATCCGCGTCCCTATGCGGAAATCCTGCGCCAATGGTCCTCGGTGCATCCGGAATTCTCGTTCCTGCCGCGCAAGTTCAAAATTGCGGTGACGGGTGCGGAGCGCGACCGCGCTGCCATCCAGACGCATGACATCGGCCTGCATTTGAAGAAGAACGCGGCCGGCGAGCTTGGGTTCGCGGTCTATGTCGGAGGCGGCCAGGGCCGCACGCCGATGGTGGCTAAGAAGATCCGCGATTTCCTGCCGGAAGCCGATCTTCTGTCCTACTGCACGGCGATCCTGCGCGTTTACAACCTCTACGGCCGCCGCGACAACAAGTACAAGGCGCGCATCAAGATCTTGGTGCACGAAACCGGCGTGGAGGAGATCACCCGCCAGATCGAAGCAGAATGGCAGGAGCTCAAGGACGCCGAGCTGAAGCTGCCGGAGGCCGACATTCAGGCCATCAACGCCTATTTCGCGCCGCCGGCGCTGACCGCCCGGCCTGAGGGCGACGATGCGGTGAAGCAGGCGCGGCTTGATTCCAAGAGCTTCTCGGAATGGCTCGACCAGAATGTCGTGACGCATCGCCATCCCGACTATGCGGCGGTCACCATCTCGCTCAAGGGCATCGGCGAGGTGCCCGGCGACGCCAGCGACAGCCAGATGGAGGCGGTGGCCGACATTGCCGAGAAATATGCCTTCGACGAGTTGCGCGTCAGCCACGAGCAGAACCTGATCCTGCCGCATGTGGCACGCGCCGACCTCAAGGCGGTCTATGATGCGCTGGTCGAGATCGGTCTCGCGACCGCCAATTCCAACCTGATCAGCGACATCATCTCCTGCCCGGGCCTGGATTATTGCGCGCTGGCCACGGCGCGCTCGATCCCGATCGCGCAGGAAATCTCGCAGCGCTTCGCCTCTCTGGAGCGGCAGCGCGAGATCGGCGAATTGAAGCTGAAGATCTCCGGCTGCATCAATGCCTGCGGCCACCACCATGTCGGCCATATCGGCATCCTCGGCGTCGAGAAGAAAGGCTCCGAGCTCTACCAGGTGACGCTCGGCGGCTCGGCCGACGAGAACACCTCCGTGGGCGAGATCATCGGCCGCGGCTTCTCATCGGAAGAGATCACCGATGCCATCGAGCAGATCGTCGACACCTATCTCGGCCTTCGGCTCAGTCCCGATGAACGTTTTATCGACGCCTACCGCCGAGTCGGTCCCGCGCCGTTCAAGGAGGCGCTCTATGCTGGCGAAACCAAGGCCGCTTGACCGTATTGTCGACGTCGAGGCCGGCATCGCCGCCGAAGCGGCCGGGCTCGACGCGCTGCTCGGCCATCTGAAGCCGATCGAGATCATCGAGCGCGCGGCGCGCGAATCCTTCCGCGGCGAGGTCGCGGCGGTCTCGTCCTTCGGCGCGGATTCGGCGGTGCTGCTGCACATGATCTCGGAGATCGACCGCACGCTGCCGGTGATCTTCCTCGACACCGGCAAGCATTTCGAGGAGACGCTCGGCTATCGCGACGCGCTGGTCGCCGATTTCGGCCTGACGGATGTAAGGGTGATCAAGCCGGACGAGGCGGCGCTCGAACGCGTCGATGCGACCGGCCAGCTCAACGAGACCGACACGGACGCCTGCTGCAATGTGCGCAAGGTGGAGCCGCTGGCGCGCGGCGTCGAGCCGTTCCGGGCCTGGTTCACCGGGCGCAAGCGCTTCCAGGCCTCCACGCGGGCGGCGTTGCCCGTCTTCGAGGCGGTCGGCTCGCGCATCCGCATCAATCCGCTCGCGCATTGGACGACGTCGGATCAGGCCGACTATATGCGCGCGCATGCGCTGCGCGAAAATCCGTTGGTCGCCTATGGCTATCTCTCGATCGGCTGCTTCCCGTGCACACAGCCAGTGCAGCCCGGCGAGGACGCACGCAGCGGCCGCTGGGCCGGGCACGCCAAGACCGAGTGCGGTATCCACCTCTCCGGACTGGAGAAGTCGCTGACCGACGCCTCTCTTTAGGATACGCGATATTCAGGTGAGGCCGGCCTGCAAATGGCAACTTCCTGCGCTTCCGGTGCTCACGTACTTCAAGTACGCTCCGCTCTGGTTCTCGGAAGCCACCATTTTCGGCTCGGCCTGACCTGAATCTCGACATATCCTTCGAATCTTTGGGACTTTAGGATTTTTGATGACTGGATCGACGACGGCGGGGACCCGCCTCTGGACCCCGAACGGTTTTCGCGAGGACGAGTGGACGCACGCCGAAAGCGCCGAAGCGCTGGCCGGCAATGGCCGCTTCATCCTGCCGCTGCAGGCTTTTCTCGAACTCGATGAAGAAATCCGCAAGTCAGCCAAGGAACGCCTCGGCGTGCTGCTGCAGCCCGGCGACGAACTCGACAAGATAACCGGCCTGCTGGATCAGCTGTCACTGGTGGCGCTCGCCTTCCCGGCCTTCAATGACGGCCGCTCCTTTTCCAAGGGCGAGTTGCTGCGCGCGCGGCATCATTTCACGGGCGCGGTGCGCGCCACTGGCCAGGTGCTGGTCGACCAGCTGCCGCATATGCTGCGGCTCGGCTTCGACGAGTTCGAGGTCTCCAACCCGGTGCTGCTGAAGCGGCTGGAGGAAGGACGGACCGGCGGCCTGCCAGTCTATTATCAGCCGGCCGTGGAGCCTGAGCCCAAGGGCCCGAAATATTCCTGGCGGCGCAAGCGTCCCAGCTAACGCAGCGGCATCTTTACAAGGCGCTTCAGCAGGCATTCTCTCAAGGGAACGGACGGAAAGATCCGCCGGGAGGGAACCATGCGCTACGACTATGTGATTGCCGGCGGCGGCTCCGCCGGCTCGACGCTGGCCGCGAGACTTTCCGAGGACCCATCGAAGACGGTCTGCCTGCTCGAGGCGGGAGGCGCGGGCAAGGACCTCTTGATCCGCGCGCCGGCCGGCATCATCGCTCTGCTGCCCGGCAGGCCGAAGATCAACAACTGGGCCT
Organism: Mesorhizobium sp. M2A.F.Ca.ET.043.05.1.1; assembly: GCF_003952445.1. Lineage (NCBI taxonomy): Bacteria > Pseudomonadati > Pseudomonadota > Alphaproteobacteria > Hyphomicrobiales > Phyllobacteriaceae > Mesorhizobium > Mesorhizobium sp. M2A.F.Ca.ET.043.05.1.1. Next base: position 6,427,731 of record NZ_CP034446.1, read on the forward strand.
TCCAGACAGTACCGCAGGAAGGTCTCAACGGCCGAAGGGGCTATCAGCCGCGCGGGAAGGGCCTGGGTGGCTCGAGCGCCATCAACGCCATGCTCTACACGCGGGGCAATCGCCGTGACTATGACGAATGGGCCGAGCTTGGTTGCGACGGCTGGTCGTGGGACGAGGTGCTGCCCTATTTCCGGCGCGCCGAAGGCAACCAGCGCGGGGCTGACGCGCTGCATGGCGGCGACGGGCCGCTGAGGGTCTGCGAGCAGCAGGAGCCGCGCGCGATCTCCAGGGCCTTCGTCGAGGCCTGCGGCGAGAACCAGATCAGGCTGAACGACGATTTCAACGGGCCGGAGCAGGAAGGGGCCGGCCTCTATCAGGTGACGCAGTTCTGGGGCGAGCGCCGCAATGGCGAGCGCTGCTCGGCGGCGGCGGCCTATCTGCATCCGGCGATGAACCGGCCGAACCTCACCGTGGTCACCGGCGCGCATGCGACGGGCGTGGTGCTCAACGGCAGGCGCGCCACTGGCGTGCGCTACCGCAGCGGCAAGAGCGAGGCCGTGGCGGAAGCCAGACGCGAAGTCATTCTTTGCGGCGGGGCGTTCGGTTCGCCGCAGCTGCTCCTGCTCTCGGGCATCGGACCAGCGGTCGAGCTCGCGGCGCACGGCATTCCGCTTGTCCACGAATTGCCGGGCGTCGGCAGGAACCTGCAGGATCATCTCGATTTCATCCTCGCCTGGAAGTCCAGACAGACCGATTTGATGGGCATCGGCCTCAGCGGCATGCCGGGCCTGATCAAGCACATGCTGCGCTGGCGCAAGGACGGAACCGGCATGATCGCCACGCCTTATGCCGAAGGCGGCGCTTTCCTGAAATCAGACCCGGCGATCGAGCGGCCCGACCTGCAATTGCATTTCTGTATCGCCATCGTCGACGACCACGGCCGCAAGCTGCATATGGGTTATGGGTTTTCCTGCCATGTCTGTGTGCTTCGGCCGCATTCGCGCGGCGAGGTGGGTTTGAACAGCGCCGATCCGCTGGCGCCGCCGCGCATCGATCCGCGTTTCCTCGAGGACGAGCGCGACGGCGAGCTTCTGCTCAAGGGCGTGCGAATGATGCGCGCCATATTGGAGGCGCCGGCGCTGGCAAAATATCGCGCCAGGGAAATCTACACCGCCGGCGCGTCCAGCGACGCCGAGCTCATGGCGCATATCAGGGCGCGCGCCGACACGATCTACCACCCGGCCGGCACCTGCAAGATGGGCGTCGACGACATGGCCGTGGTCGACCCGCAGCTCAAGGTGCGCGGGCTGGAAGGGTTGCGCGTCGTCGATGCCTCGGTGATGCCGACCCTGATCGGCGGCAATACCAATGCGCCGACGATCATGATTGCCGAGAAGGCCGCGGATATGATCCGGGCTGCGGTCTGATCGTCGGTCTTGGTCGGACCAACGTCTTCGGTTCTGTTGCGGCGATGTCGCCTTGGTATGCCTGCCGATAGGATCGAATCCATCTGGTCAGACCAATTCGGCGATTTGCACTTCCCCTTTTGCCGTCCTCACCTTAGGATAGGGTTATTATTTTGCACCCCGAAATAAATAGCCAGCTAAGGGAGGAACGGCATGGCCGGCAAGAAGATATTGATGCTCGTTGGCGAGTTCAGCGAGGAATACGAGATTTTCGTCTTTGAACAGGCCATGCATGCGGTCGGTCACACCGTCCATGTCGTGTGCCCGGACAAGAAGGCGGGCGACGTGCTCAAGACCTCGTTGCACGACTTCGAAGGCCACCAGACCTATACCGAAAAGCTCGGCCACGACTACATCCTCAACAAGACCTTCGCCGAGGTGAATCCGGCCGACTATGACGCGGTTTACGCCGCAGGCGGGCGCGGACCGGAATATATCCGCATCGACAAGCGCGTGCAGGCGCTGGTCAGGCATTTCCATGAGACCGGCAAGCCGATCTTCACCATCTGCCACGGCGTGCAGATCCTGATCGCGGTCGACGGCGTGGTGCGCGGCAAGAAAGTGGCGGCGCTGCAGTATTGCGAGCCGGAAGTGACGCTAGCCGGCGGCATCTATGTCGACGTCGCGCCGACCGGCGCGCATGTCGACGGCAATCTGGTGTCAGCGAAAGGCTGGCCGGGCCTTGCCGCTTTCATGCGGGAATGCCTGAAGGTGCTCGGCACCGAGATCCGCCACGGCGAAGCGCTGACGCGCGACGACCGAAAGGCGGCCTAAAGCGCGTCGCGATCTTTCAGATTCGCTCCATACGCTTTAGGTCGATTTTATGCATGTCTTTGTCCCGAAACCGATTCCCACTTTCGGGAGACATGTTTGCGCAATTCCGGACGGAAAACCGCTACACACTTTCCCCGGAATTGCTCTAACCGCGGCGCGCGGCTATCGACGCCGCTCGCCGCCGGCTTTCCTGGCATCCGCGGCGTCCAGGCGGTCAAGCAGGTCGCTCAGCCGCCGAGGCACCTCTTTTTCCAGGCGAAATGCCGGCAAGGTGCGCAGAAAGCGCTTTGTCGCTTCGCTGCCTGCCTGCCGCCTGATATCGTTGGCCAATTCGGCGCGCCGGTTGCCGTTGTTGCCGTTCATCGTCCCAAAATCCTGTGTCGGCTTCGAAACTCCTCCAGCCCGTTTATGGTTCCCGCAACGGCATTCGAGGGCAAGCAAAGCCGCGTGATACGGTAAAATTTGAATTAATTTGGAATGATGGCTCGACATCCGCCGCGAGCGCTTACCCCTTGATTTTTGGCCTCCAAACCTCGATATCGGGCGCAAATCCAGACCAATCCGAATGACGGGAAACGGCGATGAGCGACCAGGCAAAAGACGAACGCACGCCCGAAGATATGGAAGCCACCCAGGCTTCCGGCGAGCGTGCGGAAGGTGGCGTCGACGGCGACTATGAAGCGCTCGTGCGGCTGCTGAAGGAAAACGAGGAACTGAAGGACCGCGCGTTGCGCGTCGCGGCCGAAATGGAGAATTTGCGGCGGCGCACCGCGCGCGACGTGCATGACGCGCGCACTTACGCGGTGGCCAATTTCGCGCGCGACATGCTGTCTGTATCGGACAATCTGCGCCGCGCGCTCGATGCCATTCCGGCTGAGGCCAAGGCCTCCGGCGATGCCGGCTTCAAGGCGCTTATCGAGGGTGTCGACCTCACCGAACGCGCCATGCTTTCGGCGCTGGAGCGCCACGGCGTGAAGAAACTCGCCCCCGAAGGCGAGAAGTTCGATCCGAACTTCCACCAGGCGATGTTCGAAGTGCCCAATCCGGAGGTCCCGGCCGGCACCGTCGTCCAGGTGGTGCAGCCCGGCTATTCGATCGGCGAGCGCGTGTTGCGGCCGGCGATGGTCGGCGTCGCCAAGGGTGGCCCGAAGACGGCCGCCGAGGCAAAGGTCGAGCCCGGCCCGGTGAACGAGCAGGCCGAGAAGGATGCTTGATAGCCAGTAGCGAATAGGGAGTAGTGAGTAGGGGACTGATAATCGTCTGAGGCTTCGTGCTATTTCCCTACTCACTATTCGCTACTCACTACTCGCTCACTCATGAACCCCATCGCCTTGCTCGACTATGCCGGCGTCGCCGTCTTCGCGGCGACGGGCGCGCTTGCCGCATCGCGCAAGCAGCTCGACATCATCGGCTTCCTGTTCCTGGCCAGCATCACTGGCATCGGCGGCGGCACGCTGCGCGACGTCATCCTCAACCTGCCCGTATTCTGGGTCGCCAACAGCGGCTATGTGCTGATCTGCGCGGTCGTCGCGGTGCTGGTCTTCTTCAGCGCCCACCGCTTCGAATCCCGCTACAAGCTGCTGCTCTGGCTCGATGCCATCGGGCTTGCCGCGTTCTCGGTGATGGGCGCAGCCAAGGGGCTGGCGATCACCGGTTCGCCTGTCGTGTCGGTCATCACGGGCGTGCTGACGGCAACCTCCGGCGGCATCTTGCGCGACCTGCTGGCCGGCGAGCCTTCGGTGCTGCTGAGGCCTGAAATCTATGTCACGGCTGCCCTGGCCGGCGCCGCCATCTTCACCCTTGGCGATCTTGCCGGCCTGCCGGCGCTGGCGTCCAGCCTGCTCGGCTTCGCCGGCGCGTTCGTGGTGCGCGGCGGGGCGCTTAAATTCGGCTGGTCGTTTGCGGCCTATCGGAGTCGGCCGGGGCGAAGGCCGGAAGACATTCCGTGAGGGAGTAGCGAATAGGGAGTAGCGAGTAGAGATTACCCGAGATAGCGTTCTATTCGCTATTCGCTATTCGCTATTCGCTATTCGCTATTCGCTATTCGCTATGCCGCGAAGCGCTGCCCTTCGCCGCCATAATAGTTGACATAGCGGGCGCCGATCTCCTTGACCGGCATGACGACGAAGACGTCGACGGTCGAGAATTCGTGGTCGATCACGCAGCCGTCGCCGATGCGGGCACCGACGCGCAGATAACCCTTGACCAGCGGCGGCATGGCGGCGATCGCCGCCTTGGTGTTCACCGCCTCGATCGGCATCAGGTCCATCGAGCAGTAGCGCCCCGGTACCGCGCGGACATCCCAGGCGGAGTTGGTGCGGCAATGATGGGCAAGATAGGTCAGCGCCTCGGCATGCGCCGCCGGCACGATGCCGTGGAAGGAGGCGCAGCCGGTCATCACGCCGATGCCGTAATGGTTGATGTAAGCCCAGATGCCTTGCCACAGCGCCTCGATGGTGCGCTTGGAGCGGTATTCGGGGAGAACGCAGGAGCGGCCGAGCTCGAGGAAGCGCTGGCCGGGGTGGCGCGCGATCAGCTTGGTGAGCTCGAACTCGCCCTCGGAATAGAACCCGCCGGCGGTCGCGGCGATCTCCTGCCGCAACAGGCGATAGGTGCCGACGATGCGGCGGTGCTCGGGGCCGGGAAGGGACGTGTCCAACACGAGAAGGTGATCGCAGAGCGGGTCGAAACGGTCGGCATCGCGCCGGTCCTGCGCCTGGAACAGGTCCTTCCTCGCGCCAAGCTCGTCATAAAATACCCGATAGCGGACTTCCTGGGCGGCGGCGATCTCAGCCTCGTTGCGGGCGAGCCGCACCTCGAGGTTGCCGATCCGGCCCAGCGGAGCGCCGCTTGCGACGGCGTCGGCAGTGCGGGCAGCGAGCAGGGCGCCGCCGGCATTCGGCCGAGTGTCACATTCAGGCATGACTGTATGCACGAGTGATTCTCCTTCGAGCCATCCCTCTTGGCACGGGGATACGGTGTAGGTGCAACAGGATTGTGACACTACCGTGATACGACGTAGCGGGCAATACTTTGTCGGCTGGACAATACCCTCAACCGGCTATCTTACGGTCGCGAAAGCCAGGCGATGCATGGCTTTCAAGGGTTCAAAATTTCGTCAGGCGGCGACCTGGCCCTCAACCGCCCGGACGAGCGCGTCCGGGTCGAGCGGCTTGGTAACGAAGCCGCTGGCGCCATGGGCAAGCACGGCATGCCGGGTCTTTTCCTGGCTGTCGGCCGAAAGCACCATGATCGGGATCGGCGGCATGGCGAGCGACTCTTCATGGCGGCGGATGGCGGCGATCGCATCCAGGCCGTCCATGACAGGCATGTGCAGGTCCATCAGCACCACATCGAAGCGGAACTTGAGGCCGGCGTCGGTGACGGCATCGACCGCGGCCTTGCCGTTGCCAACAACCTTGACGCGATGCCCTGCCTTGAGCAGCGTGGCGCGGGCGAGCATGGCGTTGATGTCATTGTCCTCGGCGATCAGCACAGACAGGCCCTGGTCGCGCTTGCGCACCGAGGCGGCGCCGCGCGGCGCCGGCCGCGGCTGGGTGAGCGCGGAGCCATGGCTGGTCAACAGCACCCGCAAAAGGGTCTCGCCGCGCACGGGCCTCGCGAGGAAGGTGGCGTAGCCGCTGGCGCGGAATTCGCCGAGCATGCCCCGGTCCGTCGGCGCGATCAGGGTGATGGCTTCACAATCGGCGAAGCCTGAGTCGCGCAACCGCTTGAGCAACCTGCCGTCGCTGTTCTCGAGCGCGGCGTCGACCAGCAGCACGTTGCAGCCGGCAGCGAATGGAGCGGCCTGGCCTGGCGTCGCCGCAACCTCGACGATGCCGCCATAGGCCCTGATGGCGCGGGCGATGGCATCGGCCTCGATGGCGTTCTTCGAAACGATCACCGCCCGCCGGTCGGCGAGGATGTTGTGCCGGTGCGGCGGCGGCTCGGTCGCGGCGACGGCCGGGATCTCGAGGATGAATTCCGAGCCTTCGCCGAGCCGGCTCGAAACGGAGATCGTGCCGCCCATCGCCGTCACCAGCCGCTTCGAGATGGCAAGGCCAAGGCCGGCGCCGCCATGCACCCTGGTCGAGGTGCCGTCGGATTGCTCGAACTCTTCGAAGATGCGCTCCATGTCCTCTTCACGCAGTCCGGGGCCCGTGTCGGCAATGGTGAAGCAGATGCAGTCGCTGGTTTCGGTGCGGGCGCGCGCCACGGTGAGCAGCACGCCGCCCGTGTCGGTGAACTTCACCGCATTGCCGATGAGGTTGAGCAGCACCTGGCGCAGGCGGCCGGGGTCTGCGGTGATCATCTGCGGTACATCGGGTTCGACATGGCAGCCGAGGCCGATATTCTTGGCGAAGGCCTTCGCGGCCAGAAGCTCGATGATGTTGTCGGCAATTTCGCGCAGCGAAGTCGGCTGGGGCTCGGGCTCGAAGCGGCCAGCCTCGATCTTGGAATAGTCGAGCAGGTCCTCGATAAGCGCGAGCAACGCGCTGGCCGAGGTCGAAACAGCGCCGACATACGTGCGCTGTTCCGGCGACAGGTCGGTGTCGGCAAGCAGCTTCGCCATGCCCATGATACCGTTCATCGGCGTGCGGATCTCGTGGCTGACGGTGGCGAGGAAGCGCGACTTGGCCTGGCTCGCATATTCGGCCCGCTCGCGCGCGGTGATCAGCGAGGATTCGGCGCGCTTGCGGGCGGTGATGTCGCGCGCGATCGCCCGGTGCGAGACGGCGCCGGTATCCTTGTCGCGCACCGACAATTCGATCCAGGAGAACCAGCGCGGCCCATTCGGCGTGCGGATCGCGACATCGGTGGAGCTCAGGCATTCATGGTCGGAGAAGGCGGCGTCGGGAACGATGCCGACGTCGATGCCAAGCTCCGACAGGGTCTTGCCGGCGAGATTGCGAGGGTCGACCTCGACAAGCGAGGCAAAGACGCTGTTGGCATAGACGATATGGCCGTCGCGATCGCGATGGACGACGAGGTCGCCGAGCGCGTCGATCAGGCCGCGGAAGCGCTCCTCGCTCTCCTGCATCTCCCACATGCGATCGGCGAGGGTCTCGATCTCGGCGCGGCTGCGGGCTGCGGTCTCGTCGAGAAGCGCCGCGGTGCGCCGCTCGTCGCGGCGGTTGCGCAGATGCATGGCAAGTCCGGCGAAGGCCACGGCGGCGAGTCCGACGGTGACGATGATCGGCGCCCCGGTGAGATGCGCCAGCCCGGCCAGGACGACGATGGCGACGATCGTCAGGAAGGGCAGGCCTTCGTGGCTGGCGGCAGGCAAGTCGGGAGCCAGCGGCGGCGCGACGAGCACCTGCCGCTTCGGCGCGTCGGGCCTGTCAGCGCCCGCGGCTTTGCTGTCCTGCCTGATGTGGGAGTCCGCGACCATGCGCGGACCATGCCAGACAGAAATTATGGAAGATTGGGGCGGATCGTTCGAATTTTAGCGATTGCACGGATTCCGGCCGCGCTGCTGGCGCAGTGCGGAACCGTGACCTCCGGCTACATGTCCACGACGACGCGGCCCCTGATCTTGCCTTCGACGATGTCGCGCGCGGCGGCGACAATGCCGTCGAAACCGATGGTGCGCGACAATGTCGACAGCTTCTTCAAGTCAAGGTCGGCGCCGATGCGGCGCCATGCCTCCAGGCGTACCGGCTTCGGCGCCATCACAGAATCGATGCCCAGCAGCGAGACGCCGCGCAGGATGAAGGGCGCGACGCTTCCCGGCAGGTCCATGCCGCCGGCCAGGCCGCAGGCGGCGATCGCGCCGCCATAGGAGGTCATCGACAGGACATTGGCCAAGGTATGGCTGCCGACCGAATCGACGCCGCCCGCCCAGCGCTCCTTGGCGAGCGGCTTCGCCGGCTGGCTGAGCTCCTCGCGCGAGATCACCTCGGCCGCGCCGAGGTCGATCAGATAGGGGCTTTCGGCGCTGCGGCCGGTCGAAGCGATGACATGGTAGCCCAGACTGGAAAGGATCGAGATGGCGACCGAGCCGACGCCGCCGGCCGCGCCCGTCACCACCACCGGACCGCGGTCCGGCACGATGCCATGCCGCTCCAGCGCCATGACGGAGAGCATGGCCGTGTAGCCGGCCGTGCCGACGGCCATCGCGTCATGTGCGCTCATGCCCTCGGGCAGCGGCACCAGCCAGTCGCCCTTGACGCGGGCCCGGCCGGCATAGGCGCCGTAATGCGTCTCGCCGACGCCCCAGCCGTTCAGGATCACCTTGTCGCCCTTGCGCCAGTCGGCATGGGTGGAGGAGAGCACCGTGCCGGCGAAATCGATGCCCGGAACCAGCGGCCAGCGGCGCACAACCGGCGCCTTGCCGGTGATGGCGAGCCCGTCCTTGTAGTTCACCGTCGTCGCCTCGACGGCCACGGTGACGTCGCCTTCCATCAGGTCGGCCTCGGTAAGATCGACGACATCGACGGACTGCTTCTTCTCGGCATCGCGCGAAACGAGGATGGCTTTGAAGGTGTCGGTCACGGTTTTCTCCTCGGTTCTGGCTGGCTAGAACTCTGCGGCTTCAACCGCGCGAGGTCAATTGCCGGGGTCCTGCGGCTTGGCTTCGCGGCCCCAGCCGATCAGCTCGTCGAAGACCACCAGCGCCGCGCCGACCGAAATGAAGGCGTCGGCGAGATTGAACACCGCGAAGGACCAGACGGGCGTGTGGAACAGGATGTAGTCGATGACGTGCCCGAAAACAGCGCGATCGATGAGGTTGCCGAGCGCGCCGCCGATGATGAGCGCAAAGCCGATGCGGGCGACGACATGGCCGGCCGGGGTGCGCGTGGCGAGATAGAGCACGAAGGCGACGACCAGCACGGCGATCACCACAAGGCCGGTATCGCCGAAGGACTGGAACATCGAGAAGGCGATGCCGGTATTGTAGGTGCGGAACAGCGCCAGGAAGGGCAGGAGATCGACCTTCTCCTGAAAGGCGAGACCGTTCTCGACCAACTGCTTGATCCACTGGTCGAGCGCAATGGCGATGACGACCAGCAGGGCATAAGGGGACCAGGATCTCACTTATCAGTCCTCATCGCGTCTCGGTCGTGTCGAGCTTCAACGCGCCGCGCCTTATCTCGAACAGCATCACCCCCGTGGCGACCGCCAGGTTGAGCGAATCGGCGCGGCCGGCCTGGGGGATCCGGAGCAGCCGGTCGCAGCTCTCGGCGAGGCTGTCGGGCAGCCCCTGCTGCTCGTTGCCCATCAGCAGCAGAACCGGCCCTCTGGAAAAATCGACGGACCGATAGTCGACGGCGCCCTTGAGGTGCGTTCCAACGACCAGTCCCGAAAAATCGCGTCGCCAGGCGAGGAAAGCCTGCTCGGTTGCTCTCGCGACCGGCACGGCAAAGATCGAGCCCATGGTGGCGCGCACCGTCTCCAGCGAGAACGGATCGGTGGTGTCGCCGACCAGGATGACGCCCTTGGCGCCGACGGCGTCGATGGTGCGGATCACGGTGCCGAGATTACCGGGGTCGCGGACACGGTCGAGCGCCACCCAGACATCGCCGTCCCTGGCGCGGATATCCTTCAGCGGCACGGTCTGCTGGGCGAAGACGCCGACCGCCATTTGCGGATTTTCACGCCGGGTGATGGCCGCAAGCACCTTTTCGGAAACCTCCAGCACCGTGCCGCCGGCGGCGACGGTCCGCGCGGCGACCTTTTCGACGGCGGCGTTGCCCCGTCCGGCCTTGGCGAAGACCAGGGTCCTTATCGACCAGCCGAGGTCGAGGGCGTCGATGACCAGCTTCAGGCCCTCGGCCATGAAGGCGTTCTGCTGATCGCGGAACTTCTTCAGCGCCAGCGCCTTGATGTCCTTGACCAGCGGATTGGCAAGGCTGGTGACTTCCTTGACCTGCCCGACAGGGCGAGCGCCGTCATGTGCGTTCATTTCAAGCCACCCAGCGCGAGAACAGCGAGGTCGACAGCGCGCGGCCGGCGGATTTCTCGCGAATGATCAATTCGCCGGATTCGACCGTGCCGCCCATGCCGGCGAAGGTATCGCGCATCAGCGCATGGATGGCGAAAAAGGAGGCGCGGATCGAATAGGCGGTGAGGACGACGGCCAGCGGCTTCGGCGTCAGGATCGAGCGGCAGAGGTCGGTAAGGCCCGGGAGGTCCTCGAACAATTGCCAGACCTCGCCCTTGGGGCCGCGGCCATAGGCGGGCGGGTCGAACAGCACGATGTCGTAGCGGCTGCCGCGGCGCTCCTCGCGCTCGGCGAATTTCACTGCGTCCTCGACGATCCAGCGGATCGGCTTGTCGCCAAGCCCGGCCATCTCCTGGTTCTCGCGCGCCCAGCCGATCGCCTTCTTCGAGGCGTCGACATGAGTGACCTCGGCACCCGCGCGGGCGGCCACCAGCGAGGCAAGCCCCGTATAGCCGAAGAGGTTCAGTACCTTGACCGGCCGCTTCGCCGCCGCGATCAGCCCCGCCATATGGTCCCAATGCGAAGCCTGTTCCGGAAAGACGCCGACATGGCGAAACGAGGTGAAGCGGCCGAGATAGTCGATGCCGTCATGCTTCATCGGCCAGGTCTCGCCGAGTGGCGTCTTCGGAAAGCGCCAGCGGCCGATGCCTTCCTCATCGGTGTCGCCGGTGAAGATGGCGTCGGCGCGCTCCCATTCCTTCGCCGAAAGGGCTCGCTGCCAGATCGCCTGACCCTCAGGCCGCACGATGCGATAGGGGCCATATTGCTCGAGCTTTTCGCCCGCGCCGCTGTCCAGCAGCGCGTAGTCGGCGTTGGGCGCGACTTCGAGGATCAGCGGCAGGCGCTCGGCGGGCAAGGAGCCCTCGCGGCGCGCAAGCACGCGCGGCGCCGGTTTGGCTTCTTGCCGGTCAGCCGGTCTCGTTTCTCGGCGCTCGGCGGGTGCGGCCTGCTGCCGTCCAGCCGCAAACGCGTCGCGCGGACGGACCTGTTCCGGCCTCGCGTGCTGCGGTCGGTTATCGCGGCGTTTGTCGCGAAAAGATTTCAAGTAGGATCATCTCCGGCGGTTCGGCCCGCTTCTGCCACAGCTAAGCCCCCCGGCGCAACAAAGCCTGGCTCATCCATTGGTGAGACCATCAACCATGCCGTACGCGGAGCAGGCCGAAACAAAGCGAAATGAAGCCAAGGGCCTTCGCCGCGGTGACTGCCATGTGGCCGGTTTCCCAACGCAGCCGGACGGACTCGAAATTTTCCGGGATCGGTCCGGGCGCCCAGGTCGCGAGAACGTCGTTGGCCGGCTTGACGAGACCGAACCAGAGCGCCAGCGAAACGGCGTAGAGCAGAGTGGCGGCAACCACGAACCAGAACGCGCCCGCCTGGCCGCGCAGCATCCAGGCGAGGAGCGCCGGGCAGAGGATCGCGGCGATATCGAGCGGTGCTCCGATGACGGCAAAAAGCACGAATTGGCCGTTGAAGACCGTCGCCTCGCGCCAAAGCGCCGGCGACCATTTCGTCAGCCGGGGCAGCGATTCCAGCACATGGGCAAAGGACGGCCCGAGGCTGAGAGCCGCGACGAAAGCGGTCAGCACAGACCAGAACAACAGGAACCCGCGCATCTCCATGATCGGCACAACGGCCGCGGCCGGCAGGCGTTCCCTTGGAGGGGCCGGCTTGCCGTGATGTCGGGGCCAGCCCTATTGTCCGGCGCATCGGTTAGCCAGTCATGTCCCGTTCTGAACGCCTGCTCGACCTTATCCAGATCCTGCGCCGCCACCGCCGGCCGGTGAGCGGCCGCACGCTTGCGGACGAGATGGGCGTGTCGATCCGCACGCTCTATCGCGATATCGTGACGCTGCAGGGGCAGGGCGCGCCGATCAAAGGCGAGGCGGGGCTTGGCTATGTGCTGAAGCCAGGCTTCATGCTGCCGCCGCTGATGTTCTCAGACGAGGAGATCGAGGCGATCGTGCTCGGCTCGCGCTGGGTGGCGAAGCAGCCGGACAAGAGGCTGGCCGCCGCCGCGACCGATGCGCTGGCCAAGATCGCGGCGGTGCTGCCGGATGATCTGCGCGAGGATCTCGATGCCACGACGCTGCTTGTCGGGCCGCGCTCGGACAACCTCGAAGCGATCGACCTCGGCGTTGTGCGGCAGGCGATCCGCGAGGAACGCAAGCTGGGCTTCCTCTATCGCGACGCCGAGGGTGCGGCCTCCGAGCGGCTGGTCTGGCCCTTCGCGCTCGCATTCTTCGACAAGGTGCGAGTGATGGCGGCGTGGTGCGAAACGCGCCAGGATTTCCGCCATTTCCGCGCCGACCGGATGTCCGACCTGACTGCGACCGGCATCCGTTACCCACGCCGCCGCCAGGCGATGCTGAAGGAGTGGCGGGCGACGCTGGACGCGCCCCGCTCAAACGCCAGGAAGGACGATTCCGCCTGATCGCTGCTGCCAGAATCTGACAGTAGGTCCGCATATGGTCCCGAAGGTCCAGACACTTTGGAGATCAGATATGACCACGCCTAATTTCGTCATCCTCTATGTCGACAGCCCGGAAAAGAGCGGTGCGTTCTACGCTTCGCTGCTCGGGTGCGAGCCGGTCGAGTCCTCGCCGACCTTCGTGATGTTCGTGCTCGACAAGGGTTTCAAGCTCGGCCTCTGGTCGCGCCACACAGTCGAGCCTGCGACGGCGGTTGCGGGCGGTGGCGGTGAACTGGTGCTGGCGGTCGAGAGCGCTGCTGCGGTCGATGCCACGCATATCGATTGGTCGGGTCGCGGACTGAACATCCTGCAGGCGCCGACCGATCTGGACTTCGGCCGCACCTTCGTCGCGCTCGATCCAGACAATCATCGCCTGCGCGTCTACTGGCCGTTCGAGGGAGCGCAAGGATGAGCGCCTTCTGGATCGCCGTCGCATCGGCCGAGCATGTGCGGATCGGTCGCAAGGATGGCTTCATGCAGGTCAACCACGGCAAGGCGGCGCCACTGCGCCGCGTCAAGCCGGGTGACGGCATCGTCTACTACTCGCCGAGCACTGTGCTCGGCGAGAAGGATGGACTGCAATCCTTCACGGCGATCGGCACCGTGCGGCAAGGGGACGTCTATGAGGGCGTCATGGGCGGTGGTTTCACGCCAGCGCGGCGCGATGTCGACTGGTGCGATGCGGAGGAAGCGCCGATCAAGCCGCTGCTGGCCAGGCTCGACTTCACCGCGGGCAAGCCGAACTGGGGCTACCAGCTGCGCTTCGGCCTGTTCGAGATCGGCGAGCGTGATTTCCGGTTGATCGGCGAAGCGATGGGAGCCAGGCTGGAGAGCGCTGCTACTTGAGCGCCTTGTAGACGGCGATGCCGGCGGCGAGGTCTTCAAGGGCCGCGCCGACCGACTTGAACAGCGTGATCTCGCTGTCGGTTTGCCGGCCCTGTTTCTCGCCGCGTGCGAGATCATGCAGATCGGCGATGATCGCTTCCGGTTTCAGCACGCCCGAGGCCAGAGGCTGGACGATGTCCCCGGCCTCCTTGGTGGCGCCGGCGCGGGTGTCGACATAGACGCGGGCGCGCGAAATGGCATCGTCGTCGGCCTCGCGCATGTCGGGCGTGAAGCCGCCGACCAGATCGACATGGGCGCCCGGCTTCAGCAGCGCGCCCTTGACCAGCGGCGTGTTGGAGATGGTCGCCGATGCGACGATGTCGGCCTCGGCAAGCTCCGCGTCGAGATCGCCGGCCGCATTTGCTGGAAGGCCTTCGGCGCGCAAGGCCGAGGCCACCTTTTCGGCATTGGCCGGCGTGCGGTTCCAGATGCGGATTGAGGTGATCGGCCTGACCGCCGAATGCGCCTTGGCTAGGAACGGCGACAGCGCGCCGGCGCCGATGACCAGGAGCCGCGAGGCATCCTTGCGGGCGAGATAGGAAGCGGCGAGCGCGGAGGCGCAGGTCGTGCGCCACTGCGTCAGCCGCTGGCCGTCGATCATCGCCTGCGGCTCGCCGGTGACGCCGTCGAGCAAAAGATAGAGGCCCATCACCGCCGGCTTGCCTTTTGCGTTGTTGTCCGGCGAAACGGTGACGATCTTGACGCCGATATGACCTCCCGCCGAGGTGCCTGCGGCGTTGAAGTCGGTCCAGGCCGGCATCAACAGCAGGGTCGAGGCCGCACCATCCGGCCGCTCGACGCCATGATGGTGACGAACCGGCTGCACGGCGCCCTCGCGGAAAGCGGTGCGCAATGTCTCGACCAGGCCGGGAAAGGTCAGCGCGCGGTCGACCTCGGCGGCCGAAATGGTCAGCATCGAAGGCTCCGGATTGCTTTAATTGGTCGGCTTGGGCAGCGCCGGTCCATTCGGCGCGGCCGGCGCGCGGCTCACCGCCTGGCGTAGGTTTTCAGCCTCCAGGCCGCGCTGGCGCGCGAGCTTGCGGTAGCGGCCCTGCTTCACCCAGGTCGCCATGCTGCCGACGACCATGCCGATGGCCAGGGCCAGGAACAGGAAGATGAAAAGCGGCAGGTTCAGCGTCAGCGCGGGATTGCCGGGATGGAACGGATCGAGCGTGAAGGCGACGGCGCCGCGATTGGCGACGGCGAGCGCGATCAGGATGATGGCCAGCGGCACGAAGACCACGACGAGGATGAAGCGATTGAACATCAGATCTCCGTATAGAGAAGCTTCCTAAGCGCGCATGTCTTTGCCCCGAAACCGGCCTCCACTTTCGGGAGACATGCTTTAAGCGCCAAGATGCCGTCTCGACCCGCCGGCGCGGCGACTATTTGCCGCCGTTCAGCCTTTCGCGCAACTCCTTGCCGGTCTTGAAGAACGGCACCCACTTTTCCTCGACCTCGACGGACTCGCCGGTGCGCGGGTTGCGGCCGGTGCGGGCGGGACGGTTTTTCACCGAAAAGGCGCCGAAACCGCGCAATTCGACCCGGTTGCCCTCGGCAAGCGCGTCGGTGATTTCGTCAAAGATCGCACCGACGATGTTTTCGACGTCGCGCAGGAAAAGGTGCGGGTTGCGTGCAGCAATGATCTGCACAAGCTCGGATTTGATCATGGAACGTTCCCCGTAAAACCACTGCAGACGATTATCAGGATGATTTTTATTGCTTTTTTGGCTCGCGCCAACGGCATGTCAAGGGTGCCAGACCGAAACGAGACCGTCAAGAAACAAGCGGTCGGCGCCGAGCTCGTGAATGATATCACCGCCGGCATCCGGCAGGCCAAGCGCCTTCGCGGCCAGTTTCGCCATCGACTGCGAGAATAGGAAGCCGCCACGCCTGTCCTTGTCCTTCCACTCGACGACCTTGAGCTTGGCATCCACGCCTTTCGTCGCCAGCCAGTCGATCGCCTCCTGCTCGCCGCCGACGGCGTCGACCAGATGGTTGGCCAAGGCCTGGCGGCCGGTGAAGATCGAACCGTCGGCCAGCGCCAGTGCTTGCTCATGCGTCATCTTGCGGCGGTCCGCGACGATGCCGACGAACCAGTCATAACTGTCGAGGATCAGCTTGCGCACCATAGCGCGCTCATCATCATTGGTCGGCTTGAAGGGCGAGGGCGAAGCCTTGAGCGGTGAGGATTTCACTTCCTCCAGCTTGATGCCGAGCTTGTCCATGAGACCGCTGACGTCAGGATATTGGATCAGCACGCCGATCGAGCCGACAATCGAGGTCTTGCGGGCAACGATGTGGTCGGCTGCACTTGCGATCATATAGCCGGCCGATGCCGCCAGCGTGCCGACCTCGGCCACCACGGGCTTGTCGCCGGCAAGCTTGCGCACGGCTTCGAATGTCGACTCGCCGCCGACCGTGGTGCCTCCGGGCGAATCGATCGACAGGATGACGCCCTTCACCTCCGCAGACTTGCGGATCGCTTCCAGCCTTTTGAGCAGTTCCTCGTCCTCGGTGATGGTGCCTTCGATCTTCACCTTGGCGATATGGGGGACCGCCTGGCCGGTGAAATTGTCGTCATAGACCCATGCCGAGAAGGCGATCACCGCTGCCGCCAGAACCACAAAAGCGGCCACGCGCCAGAAAGTCAGCTTGCGGCGCAAGCGGCGGCGGTCGATCAGGTCGTCGGCTCTCATTGCCATCGTCAGCCTCATGGGTCGGTGGGAAAGCAAGCTTTTAAAGCAAGCCTCGGCACACGGCTACCGTTTCCTGAACGCCGGCTTCGAGCTCGGCGTTGATGGCGACCTCACGAAAAATTAACCCAGTCCCCTTCTGTATCTGCTATGAAGTGCGGGCCGTCTCCCCGAACTCCTCCCAGTTTTGTGGGCGGCAGCCGTCACATTTTTGCAGTTTTCGTCCCCTTGTGCTTGCGTGTAGGTGCCGGCATACCACCTATAGGCGGATGTTTGGGCGGACAAAGGTCCATTAGAAAAGTCATGTTGGCGCGATCTGACGAAACGAGCGATGCCGCTGTGGCACCGGCTCCCGCGATCCAAGACGGCACGCGCGGCGAGGCGTTCAACCGCGCGCAACGGCACTCGCGCCGCGTGCGCGTGCTGAAATTCGCGGTGCCGCTGCTCGCGGCCGCCATTGCGATCGCCTTTCCGGTCTATTCCTACCTCAAAGCGCCAATCTCCATTTCCGTGCAGGCCGACGGCACGGCGTTTTCGAACGGCAAGCTGGTGATGGCCAATCCGAAGCTCAACGGCTTCACCAAGCAGAAGCTGCCCTATTCACTGACGGCGACTAGGGCGACGCAGGATGTCGGCCAGCAGGCCGTGATCGATCTCGAAGGCATCAACGCCAAGCTGCCCGTCGCCACCGACAATATCGTGTCGGTCGATGCCGAGCACGGTATCTACAATCGCGACGCCAATACGATGGATCTCACCAGTGACGTCAGCGTGACGACGACGGACGGTCTTGCGGCGAAATTCAAATCGATCTTCCTAGACATGGGCAAAGGCTCTATGAAGACGAGCAATCCGGTCGACGTCAGCCGCGGCGGGTCGCGCATCACCGCGGACTCGATGTCGGTCGAGGACAATGGCAGGCTCGTGGTCTTCGAGAACCGGGTTCGCGTCAACATCGATCCGACTGCACTGAAGGCGGCAGGGGTAAACAGTGGAGAACAGAATGCGTCGCAGTAAATCCGCGTGGGCTCTGGGCGCTGCCTCCGCATTGCTGTTTCTGGGGACGGCGCATTCCTTCGCGCAGTCGAGCGCGACCAGCCAGATGTCCGGGCTCAAGCTGTCCGGCGACCAGCCGATCCAGATCGAAAGCGACAAGCTGGAGGTCCGGCAGGCCGAGAGCATGGCCATATTCAGCGGCAATGTCACCGTCAATCAGGGGCCGACGCTGCTCAAGGCCGGCAAGATGACGGTCTACTATGTTAAGGATGCCAATGCCGGCAAAAGCGCCGCGGCCGGCGCGTCGGCGATGACGGGTGCCGCCAACATCGACCACCTGGAGGTCGAGAACAAGGTCTACGTCAAATCGAACGATCAGGTCGCCACCGGCGACAGCGGCACGTTCGACATGAAGACGCAGGTGCTCACGCTCAAGGGCAAGGAAGTGGTGCTGTCGCAGGGCGACAACGTCCTCAAGGGCTGCAAGCTCACCGTGCAGATGAAGAGCGGCCTTGCCAATGTCGACGGCTGCGGTGGCCGCGTGATGATGTCGTTCACGCCCCAGAAGCAGGGCACGGCCCAGCAGGGAGCGTCGAGCAAGTAATGGCCGGCGTATCCTCGCTGCTTGCCCGTCTTCCGGGACGGGCGGCCGCAAAGCCGGCTGCTCCGGCGACGGTCGGCACCGACAAGGCGAAGTTCAAGGGCACCCTGATCGCCAAGGGCCTGACCAAAAGCTACAAGGGCCGCAAGGTGGTGAGCGGTGTGACGCTGGGTGTGCGCGCGGGCGAGGCCGTCGGCCTGCTTGGCCCCAACGGCGCCGGCAAGACCACCTGTTTCTACATGGTCACCGGCCTTGTCCCCGTCGATGAGGGCTCCATCGAGATCGACGGCTTCGATGTCACGTCGATGCCGATGTACCGGCGCGCCCGCCTTGGTATCGGCTATCTGCCGCAGGAAGCGTCGATCTTCCGCGGGCTGAACGTCGAGCAGAATATCCGCGCCGTGCTGGAAGTGGTCGAAAAAGATCGCAAGGTGCGCGAACGCAACCTCGACGAGCTGCTCGAGGAATTCCACATCAGCCATCTGCGCAAGGCGCCCTCGATGTCGCTGTCGGGCGGCGAACGGCGTCGCCTTGAAATCGCGCGGGCCCTGGCGACGCGGCCTGCCTATATGCTGCTCGACGAGCCCTTCGCCGGCATCGACCCGATTGCCGTCGCCGACATTCAGCAGCTCGTGCGTCACCTCACGGCGCGCGGCATCGGCGTCTTGATCACCGACCACAATGTGCGCGAGACGCTCGGCCTGATCGATCGCGCCTATATCATCCATGCCGGCCAGGTGCTGACGCATGGCCGGGCCGACGAAATCGTCGCCAACGCCGATGTGCGGCGTCTCTATCTCGGCGAGGGTTTCACGCTCTGAGCGTGAAATACCTTTCTCCAGAGTGAATTTGAGCGAATTTCGACTGGTCTGTCGCGATTTTTCGGCCCAATAACGCTCCGGTAAGCCGATCCTGCTAGCGTTTTCCTTGACAAGCAAAAGCCGGGCCAGTTTCTATGCCCGACCGGAAAGCAAGAGTGCGACGCGTAGACGAGGCGTTTGAATCCCACCATGGCGCTGGCAGCCAAACTGCAGCTCAGACAATCCCAGTCGCTGGTGATGACGCCGCAGCTGATGCAGTCGATCCGACTGCTGCAGCTCACCCATGTCGAGCTCGAACGCTTCATCGACGATGAGATCGAGCGCAACCCTCTCCTGGAGCGGGCCGAACCGCAGGACGACGCCGCCAGCGACCAGGCCCAGAAAAGCGAGGCCGCGCCGGAGCGGGATAGCGCCGGCGACTGGTTCGAGGGCGAGACGGAGTGGAGCGCGGAAGCGATCTCGCAAAAGCTCGACTCCTCCCTGGAGAATCTGTTTCCCGACGATCCCGGCACCAGCGAGCGGCTGGGGCCGGATCTCACGGCGCAGTGGAAGTCGGCCGCGGGCAGCGCCGGCACGGCCTCATCCGAGGGCTTCGACGTCGGCGACATGGCCGCGGCCGCGGTCACATTGCGCGAACATGTCGGCGAGCAGATCGCGCTTGCTTCGCTGAGCCCCGGCGACCGTCTCATCGCGGGCGAGCTTGCCGACGGGCTCGACGAGGCCGGTTATCTGCGCACGGACCTGATGGAGATCGCGGTCCGGGTCGGCACGGATGAAGCGGCGGTGGCGCGTGTGCTTGGCGTCTGCCAGAGCTTCGAGCCGCCAGGGCTCTTCGCGCGCGACCTTGCCGAGTGCCTGTCGCTGCAGCTTCAGGCGCGCGACAGGCTCGATCCGGCAATGAAAGCGCTGATCGCCAATCTCGAGCTTCTGGCGCGGCGCGATTTCCAGACGCTGAAACGCATCTGCGGCGTCGACGAGGAGGATCTCCTCGACATGCTTGCCGAGATCCGCGCGCTCGATCCGCGCCCCGGCCTGGCGTTTTCGGGCGGCGCAAGCGACGCGATCGTCGCCGATGTCGAGGTCCGCGCGGCCAATGACGGCAGCTGGGCAGTCGAGCTCAATGCCGACACGCTGCCGCGCGTGCTGGTGGACAATGTCTACTTCGCCCGTGTCTCGAGCCACGCCAAGGACCAGGCGGAAAAGGATTTTCTCGCCGAATGCCTGCAGAACGCCAACTGGCTGACGCGCAGCCTCGACCAGCGGGCCAAGACCATTCTCAAGGTGGCCTCGGAGATCGTGCGGCAGCAGGACGCCTTCCTCGTCCATGGCGTGCGCCACCTCAAGCCGCTCAACCTGCGCACGGTAGCCGACGCCATCGGCATGCATGAATCGACCGTCAGTCGCGTCACCGCCAACAAATACATGCTGACGCCGCGCGGGGTTTTCGAGCTGCGCTATTTCTTCACAGCGTCGATCGCCTCGGCCGAAGGCGGCGAAGCGCACTCGTCCGAGGCCGTGCGCGACCGCATCAAGCAGATGATCGACGAGGAAAAGCCTGCCGACGTGCTTTCCGACGACGCCATCGTCGACATGCTCAAGGAAAGTGGTGTCGATATCGCGCGCCGCACCGTTGCGAAATACCGCGAAGGCATGAATATCCCGTCGTCTGTGCAAAGGCGGCGGGAGAAGCGGGCGCTCGCGAACGCCGGCCGGTAGGCCCGCCGGTATTCGCGCGATGCCGGCCCGACCCCGAAGCCCGATGATTTCCGGCAATCCCCAAGCTTGATTGACAAGCCGCAATGAAGTGTCTAGAAGCCCGCCCGCATGAGCAGGGCGGTAATGCCAGCTTGCAAATGGGTCCGTCAGACAAGGCCATGGACGGCCAAGAAGGCGACTTGTGATCAACCGGAAAGTTCGGGTCTAAAATCGGCGCGCATGCCGCTGCGAAGCTTGTGCGCGCGCACCACGGGTATAAACTCGGGACCAGTTTGAAGCCTGGGCAAGGAAGGTCAGTTTTCAGATGAATCTACGCATTTCGGGAAAACACATGGACATCGGCGATGCGTTCCGCACGCGCATCAACGACCGGGTCGGCGAGGCGATCGAGAAATATTTCGATCGGGGTTTTTCAGGACATGTCACGGTCATCAAATCGGGGTCGCGTTTCTCCGCCGACTGCATGGTCCGGCTCGATTCCGGCGCCTCGCTGCAGGCGACCGGCGATGCCCAAGACCCGACGCTTGCCTTCGAGGCGGCGGCCGATCGCCTGGAGACGCGGCTGCGCCGCTACAAGCGCCGGCTGAAATCGCGCAATACGGGGAACGGCAATGGCGAAGAGCCGACCGACATCGCCTACACGGTGATGGCTCCCCTCACAGATGATGAGGAAGACATTCCGGAGGACTTCGCTCCGGCCATCGTCGCCGAATCAAGCATGACGCTGCGGACCATGTCGGTGGCGTCGGCTGTCATCGAGCTCGACAACAGCGACAGCCCGGTATTCCTGTTCCGCAATGCCGGGACCGACCATCTCAACATCGTCTACCGCCGGCCGGATGGCAATATCGGCTGGATCGATCCGTCGACGACCAAAGTCGCACAGGCATAAAAAGCCGGCCGCGCGAGGGGGCGACGACTGGCGCGGCAGGCGAGCAAGGGATTTTTCAAGCATGGATCTCAGCGATCTCATCAGCGTCCCGGCGATCATGCCGGCGTTGAAGGCGAATTCCAAAAAGCAGCTTCTGCAATTGCTGTCGGAGAGGGCGGCGGCGATTTCGGGAATCCCGGAACGGGAGGTGTTCGACACCATCCTGCAGCGCGAGCGGCTGGGATCGACCGGCGTCGGCAACGGCATCGCCATTCCGCACGGCAAGCTCGCCGGCGTGAAGCGGATCGCCGGCGTCTTCGCGCGGCTGGAAACGCCGGTCGATTTCGAGGCATTGGACGACCAGCCGGTCGACCTCGTCTTTCTGCTGCTGGCGCCCGAAGGCGCCGGCGCCGACCATCTCAAGGCGCTGTCGCGCATCGCGCGCGTGCTGCGCGATGCCGACACGGTGGCCAAGATCAGGGGTACGCGCGACGCAGTGGCGATCCACGCCCTGCTGTCCGACACGCAGGCTTCGCACGCGGCCTGAAGTTTGGGATAGATCTAGTTTTGGGATTAAACCCTAGAGGGGCCGCCGAGAGCGGCCCTTTCCATTTCGGACTGCCAGCAATCGCCCTAAAGCGCGTCGCGATCTTTCAGATTCACTCCATGCGCTTTAGGTTTTGATTTTACGCATGTCTTTATCCCGAAACCGGTCCCCACTTTCGGGAGACATGCGTTAGTGGATGGCGACAGTGGTCAGGTCGTTCTCCAACGCACCCGCCAGCGCCCGGTCACGGGCATCGGAAAGCAGGATCGGCTGGCCGTTGGCGGCAAACAGCGCCCACAGCTCCAGGCCGGGGGCGATTTCGCCGAGGCCGGGGAAGCGGCCGCGCAGGTCGTCGCTCGACACTTTCCGCAGATAAGCGACAGAGCCTTCGCCGAGATGGGCGAGTTCGCCGCTGGTCATGGTGATCGTTTCGTCAGTTCTGGTCATTTCAAGCCTCCTTGGCGCGAGGACGCCAGGATTGGCCGCCTCGCATAGAGCCATCGGCGAAGGTCAGTCTTTCACCGATATGTTTATTTTCCGTACCAGCCGCTCGGCCTCCGGCCGATCGAGATCGATCGACAGCAGGCCGTTCTTCAACTCGGCCGCTATCACCCGCATGCCGTCGGCCAGCACGAAACAGCGCTGGAACTGGCGCGCGGCGATGCCGCGGTGCAGGAATTCGCGCTCGGTGTCGTCGGTCTGGCGACCGCGCACGATCAGCTGGTTTTCCTCCGTGGTGACATCGAGATCGCTCTCGGCGAAACCGGCAACGGCCAATGTGATGCGCAGCCTTTCGGCCTTGCCGTCAGCGGCGCTGAGGCGTTCGATGTTGTACGGCGGATAGCTGTCGCCGGTCTTCGCCAGACGCTCCAGCGTCTTTTCCATGGCATCGAAGCCCAGAAGAAGCGGGCTGGAGAAGGGCGTCATTCGACTCATTGTTACACTGTCCTCTGAAGAGCGACACAAACTGGAAAAACCCGGATGGCATTTTTCCCGATGGTCTTGATATGGTCCGCCGCGCGATCAAGTTCAAGCCACTGAAATCAGGATGACGTTTCGTTGAACCGCCATCCTGTTTCAGCTGTTCGTTGGAGCATGATCTCGTCCGAAGACCGGTTCCCACTTTTTCGGGATCATGCTCGAAACCCCGCCCAAAAAGACTCCCCAAAAAGGAATTGAAATGCCCCAGTCCAGAAAGATCATCATCGACACGGATCCCGGCCAGGACGATGCCGTCGCCATATTGCTGGCGCTCGGCAGCTCCGAGCTGGAGATCGTCGGCATCACCGCCGTTGCCGGCAACGTGCCGCTAAAGCTGACCCAGAACAATGCCCGCAAGATCTGCGAATTGGCCGGCCGACCCGACATCAAGGTCTATGCCGGCGCCATCCGCCCGCTGACGCGCGAGTTGGTCACCGCCGAGGAAGTGCATGGCAAAACGGGCCTCAATGGCCCGCAGCTGCCTGAGCCCACCATGCCGTTGCAGGAACAGTACGCCGTCGATTTCATCGTCGAGACGCTGATGCGCGAGGAAAGCGGCACGATCACGCTGTGCCCGCTCGGACCGCTCACCAACATCGCGCTGGCGCTGATCCGCGAGCCCAGGATCGCGCCCCGCATCAAGGAAATCGTCCTGATGGGCGGTGGCTTCTTCGAGGGCGGCAATGTCACCCCGGCCGCCGAATTCAACATCTATGTGGACCCGCAGGCCGCCGATCTGGTGTTCAAATCAGGCATCCCGATCGTGATGATGCCGCTCGACGTCACCCACAAGGCGCTGACCTCGTCAAAGCGCATACAGGCTTTCCGCCAGCTCGGCACCAAGGTCGGCACCGCGACCGCCGAGATGCTGGAGTTCTTCGAACGCTATGACGAGGAGAAATACGGCACCGATGGCGGGCCGCTGCACGATCCGTGCGTGATCGCCTATCTCCTGAAGCCGGAACTGTTCAAAGGCCGCCGCTGCAATGTCAGCGTGGAGACCGCGTCGGAACTCACCATGGGCATGACGGTGATCGACTGGTGGGGTGTCACCAAGCGGGAAAAGAATGCCACCGTGATGCGCGACATCGATCATGACGGCTTCTTCGCGCTGTTGGTGGAGCGGCTGGGGCGGTTGTAGCACCTCTTCCTTCCCCCCTTGTGGGGGAAGGTGGCCTCGCGAAGCGAGGTCGGATGAGGGGTGCTCCAGGGAAAGCCCACGCCTCACTCCGCTGGAACACCCCTCATCCGTCTCGGCGCTGCGCGCCGATCCACCTTCTCCCACAAGGGGAGAAGGGGAAGACTGTTACTTCGCCTTCGAAAACGCCAGCCAGAGGCCACCGCCAACGAGAAAACTGCCGCTGATGCGTGACATCAGCCTGACGCGGCTGGCCGACAGCAGGCGTCCTGCGCGGCCGGCGGCAAGGGCGTAGGTCGAGTCCGACATGGCGGCGAAGATCATCGCCGTCAGGCCCATGACCACGATCTGCAGCGTGTAATTGCCCTGCGGCGCGATGAACTGCGGGAAGAAGGCGCCGAAGAACACCAAGGTCTTCGGATTGCTGACCGCCACGAGAAAGCCTTGCAGGAAAAAGCCGCCGCGCGGCTTCTTCGCCGACCCGTCCGGGTTCAGCGCGCCTTTTGCGCGAAACATCTGGATGCCCATCCAGATCAGGTAGGCGGCGCCGATCAGCCGCACCCATTCGAACCAGTGGCCCATGCCGGCGATCAGCGTATTGAGGCCGATGCCGACGATCGCGATCATGATGGCGAGCCCGGCCTGCGTGCCGGCGACATTGGCCAAGCCCGCGCGCGAGCCGTGGCGGATGCTGTTGGCGATGATCAGTGTGACGGTCGGGCCCGGCACCAGGATGATGACGATGCAGGCGACGACATAGGTTGCGTAGAGTTCCAGCGACATGATTCTTGCCTCGAACAGGACGGCGCCGATTTGGGCGGAGCGCGATCAATGCACGGGATTGGCGTTGGCGCAAGCTGACCGGGCAGGGCGGCCCGTCACGCGGCCCCCACCGGCCAGGGCAGCGTCGCCTCGTAGGCGGCGCCGGCCTTGAGCACGGCGAGGTCGCCGCGCGGGCGACCGATCAATTGCATGCCCATCGGCCGGCCCTTTGCGTCGAAGCCGGCCGGCACGTTGAGCGCCGGGCAGCCGCCCAGCGTTGCAAAGGCGGAGACCTGCATCCACCGATGATAGCTGTCCATGGTCCGCCCCGCGACCTCGCGCGGCCAGTGGGTGGTTACGTCGAACGGGAAGACCTGCGCGGTCGGGAGCGCGATGAGGTCGAAGCGCTCGAACAGCGAAAGCAGCGTGCGATGCCACGCGGTGCGCTGGACGCTGGCGGCGTGGATCTGCGGCGCGGTAAGGCGTATCGCCTGTTCCACTTCCCAGACGGCCTCAGGCTTCAGAAGCCTGCGCTTTTCCGGGTCATCGTAATGCGCTTTCAGCCCGCAGCCGCTGTTTGCCTGGCGCAGGGTGACGAAAGCCTGCCACAACGCCTCGAAATCGACATCCGGCACCAGCGCTTCGCTGGGGAACGACGCGTCCGCAAAGCGGGCAAGCGCGGTCTCGCAGAGGTCGAGCACGCCCGGTTCCGTCGGCAGATGGCCGCCGAGATCGCCCAGCCAGGCGACGCGGCCGCCGGAGGCTTTCGTCCCTAAGCCGTCGAGGAACGAGCCCTCCTTGGCATAGGACAAGGGTGCCTGCGGATGGTAGCCCGCCTGTTCGTCGAGCAGCAGCGCGATGTCGCGCACGCTGCGGCCCATCGGTCCCTCGACGCCCATTTGCGAATAGAAGACGTCGATGTCGGGGCCGGCGGGCACAAGCCCCTGCGAGGGACGGAAGCCGTAGACATTGTTGTAGGCGGCCGGATTGCGCAGCGAGCCGCCGAAGTCGCTGCCGTCGGCGACCGGCAGCATGTCGAGCGCCAGTGCCACCGCCGTGCCGCCGCTCGAGCCGCCGGCGGTCAGCGCCGGGTCGAAGGCGTTGAGCGTCGGCCCGAAGACCGGATTGTAGGTGTTGGAGCCAAGGCCGAATTCCGGAACATTGGTCTTGCCGATGATGATGGCGCCGGTCTTTCGGATGCGCTCGACGAAGAAGTCGTCCGTGTCAGGGATGAAATCGGCGAAGATCGGCGAGCCGAACGTGGTTCTGAGCCCCTTGGTCAGGGCGAGGTCTTTGATGGCGATCGGCAGGCCGAACAGCGATCCGGCCTCGCCGCCGCGGGCCAGATGAGCATCGGCGTTGTCGGCCTCGGCCAGGATGTCGGCGCGCTCGCGCGGCGAGACGATCGCATTGACCAGCGGGTTGACGGCCTCGATGCGGTCAAGGAAAGCGCTGACGACTTCACACACCGACAATTGCCGTTGCCTGATCCTGTCGGCGAGCTCGACGGCGGAGAGACGGCAGATATCGCCGGCCGGCGGCAGGGCGTGCTTGGTGACGGGACGCATGCTTAACGCGTTCCCGCCAAGGCAGCGTCGACATCCTTGCCGAGCGGGATCGCCGGCTGCGCGCCGGGCTTCAGGCAGGCGAGCGAGCCGGCCGCGGCGGCGCGAGTAAGCGCCTGTTCGAGCGACAGGCCGGACGACAGGCCGGCGCCGAAATAGCCGCAGAAGGTGTCGCCGGCGCCGACCGTGTCGACCGGCGTGATCTTGAGCGCCGGAACGGTGAGGAAATCATCGGGCGTGGCGGCCAGCACGCCGTCGCCGCCGAGCGTGACGACGATGGCGCGGCCGGTTTTTTGGGCATAGTCGCGCATGCGGGCAGGGCGGTCGCGCCCGGAAAGCGACAGCGCCTCGCCGTAGAGATCGAATTCGGTCTCGTTGGCGACCGCATAGTCCGCCCTGCCGAGGAAACCGGCTGCTTCGGCACGGAAGGGGGCGGTGTTGAGCACGCTGACGGCGCCCGCCGCGCGCGCCGCGTCGAGCGCGGCCTCGACCGTCTGCAGCGGGATCTCGTGCTGCAGGAGCACGACATCGCCCTTTTTGAGATAGGCCTTGGCGACATCGCCCGGCACCACCGAATCATTGGCGCCCGGCACGACGGCGATGACGTTTTCGCCGTCGGCGCCGACCAGGATCAAGGCGGTGCCGGTCGAGGCGAAGCTTTGGCCGACACCGGAGAGATCGACATTGCCGGCCTTGAGAAGGGCGAGCGCGTCGGCGGCGAAACTATCCTTGCCGACCGCGCCCACCATGCGTACCTGGGCACCCGCGCGCGCCGCGGCCAGTGCCTGGTTGGCGCCCTTGCCGCCGGGGGCGGTGGCGAAGCTCGAGCCGCGCACCGTCTCGCCGGGTTCCGGCAGGCGGTCGACATTGGCAATGAGATCGAGGTTGATCGAGCCGACAATGATAATCACAAAAACTGCCTCCCGTTGAAGCGGCCCGGCCCGTGCTTGAAAGGCGGACCTGCTCCAAGATTCTGCTTTTCGCAATTCCTGGCGAAATGGGCGGCGAAGCGCTAGTCCTGGAATTGCGAGCTGGGCGCGAAGCTAGCCGCAAAGCCCGCCGGTTGCCAGATCATGTCGGTTGCGCGGGCTCTTGGCCCACAGTCATCATTCGCAGCGCACTGTGACCGTGCCCTGATAGTTGCCTGCCGGGAAGATGCCGGGCGACTTGGTAGCGGTGAGATCGACCTGGATGGTGTGGGTGCCGTTGGTCACCCGCTGCGGCGAGCTGCCCGGTATGTCCACGCCTGAGCCGTCGAGGCGGAAGACGGTGGCGAAGGTGACATTGGTGTCGCCGCCGCTCGGTGCCGAGGTGAAGGCGATCGGCGCCGGCGCGGAAACGGTATAGCAGTCCAGCAGGTTTAGGATGGAACACAGCGTCGAGTTCGCCGTGATGGTGGCGCCGGCGCTCGACCCGCCTGCCTGCTTGGAGCCTAAGATGTTGATGGCGGGGTTCGATTTCATCGTCCCCGAGGCGCCGATCATGATCGTGCAGGTGCCGATGATCGCCGCCTGCGCCGGAAGGCAGAGACCGGCAAGCGCCGCCAGCGCTAACAGCGCGCTTCTATTTCCGCTTCTTTTTCTTCGCATTGCCGGTCGTGCCTCTGATGGTCCAGCCTTCATTGGCCCATCCCACTGATTTGACTTGAGCCACGTTGGCTTGGCCCTCGTTGGCTTGCGTCGCGCTGGCCTGGGGCGCAGCGCCCTGGGGTGGCGAGGCGGGCACACTTCCCGTCGTCTGGCCGTCGGCGCCGAGGCCCATTTTGAGCAGCTTCAGTTCAAGCTGCAGGCGCTCGACTTCCAGCTCGTAGAGGCGGCTGCAATCGACGCGTTTAGGCGTCCGCCCGATCGGAATCACCACGCGGCCATATGTAGCGAGGTCGCTGTTAGCCTGGTTACTGGAGTTGTTGCCGTGGATGACGCCGAGGTCGAGATAGGCGCCGCTGCCGGAAACGGCCGAGCGGCAGGTCGTGCCGTCGCTGGCATGAACCTCGTCCTGCCCCTGGGGCAAGGTGACGCCGGGCAGGCTGAAACCGGTCTGGTTCTGATTCAGGTTCAGGATATCCTCGGCAAGTCCCCGACTGACGACAGCCAGGGCGGGCAGCAAGGAAAAGGTCAGAACCTGCGATGCCCGAAGAACTTTCCGCATATCTGTGCCCTTATCTGGGTCTGCTCGCTTGGAAAGGGGATACTCTCGGTACAGATACGCACTTTACGCTCGTTCGCGCCGTCGAACGGGACGACCACCAGGACAGGGCGCGACGCCTGGCCGGCCAGAAGGAAGGCGCTCGGCGTGATCCTGGCCGCGACGGGCTGGAAATCCTGGTCGTAGACATGGACCTCGACCCGGATGCGCTGGTTATACGGGTTGCCCGGAAAGACGCGGACGGCAAAGGCATCGGTGAAGGACCGCACCTCGCCCCGCATCGGCGTCATCGACTGGCCGGTCGCCGCTACGGGAGACAGCGCGGCGATCAGGCCCGCCGCCAGGATTGCAATTCTTCTCAAGGACCGCTCCTTTCGCGTGAGAGCTATTCGCAGCGCAACGTCACCGTTGCCTGGTAATTGCCGGCGGAGAACCGGTTCGTGCCGCTCTTGGTGCCGGCGAGATTGACCGCCACCGTCGATGTGCCGGGCACCGTCAGCGCGGTCGCGGTGCCGGTTTCGGCAATCGTCTGCGCGCCTGAAGTGGCGAAGGTCGGAGTCCATGTCGTCGCCGTCGTGTCGGATGCCGGCACGGTGGTCGTGGTTACCGGGTCCACGCTGAGCGAGACGCCGCCCGTCGTGTCGACCTGAGCGCTGCCTGCCGAGCCGCCGGCATTGTGTGAGCTCAGCGACTGAAGATTGCTGCTCACGGTCATCGTGCCGTTGGAGTTGATCGTGATGGTGCAGGTCGCGGTGATCGTGCCGTTGAAAAGCACGTTTCCGGTGGCGGCCGATGCCGTCTGGCCGGCGCAGGCGGCCAGCAGGCCTGCTGCCATTGCGGCGCGAGCGAATTTCATTGGGACCCCTCCTTCGAGCCGGATGGTGCCGGCTCAACGTCGGGTCATCTTCCCTTTATCGTGGTTAATTTAGCGTTAAGTGAAATAACGTCGGGAAGCAACTTAAAGGAAAACCGGCGCCAACCGCAGGTTGTCACCGGTTGTATTTTGCAAATATGTCGATCGGTTTATTTAGGATGTACCGATTTATATTACGATATGCGGTTTTTCGCAACGGTCCACCAAAAAATCGATTGTTTCAGGAGCCCACTTGCCCCGCTTCCCAGCCGAGGATGGCGCGTTTGCGTGTCAGACCCCAGTGATAGCCGGTGAGTGCGCCCGACTTGCCCAGCGCCCGATGGCAGGGCACCACGAAGGACATCGGGTTGGCGCCCACGGCCGCGCCGACGGCCCGGCTGGCGCTTGGCGCGCCGATACTAGCCGCGATCGAGGAATAGGTGCAGGCCCTGCCCATCGGGATGCGCAGCAAGGCTTCCCAGACCCGCAGCTGGAAATCGGTGCCGATCATCACCACGCGCAGCGGCTGGTCGGCGCGCCACTTCGTCGGGTCGAAGACCCGCGCGGCGTAAGCCTGGGTGGCCGACATGTCCTCGACATAAGTCGCGTTCGGCCAGCGGCCGGACATGTCGGCGAAGGCAGCCCGCTCGCCGCCGGCATCGCAGAAGGCGAGGCCGGCGAGGCCGCGGTCAGTGACCATGATCAGCGCGATGCCGAAAGGCGAGATGTGATAACCGTAGCGGATGGTGAGGCCCGCGCCCCGCGTCTTGTAGTCGCCGGGCGACATCGCCTCGTGGGTGACGAAGAGGTCGTGCAGCCGGCCGGGGCCGGACATGCCGAGCTCGAACGAGGTCTCCAGCAGCGGCATGCCGGAATCGAGCAGCCTGCGCGCGTGGTCCAGCGTCACCGCCTGCAGAAAGGCTTTCGGCGACAGGCCGGCCCAGCGGGTGAACAGCTTCTGCAGGCCGGTCGGCGTCTCGCCGACTTCCTCGGCCAGCACCTCCAGCGAAGGCTGGTCGCGATAATCGAGGCTGATCTTCTCGATGGCGCGGCGCACGACGTCATAGTCGCTGCCTTCCGGGGTGATGTCGTTCTCAAGGATCGCGATCGGCTTCATCTGCGTATTCATGGTCATCTGCGCGTTCATGGCAATATCTCCTTGGCCGCGAATATCGGTCCTCCGGAGCTTTGCAACCACCCGAAACTTGCCTTCCTGCCGTCGGTACCGGACCGTCCTACAAGCCGCAGCAAGGGGCGCGGCTTAGCTGGTCCGCGCGCTTGTTCGTCGGCCTCTGGAGGCTTATCCCCGCCATGCGCAAGGTCGGCAGGTTGCTGCGCTACCGGTTCAGATTTGCCTGGGCGTCAGCGCGTCTTGGCGGTTGCCAGCGCGCGTGAAAAGGCGGTGGCGAAGCTCTCGCGGTCGTCGGGATTGAGGAAGCCGCCGATCGCCACGCTCTTGCCCTGCGCTTCGACGGCCATCCTGGTGATGCCGATTTCGCTGTGGCGGGCGATCGAGAACCGGGTCCAGAACGGGTTGAAATGATGCGCTTCAGAGCGGCCGGAAGGTGCTGTCTTGCGGATGTCGAGGCTGGTGCGCGACACGGTGATTTCCTCGCGGGCGCGCGCGGCGCGATAGTTGGCGCGGAAAGCGATATAGACGGCGATCACATCGAGGCCGAAGAAGCCGAACACCGGCCAGGCGCCATGCGCCAGGAAAAAGGCGCCGGTGACCGCCCAGCCGAAGACAAGCGCCCCCATCAGGATCAGGAAACCGGTGCGGCCGAGCGAGCGGTGCGGCGTCAGCAAGGCCTGGAAAAATGGCTGGTCGGCTTCGAATGACGCGTTTGTGTCGCTCATGACGGAATATTATAGGAAGGGACATGGCGCCTCCCAAGTCCAAAAAATCCATCGCTGTCAAAAAGCCTCAACCCGCCCCTGCCGGCGGCGGCCGGGCGACTGGTACACGGCCGCGAAAAGCCGCTTCCCGGTCCCTCTACAGTGCCGCCGAGGTGCATGAGATCTTCCGGCGCTTTTCCGTGCAGCGGCCTGAGCCGAAAGGCGAGCTCGACTATGTCAACGCCTTCACCCTGCTGGTCGCGGTGGTGCTGTCGGCGCAGGCGACTGACGCAGGCGTCAACAAGGCGACCAAGGCATTGTTCGCGGCTGCCGACACGCCAGCCAGGATGCTGGCGCTGGGCGAGGCCAAGGTCGGCGACTACATCCGCACCATCGGCCTGTGGCGGAACAAAGCGAAGAACGTGATCGCGCTGTCGAAGGCGCTGATCGAAAACTATGCGGGCCAGGTGCCGCAGGATCGCGACGAGCTGGTGAAGCTGCCGGGCGTCGGGCGCAAGACCGCCAATGTCGTGCTCAACGTCGCCTTCGGCCAGCACACGATGGCGGTCGACACGCATATCTTCCGCATCGGCAACCGGATCGGGCTGGCGCCCGGCAAGACGCCGGAACAGGTCGAGCAGGGGCTGCTCAAGGTCATCCCGGCCGAATATATGCGCCACGCGCATCACTGGCTGATCCTGCATGGCCGCTATGTCTGCAAGGCGCGCAAGCCCGATTGCCCGGTCTGCATCATCGCCGATATCTGCAAGTCGAAGGAAAAGACTACCGACATACCCGCCCCACTGGTGCCGATCGCGCCGCTGGATGGGACGTTTCCGGCCGAGGCCTAGGGCCGTGCTCTAATAGCCGTAGCCGCGCGCCATGGCCGCGGCAAAGACAGGAATGAGCAGGAAGATGAAGCCTTCGGCGCGGACATAGTTCTTCACCGAGGCGAGTTCTGCCGCCGGCACGGCGAAAGACGGATTGCCGTTCGCCTGCCTATTCCAGGCGAGGAAGCGCATGGTCGGCACGATCGACAGCAGGCCGACGATGGCGAAGGCTGCCATCTTTGCCCAGAACACCCAATTGTAAACGTAGAACTCCCAACCCTTCAGGCCGAAGAACACCCGGCAGACGCCGACGATGACGATCAGCGCGGCGATGATGCCGTAATGGCGGTCGATGCCGGCAAGGCGCTTCAGCGCCGCCGCGCCCAGATCGCCGCGCACCAGCACGAACTCGGCGCCGATGATGCCGGCCAGCGAGAACACCAGCAGGTGATGGAGAATGGCCAATACAAGGTCAGTAGTGTCCATGTTCTTCCCTGCGCCTGGCGGCCGCGCCGCGGCTGGATGCTGTGTCCGAACAGTAGCATCATCGGTCAGGATTCCCAGACAGCGAAATCGTTGCGCTGGAGGATGATGCTGGCCAATCCTGGCCCTTGCCGGGGGACGCCGGTTTGCTAGAGCAATTCCAGGAAAAGTGTGAGCGGTTTTCCGTCCGGAATTGCGTGAAAACAAAGAGTTAGTGTGTTTCACCGTCTCGCGAAACGGTGAAACACACTAAGCGCTGCCGTCTCAACGAGAGGAGTGCCATGAGCATCAAGACGGAAGCTGGCGTGCCGATCCTCGAGACGGCGCGGACTATCCTGCGGCCCCATCGTCTGGGCGATTTCGAGACGTATGCCGCCATATGGGCGGAACCTGCGGTGACCCGTTTCATCGGCGGCAAGCCGCGCACGCGCGAGGAAAGCTGGATGCGCTTCCTGCGCCATGCCGGCCTGTGGTCGCTGATCGGCTACGGCTTCTGGGCGATCGAGGACAAGGCGACGGGGCGCTTCATCGGCGAGGCCGGCTTCCATGACTTGAAGCGCGAGATCGAACCTTCGATCGAAGGCGTGCCGGAAGCCGGGTGGGCCCTGGCTTCGGAGGCGCATGGCCGGGGGCTTGCGAGCGAGGTTGTCGGGCGGATCGTCGCCTGGAGCGACAAGGCGTTGGGACAAGCGAGAACCGTCTGCATCATCGATCCGGAAAACGGCGCTTCGCTGAAGGTCGCCGAAAAGAACGGTTATGGAGAGATTCTGCGGACCACCTATCACGAGAAGCCGACGATCCTGCTGGAACGGCGGGCCGGAGGAATTGTCGCCTAGATTAGCCCGCTTTGCGGCGCAGCGTCCGCGCCAAAGTCTCCCATCCATCCGTCGTTGCATCGCGCTCGCTGCGGTTGCCGCGCAGCACCGTGGTTGCGTCGAATGGCTGGGGCCGCGCAATCGCATAGCCCTGCGCATAGTCGACGCCGATCGCTTTCAAGGCGTCGATGATGCCTTCGCTTTCGACGAATTCGGCGATGGTGCGTTTTCCCGTCACCTTGCCGATGTGATGGATCATCTCGACCATCGCGCGGTCGATGCGGTCGTCGAGCATGTCCTTGACGAAGCTGCCGTCGATCTTGAGGTAGTCGACCGGCAAATGCTTCAGATAGGCGAAGGACGACATGCCGGAGCCGAAATCGTCGAGCGCGAAGCGGCAGCCAAGCCCGCGCAGATCGGCGATGAAGCGCATGGCTTCGGAAAGATTGGCAATGGCGCTGGTCTCGGTGATCTCCAGACAGATCGTTTCGGGGAGGATGGCGTGCGCGGCGAACTGCTCGCGCATGAAGCCGAGGAACGTCTCGTCGCCGAAGGTGGCGCCGGAGAGATTGATCGCGCAGGTGGATATCGGCGTCGCGTGCGGGTCGGCGCGCCTGGCCGCCAAGGTGGCGAAGGTGTTGCGCACCACCCATCGGTCGATCGCCGGCATCAATCCGTAGCGCTCCGCCGCCGGGATGAAGCTCTGCGGCGTGACGAAGCTGCCGTCCTCGTCGGTCAGCCTGAGCAGGATTTCGATATGCGCGCCCTGCTCCGGGATCTCGTCGCGCAGGGGCGCGATCTCCTGCGCATGCAGCCTGAAGCGGTCCTGATCCAGCGCGGCATTCAGACGCTGCACCCAGGCCATCTCGCCGAAGCGCTCGCGCAGCGCGGTGTCGCCCTCGCTGTGGAAATGGATGCGGTTGCGGCCCTTTTCCTTCGCCATGTAGCAGGCGACGTCGGCTGCGCGCAGCACCTCCTCCAACGTCATGCCGACATTGGCGACCTCGACCATGCCGATGCTGACGCTGATGTTGAAGGGACGCCCGTCCCAGGAGAAATGCAGGTCCTGGACCGTGGCGCGCAGCCGTTCGGCGGTTGCGGCGGCACAGTCGGCATCGCAATCGAAGAGCAGCACGCCGAACTCGTCGCCGCCCAGCCTGGCCAGGATGTCGCCGGGCGGCAGCTCGTTGGCGAGCAGCACCGAAATCTGGCGCAGCAGCTGGTCGCCGGCGGCATGGCCGCATGTGTCGTTGACCAGCTTGAACTGGTCGAGGTCGAGATACATCAGCGCATGCCTGCGCGACCTTTCCGGCGCTTCGGAGATCGCGCCCGCCAGCCGGTTCTCGAAGTCGCGGCGGTTGACGAGACCGGTCAGCGCATCATGCGATGCCTGCCACGACAGGCGCTCGATATAATCCTGCTCGCGCGTCATGTCGTGCAGGGCCAGGACACAGCCGAGGATCTGGCCCAAGACGATCAGCGGCGCGCCATTCAGCGCCACCGGCACGACCGAGCTGTCGGGACGCTCCAGGAGCTGCGGGCGCACATTGGAGCGGCGTGGCTCGCCTGCCAGCAGGCGCGCGATCAGATCGGTCTCCTCGACGCCGCTGTCCTTGTCGACAAGCCGGAACAACGAGGCGATGGGCCTGCCCCTGGCTGCGGCCAGCGAGCAGGCAAGCAGCCGCTCCGCGCCGGCATTCAGATAGTCAAGCCGCCCCTCGGCATCGGTGCTGATGACGGCCTGGCCGATCGAGGCCAGCGTGATCTGGGCACGCTCGCGCTCGGCGTTGAGGGCGCTCTGAAACGCCTGGCGCTGTATCATCAGCTTGCGCGTGCGCCAGACGACGAGCAGGATAAGCAGGGCGGCGGTGGCGAGATTGGCCGCCGTCAGCGCCATCTTGATGAAGCGCGACCCCTCGCCGAGGCTGTCGGAAAAAGCCTTGGCCAGCGGCCCGATCCGGTGGTCGAGCTGGTGGATTTTCGCCTTCCAAAGGCCGATCTCGGCTGGCGTTGCCGGCCCTTTTTCCAGCCTTCGATTCATCTCGTCGCCAAGTCCCTCGATGGCGAGGATCATCTCGTCGGCATCCGTCCAGTGGCGGATCGCGGTGTCGAGATAGCTGACGCGGCGGAAATTCCGGAACAGCCAGATCAGGCCGTCAACATCGTCGGGGTGGTTGTTGCCGCCGAGAAAGCCAAGCCGGGCCGCATTCGTGTCGGGCTCGGCCTGTTCGAGCGCCAGCCGCGCGGCGCGATCGGCGAGCGGCACGGCGATGGCTTGACGATATTCGTTGAAATATTCCTGCTGGCCGGTATCGGCATAGAGGTTCAGGAAGTAGATGGCGTGCTTCTGGCCTTTCGACCATTGACTTTCGCCGCCGACATAGGCGCGGACCGCGGATAATGTGTGGAGGCTGAGGGTTGCGACCAGCGCCTGGACCAGGACTACCGCGACGAAGGGCCAGACCAGCCCTATCAGACGCGGACCGGCATCGGTCGACGAGAACTTCATCCCATTCCCATGGAGCTCGTTCTGCTCCCCCGGCGTCTGTCCGACTGGCTCATCCGTCGGTTGAGACGATATTTTTCCCCGCATGTCGCCCGGTTGCCGGCGACATCGATCCAGATAGCGCGCCTGGCTTAACGGCCAATAAATTTGTCCAGTATTTGTTTCATGAATTATTGCTCAGAAACAGAAGGACGCTTACGCTGCGTAATGGCGATATTTTGGTGCATAGTATCGATCCGCGTTGCCGGGCGCGGAAGAAAAAGCCGGCAACATCAACCCGAAGCGTTACATCGCAGTCCTCTCTCAGCGCTTGGCCTTCGATCTGTTGAGGGTCACGGCTTCGCGTACGAGCGCCTTCAGGGCATCGGCGTCGATCGTGTCGCCTTGCTTGAAATCGATTGCGCGCCTGGTGTTGCCTTCGAGGCTGGAGTTGAAGAGCTTCTTGGGGTCGGGCAGCGCCGCGCCTCTGGCGAAGGTCAGCTTGACGACGGCCTTGTAGGTCTCGCCGGTGCAGATGATGCCGGCATCCTCCCAGACCGGCACGCCGCGCCATTTCCATGTCTCGACGGCTTCCGGCGCGGCCTGCCGGATCAGGGCGCGGAGCCGGGCAAGCATCTCGCCGCGCCAGTCGCCGAGTTCCTTGATCCTTCCGTCGATCAGCTCGGACGCAGACTTGCCGTCCTGCTCGCCGTCTTTTTGCATGTCTGGTTTCTCCTCGATGCTGGATATGAGATCGCCGCCGTGGCCCTTCGGGGAGACGGCGCTTGATCCTTCGTGCGCTTACATCCGTTCGCCGGGCAGCTGGCTCGCCTGTTTCACCCAGGAGACGAATTGCTCCTCGTCGAGCCGATCGTCCTCATGGATATGCAAATAGCGCGTGTCCCCGCTCTTGGATTCGGCCGGCGGCACGGGATCCAGCGACAGGCCGCGGAAGAACGCCACCTTGATGTATCTGCCGAAGCAATGGATGCCGAGAAACCAGCCTTCGCCCTCCATACCGTAGAATGGAGAGTTCCACTTGACGGCCTTCTGCACGTTGGGAACGGCTTGCACGATGAGCTGGTCGAGCCGGCGCCCGACCTCGCTCTTCCAGCCCGGCATCGCCGCGATATAGGCCTGCACGGGAGCGTCGCCATGGCCCTTGGCGATCTGCGGATTGCCGCCTGAAAGCAGGACCGGTTTCTCGTGCGGAGATGCGTCGGCTTTCGATTTCGCCTTCGCCATCAGGCCGATTCCGTGCGCTCGCCCGCTGGCTCTTCGCGCCATCTGGCGGCATAGGGCAGCACGAACATGTAGAGCCCGCTGAACAAAAGCAGGAAAAGCGGGATCAACGGCGAATAGACGATCCAGGCGGGCGGCGGGCCCATGGCCATGGCGGCGAAATTGGCAATGACGGTGACGGTGAAGATGATCGACAGCCAGCGGTGAAGCTGCCTGATCCACTTGCTCCAGTTCAATCTAACCTCCCTTGCAAATGACGAGACGGATCGAGGCGCCTACCAGCGCGCCAGCTGCGAAAGCTGGACGAGGTTGCCGCAGGTGTCGTTGAGCTGCGCGATGGTGGCGCCGGTCACCGCGGTCGGCGCCATGGCAAAACTGCCGCCCTTGGCCTTGATGCGATCGTGGTCGGCCTTGATGTCGTCGCTGAACAGCATCAGCGCCGGCTGGCCCTGCTTGAAGATGGCCTGCTGATAGGTCTTTGCCGCCGGATTGTCATTGAGTGCCAGCTGCAGTTCGGTGCCATCCGGATCGTCGGGCGAGGTGACGGTCAGCCAGCGGAATGGACCGTTGGTGAAATCCGCCTTCCTGGTGAAGCCCAGAACGCCGGTGTAGAAGGCGAGGGCCTTCTCCTGGTCGTCGACATAGATGCTGGTCAACTTGATCTTCATTTCGATATCTCCATGGCTTACGCCTGCGGTGTGCCGCCCCGCCAAACAGTGTGTTGTTCCGAGCAGTCCTGCTATTGGCGGCGACCTTCAGTCGAGCCGCGAAAGGACCTCCTCCAAGGTCGCCAGATATCTCTTCCAGCCGACGGTGGCGCCGCGGTAATACGGCTCCTGATCCGTGCGGAAGCCGACCTGCTCCATACGCAGACGCGTGCCCGTGCCCGTCGGAGTCAGCGTCCAGGTGACCACGCTCTCGAGGTCCTTGGTGTCCCAGCTGTAGGACAGCGTCCGGTTTGGTTCGACCGTCCGCACCTGGCAGTCGACGCCACCCCATTCGGCGCTCAGATTGAAGCGATGGTCCAGGACCGGCTTGAAGTCGTTCTTCATCAGCCACGCCTCGATGAGATGCGGTTGGGTGAGAGCACGCCAAATCTTTTCCGGCGCAAAAGGTATCTCGCGCTCGACGATGACGGAGCGCGTTGCGGCTTCGTTCATTGATCCATCCTTTTGAGCAGGTCTTCGAGATCGTCGAACCGGCTTTCCCAAAACCCCGCCATGTCGCGCGTCCAATCCATCAATGGCGCAAGCGCCTTGATCTGCGCGCTGTAATGGGTCTGGCGCCCTTCATGGCGGTCGCGCACCAGTCCCGCCTCCTTGAGCACGCCCAGATGCTTCGACACCGCCGGCTGCGACACGCCTGCCTGCGCGGTGAGGGCTCCGACCGTCTGCTCGCCCTGGCGGCAGAGACGTTCGAAGATGGCGCGCCGCGTCGGATCGGCAAGCGTCCTGAACAGCATGTCATGGGCAGTTGTCATCAATCAATAACCCATTGGCTATTGATTGATGTATAACCATCGGGATATGTGTGAGTCAAGCTTCGAATGGGCACGGTCCCAGCGGTGGATTCACACCGGCATGCCGCCATCGCGCCGAACGATACTGAAGAGGTATCCGCCTAAGACGGATCGGCGGCCGGAATGGTCAGATCCCGGAGCAGCGTCGAAAGCTCAGGCTCGTCGATGAGCAGGGCAGCGTCTGCCGGCGGCAGCCAAGCGCGTTGCCGGTTCGCGGCCTCCCGCCAATCGGCAAGTTCCTCCGTGACCTGGAGGAGATAGACCGAAACGTCCACCCGAATGAAGCCGTCGGTCATGCGTTTCCAATAGGAATAGGTACCGGCAGGCCGCTTCAGCGACTTGCCGAGAACACCGGCCTCTTCCTGGGCTTCGATCGTTGCCGCCCTGCGTCCGCTCTTGCCTTTCATCGGCCAGCCCTTGGGCACGATGAAGCGCCGCGTGGTGCGTGAGGTGACGAGCAACACTTCGAGGCCACCGTCTTCCCGCAACCGGAACGGAATGGCCGCCACCTGGCGGATCCGTTGCCCTTTCTTGGCTTTGCGAACTGCTTTCTTCTTGGTTGTTGCCATCCCAAATTCCGGTAGGAGCAGCTTCCCTGCCATACGCTATCGGCGCGGCAAAAACCTGGCCCCCTGCAAACCCTAGAGCGTCTCACCGTTTCGTGGAAACGGCGAACCGCTCTATCTTTCTGTTTTTACGCAATTCCTGACGGAAAACCGTGTCACACTTTTCCTGGAATTGCTCTAAAACCACCGCCCTTGCAATCCGGTATTTTGCCGGTAAGTAAGTCGGCTAATAACCTGAAAAAAACAAAATGTCAGCGGCAAACCCGCGAAATCGTGTTGCCGACCGCTTCCATTCGACATGTCTGATCATATACCGGCACGTTGGGCTGAGGCTGGCGCGCGGTGGGCCGGTCGAGCTCACGATAGATCTGCTGCTGATGCTGGTATTGCTGCCGCTGCAATTGGTTCTGCAACTGTTGCAGCTGGTTCTGTTGCACCAATGCGTTGCGATTCGTCGGGGTGACGACCTGGGCCGATACGCCGGAAGCCATGCCCAGCAAGCCGGTGGCCGCCAGGACAGCTGAAATCAGAAACGTCAATAGGCGGCGGAACGACATGGCTACCTTGTCCGCATGAAAAACAGAACCTGGACCTAATATAGGGTGTTC
Source organism: Mesorhizobium sp. M2A.F.Ca.ET.043.05.1.1 (assembly GCF_003952445.1). NCBI lineage: Bacteria > Pseudomonadati > Pseudomonadota > Alphaproteobacteria > Hyphomicrobiales > Phyllobacteriaceae > Mesorhizobium > Mesorhizobium sp. M2A.F.Ca.ET.043.05.1.1. The sequence goes on from NZ_CP034446.1 coordinate 6,467,338, forward strand.
GACCGGCGGCGCCATGGTCAGCTGATCGATTGTCATGCCAAAGAAAATCCGGCCCGTGCCTCAGCATTGCACTTGACGGCGGCGGCGGCTGGCGGCTCTAACAGCGGCTCCGCCCGTCCACGCGACTGGCCGGTTGGCAAAGAGGGATTCGATGAAAATCAGGTATAAGTTTGCCATAGCGATGCTGGCCGTCGCCGGCATCGTCGGTCCGCCGGCATTCGCCGCGCAGAACAAGGGCGACAAGGTGGCCGCCCAGCCCGCCGGCGCGGCGGCCAAGCCGCAACTGCCGGGTGGCGCGTCGGCGCTTTCGGAAACGCATGGCGACTGGACGGTGAACTGCCAGGTCACCGGCAGCAACAAGGTCTGCAGCCTGTCGCATCAGCAGTTTAACAAGCAGAGCGGCCAGCGGCTGCTGGCGATCGAATTGACGACCAAGACCGGCCAGGACGCCAGCGGCACGCTGGCGCTGCCCTTCGGACTTGCGCTCGCCAACGGCGTCGCGATCGAGATCGACGACAAGAAGCTTGACGGCACGCTGCAGTTCAACACCTGCCAAGCGGTGGGTTGCCTGGTGCCGGTGACGTTCGATGCCGACACCACGCCGCTGCTGCAGAGCGCCACCACACTGAAGATCGACGCCACGGCGGCGGACACCATGCAGCCGATCTCCTTCACCATCTCGCTCAACGGTTTTGGAAGCGCGCTGGCGCGGACGGCGGATCTGTCGGCGGATTGATCCACAACAAGGGGATTCATTTTGAGGCGATGGCGAAAGCCGGTCGCCTTATTCGTTTCCGTCCACCTCGCGCAAACGATATCCGACGCCCGTCTCGGTGATGATGTAGCGCGGCTGGTCCGGGGTCTTCTCGATCTTCTGCCGCAGCTGGCGGACATAGACCCTCAGATATTGCACGTCGGTCGAGTCGTTCCAGATCTGCTTCATCAGGAACTGGTGCGTCAGCACCTTGCCGGCATATTGCACCAGCATGCGCAGGATGTCGTATTCCTTGGGCGACAGCTTCACTTCCTTGCCCTCGACCTTGACGATGCGCTTCACCAGGTCGACCGAAAGATCGCCGGTATGGAACACCGGCTTCTCGCCCTGCTGCTGGAACTTGTGGCGCAGCGCCACGCGGATGCGGGCAACCAGCTCGTTCATGCCGAAGGGCTTGGTCACATAGTCGTCGGCGCCAAGCTCGAGCGCCGAGACGATGCCGGCCTCGTCGGTGCGGCTGGACAGGATCACGACCGGAATGTCGAGACCCTCGCCACGCCATTTGCCGAGCAGCTCCAGGCCGGTCATGCCGGGCAGGCCGAGATCGAGCAGGATCAGGTCCGGCCGTTCGGTCTGCAGGAGCTCGATCGCCGCCTTGGCGTTCGGCGCCTCGGAGACCGTATAGCCCTGGCTGCCCAAGCCAACGCGCAGCAATTTGCGGATCGGCGGCTCGTCGTCGACGACCAATATGGACACGGTCTGATTTGTCATGCCGCATCATCCGTAAGCGGCGCGCCGAGCGCCGGCAACTCAGCCGGCACCGGCATGCGGATGGTGAAGATCGCGCCGGGACGGTCGGTGCGGTTGGCCGCCGCGATCGTGCCGCCCATCGCCTCGATGAAACCGCGGCTGATCGACAGGCCGAGACCCGTGCCGGCACGCACCTGGTCGCGTTTGCGCACGCGGTAGAAGGTATCGAATATCCGCTCCAGGTCGCCCGGCGGGATGCCCGGCCCCTCATCCATCACCTGCAGGATGATGGCGCCATTGTCGACCCAGGCCTGCAGCCGGATGATCGAGCCGGGCGCGGCGTATTTGGCGGCATTGTCGAGCAGGTTGAACAGCGCCTGCTCGAACAGCACGGGATCGAGCCGCAGCATCGGCAGGTCGGCCGGAATGTCGGTCTCTATTGTGTGCTCGGCGGTGATCTTCTGCGCCCGGTTCAGCGCCGAGCCGACGACATCGCCGACATAATGGAGCGCGTAATTCGGCTCCATCGCGCCCGATTCGATCCTGGTCATGTCGAGCAGATTGGCGATGAAGCGGTTCAGCCGCTCCGATTCGCTGACGACCGTCGACAGAAGCTCCGCGCGATCCATTTCCGGCAGCGCCGGCGCGAATTCCTTCAGCGTGCCGGCCGCGCCCATGATCGCGGCGAGCGGCGTCTTCAGGTCGTGCGAGATCGAGGTGAGCAGCGCCGAGCGCAACCGGTCCGCTTCAGCCGCAAGCCGGGCGCGGTCGACATCGGCAACGAGCTGGACGCGCTCGATGGCCACCGCTGCCTGGTCGACCAAGGCGTCGAGCAGGCGTTGCTGCTCGGGCGTCAGCAGCGGTCCCTGCTTGTCGTTGTCGAGGCCGACCACGCCAATCGCGGTCCGCCCCGTCCGCAAGGGGAGATAGAGGCGTTTTGCCCCGGGCAAGGTGTCGGCGCCGCGGCCGGCGGCGCGGTTGTGCTCCCAGGCCCAGCGCGCGGCCGCGATATCGGCCTCGGCCAGGGTATCGTCCGGCGGATAGCCGGCCTTGACGGTGATGGTGCCGTTTTCCGGCAGAAGCAGCACGACCCGGACCTTCAGCATCGAGGCGATCTGGAAGGCGGTGGCCCACAGCACGTCGTCGAGCGTGCCGGCGCCGGCGAGCTTCCTGGAAAAGGAATAGATATCCTCGGTCGCGCGCGCCCGCGAGCGCGCGGCGACCGCCTGGCGCTGCACGCGCGCCGTCAGATTGCTGGCGATCACGGCGACGACGAGGAAGACGGCGAAGGCAACGATGCTCTCCGGGTCCCGGATCGTCAGCGTGTAGCGCGGCTCGAGGAAGAAGAAGTTGAAGGCAAGCGCGGAGAGGAAACAGGCGTAGAGCGCCGGCCAGAGCCCGAAGGTGACCGCCGACGTCAGCACCGCCAGCAGCAGGACGCTGGCGAGATTGCGGACATCGAGGAACTGGTCGAGGATCGAGCTGACGGCCAGCGCGCCGGCGACGTAGACTGTCGAGATCAGATAGGGCCAGATCTGGAAAGGCTTCTGCTCGGTCGCGGCCTTGAGCCGCGCCGAGGGCGTGTCGGTATCACGCTCGGCGCCGGAAATGACGTGGACGCTGATGTCGCCGGCATTGCGGATCAGATCATAGGTGAGCGAACCCTCGATCAGCTCGCGCCAGCGCGAACGGGTAGGCCGGCCGATGACGATATGGGTAAAATTGTTCGTCGTCGCATGGCGCACGATGTCCTGGGCGACGTTCTGGCCGGGAATGGTGGTGATATCGGCGCCGAGCTGCTCGGCAAGGCGCAGGTTCCTGGCCAGGCGATCCTTGTCTTCCTCGGACATGCCGGCCAAACGCGGCGTGTCGATGTGAAGCGCCGTCCAGGGCGCGCGCAGCCGGTCGGCGAGCCGGCGCGCATAGCGGATGCGGGCCGCGCCGCCAGGTTGCGAGTCGACGCAGACGAGCACGCGCTCGCCGGCCGCCCAGGGACCGGGAATGGCGTGCGACTGCATGTGGTTGAGCAGCTGTTCGTCGACGCGCTGGGCGGTGCGGCGCAGCGCCAGCTCGCGCAGCGCCGTCAGATTGCCCGGCGAGAAATAGTTCTCGATGGCGCGCTGCGCGGTGTTGGGGAAATAGACCTTGCCGTCATGCAGCCGCTTGATGAGGTCGTTGGGGGTGAGATCGATGACCTCGATGTCGTCCGCCTCGTCGATGATGGAGTCGGGAACCGTCTCGCGCACCCTGACGCGGGTGATCTGGGCGACGACGTCGTTCAGGCTCTCGACATGCTGGATGTTCAGCGTGGTGTAGACGTCGATGCCTTGCGCCAGGATCTCCTGCACATCGAGATAGCGCTTGGGATGACGGCTGCCTGGCGCGTTGGTGTGGGCAAGCTCGTCGACCAGGACGAGGTCGGGGCGGCGCTTCAGGATGGCGTCGATGTCCATCTCGTCCAACGTCTGGCCGCGATAGTCGACCAGACGGCGCGGTACCACCTCATAGCCGTCGACCAGGGCCTGGGTTTCCTTGCGGCCATGCGTCTCGACGATGCCGATGACGACGTCGACGCCGTCGGCGCGGCGGGCGCGGCCCGCCATCAGCATCTCGTAGGTCTTGCCGACGCCGGGTGCCGCGCCGAGAAATATGCGCAGGCGGCCACGGCCTTCGCGCTCGGCATGCTCCAGCAGCGCGTCGGGGGAGGGGCGGTTCTCGGAGTCGGTCCTGTCGTCGGGCATCAGTCCAATCATGGATTGCGCCGGGAACCGTGTCGATCCCCGGCGCGTGGATCACTTCAGCTCGTCCAGCGCCAGGTTCAGCGCCAGCACATTGACCACCGGCTCGCCGAGGACGCCAAGCTCGCGCGCTTCGACATGGCCGTCGACGAGCGCCTTGACCTTGGCCTCGTCAACGCCGCGGGCCTTGGCGACGCGCGGCACCTGGAAATAGGCGGCCTCTGGGCTGATGTCGGGATCGAGGCCGCTGCCGGAGGTCGTGACGAGGTCCATCGGCACCGGCGCGTTCGGATTCTCGGCCTTCAGCTTCTCGGCGTCGCCCTTGATGCGGTCGATGAGCTTGGGATTGGTCGGGCCGAGATTGGAGCCGCTGGAGGAGGCGGCGTTGTAACCGTCACCGGCCGCCGAGGGCCGGCCGTGGAAATAGCGGTCGCTGGCGAAGGCCTGGCCGATCAGGCTGGAGCCGATGACCTTTCCGTCCTTCTCGATCAGGCTGCCATTGGCCTGGTTCGGGAACAGCGCCTGGGCGATGCCGGTCATGCCGATCGGATAGATCAGGCCGGTCAGCACCGTGAAAAAGACGATCATGACAAAAGCGGGTCTGAGTTGCTTGAACATCGAGATAAATCCTTATGCGAGGCCGAGGGCCGTGACGATCAGGTCGATCGCCTTGATGCCGACAAAGGGCACGATGATGCCGCCGAGGCCGTAGACGAGCAGGTTGCGGGTGAGCAGCGAGCCGGCGCCGATGGCACGATATTTCACGCCTTTCAGCGACAGTGGGATCAGCGCGATGATGATCAGCGCGTTGAAGATGATGGCCGACAGGATGGCGCTCTGCGGCGTCGCCAGATGCATGATGTTGAGCGCCTGCAGCGGACCGGTGGACTGGCCGGGCGCGACATAGAAGACCGCGAACATCGCCGGGATGATGGCGAAGTACTTGGCCACGTCGTTGGCGATCGAGAAGGTCGTCAGCGAGCCGCGCGTCATCAACAGCGCCTTGCCGATCTCGACGATCTCGATCAGCTTGGTCGGGTCGCTGTCGAGGTCGACCATGTTGCCGGCTTCGCGCGCGGCGACCGTGCCGGTGTTCATGGCGACGCCGACATCGGCCTGGGCGAGCGCCGGCGCGTCATTGGTGCCGTCGCCGCACATCGCGACCAGCTTGCCCTTGGCCTGCTCCTCGCGGATCAGCGACAGCTTGTTCTCAGGCGTCGCCTGGGCAAGGAAGTCGTCGACGCCGGCTTCAGCGGCGATGGCTGCCGCGGTCAGCGGGTTGTCGCCGGTGATCATCACCGTGCGGATGCCCATCTTGCGCAGCTCGGCGAAACGCTCGGCTATGCCGCCCTTGACGATGTCCTTGAGGTGGACGACGCCGAGCAGGCGGCCGTCGCGCTCGACCGCCAGCGGCGTGCCGCCGGCCTTGGCGATCTCGTCGGCAACGGCCTGGAGATCGCGGATGGCGTCGCTTGTCGGGCGCGTGCCGTGGGCTGCGACCGTCGCCTGGTTGACGTGATTGAGCACAGCATCGACGGCACCCTTGCGCACCGACGAACCGTCGATGTCGACGCCGCTCATGCGGGTCTGCGCGGTGAAGGGCACGAAGGCTGCATGCAGGGTCGCCATGTCGCGGGCGCGAATGCCGTATTTCTCCTTGGCCAGCACGACGATCGAGCGGCCTTCCGGCGTCTCGTCGGCCAGCGAGGCGAGCTGGGCGGCATCGGCCAGCTCCTGTTCGGTGACGCCCTTGACCGGACGGAACTCGGTCGCCTGGCGGTTGCCGAGCGTGATGGTGCCGGTCTTGTCGAGCAGCAGCGTGTCGACGTCGCCGGCGGCCTCGACGGCGCGGCCGGACATGGCAAGCACATTGAAGCGCACCAGGCGGTCCATGCCGGCGATGCCGATGGCCGACATCAATGCGCCGATCGTGGTCGGGATCAGCGTCACGAAGAGAGCAACCAGGATCGTCACCGGGATATAGCCGCCCGAATAGGAGGCGAAGCTCGGGATGGTAGCGGTCGCCAGCACGAAGATCAGCGTCATTCCGACGAGCAGGATGTTGAGCGCGATCTCGTTCGGCGTCTTCTGGCGCTCGGCGCCCTCGACCAGCGAGATCATGCGGTCGAGGAAGGTCTGGCCGGACGCGGCGGAGATGCGCACGCGGATCCAGTCGGAAAGCACCTGGGTGCCGCCGGTGACGGCCGAGCGGTCGCCGCCGGATTCGCGGATGACGGGCGCGGATTCGCCGGTGATCGCCGCCTCGTTGACGGAGGCCACGCCTTCGATCACCTCGCCGTCGGACGGGATGATGTCGCCGGCCTCGACCAGCACGACATCGCCGACCTTCAGGCTGGTGCCCGGCACCAGCTTGAATTTCGTGCGGTCGCCGTTGGCGAGGAGCTTGGCCTGGGTCTCGGTGCGCGCCTTGCGCAGCGAGTCGGCCTGCGCCTTGCCGCGGCCTTCGGCGACTGCCTCGGCGAAATTCGCGAACAGCACGGTGAACCACAGCCAGATGATGATCTGCAGGGTGAAGCCGAGATCGCCGCCCCCGGCGATGAGATCGCGGATGAAAAGGATGGTCGTGAGCAACGAGACAATGGCGACGACGAACATCACCGGATTCTTGATCAGCGTGCGCGGGTTCAGCTTGCGGAAGGCGCCGCCGATGGCGGGCACAAGGATGCGGGCATCGACAATGCTCGCGGATTTGGACTGGCTCATTTCGAGGCTCCAGTATCGGTTATGTTGGATGGCGCCGGGTGTTCGGTCTTCGGGAAGAGGTGCGGAAGACCGGTGGCCAGCAGCCACAGCACGAACAGCACGGCCGCCATGCCGAGAAAGGTTGAAAGGGTCGGGAAAGGACGAGGCTTCTCGTCCCTTCCGTTGTCGGGCGCTCCGTCACCGGTCTGGTGACCGTCGTGCCGACGTATGTGGTTGAACCCGGGCATGGTCATCTCAGAAGGTCTGTCCATGGATCATCGCCAGATGCTCGACGATGGGACCGACGGCGAGCGACGGGAAGAAGGTGAGGCCGCCGACGATGATGATGACGCCGACCAGCAGGCCAACGAACAGCGTGCCGTCCGTCGGGAAGGTGCCGGCCGAAGCGGGCACGGTCTTCTTCGCCGCCAGCGAGCCGGCAACGGCCAGAGCCGGGATGATGACCAGGAAACGGCCCATCAGCATGCCGATGGCCATGGTCAGGTTGTACCAAGGCGTGTTGCCGGTGAGGCCGCCGAAGGCCGAGCCGTTGTTGGCGGCCGCCGAGGTATAGGCATAGAGCACCTCGGAGAAGCCGTGCGGCCCACCATTGGCCATCGAGGCCACCGCGCTGGGCAGGACCACGGCGATGGCCGTGAAGATCAGCATGGCCAGCGGCAAGCACAGGATGGCCAGCATTGCCATCTTGACCTCCCTGGCCTCGATCTTCTTGCCGAGATATTCCGGCGTGCGGCCGACCATCAGGCCGGCAACGAAAACCGCGATGACGACGAACATCAGGATGCCGTAGAAACCGGCGCCGACGCCGCCGACGATGACTTCGCCGAGCTGCATGTTGATGAGCGGGATCATGCCGCCAAGCGCGGTGAAGCTATCATGCATGGCGTTGACGGCGCCGCAGGAGGCAGCCGTGGTGATGACCGCGAACAGTGCCGAGGCGGCGATGCCGAAGCGGGTCTCCTTGCCTTCCATGTTGCCGCCGTCGATGCCGAGCGCATGGACCAGAGGGTTGCCGGCGGCCTCGGCCCAATAGCAGACGATGACGCCGATGATGAACAGCGCACCCATCGAAGCGAGGATCGCCCAGCCCTGGCGCTGATTGCCGACCATGCGGCCGAAGACGTTGGTGAGGCCGGCGCCGAGCAAAAAGATGGTCAGCATCTGGATCATGTTCGAGATCGCGTCCGGATTCTCGAAGGGATGTGCGGCATTGGCGTTGAAGAAGCCGCCGCCATTGGTTCCGAGCATCTTGATGGCGACCTGCGAGGCGACCGGTCCGAGCGCGATGGTCTGCTTGGCGCCTTCCAGCGTGGTGGCGTCGACATAAGGCCCAAGCGTCTGCGGAATGCCGAGCCAGACATAGACCAGCGTCAGCACGATACAAATCGGCAGCAGCACGTAGAGCGTGCAGCGGGTCAGATCGACCCAGAAATTGCCGATCGACTTGCCCGAAGCACGAGCGAAGCCGCGGATCAGCGCGATTGCAATCGCAATGCCGGTGGCAGCCGAGACGAAATTCTGGACGGTGAGGCCCGCCATCTGCACGAGGTAGGACATCGTGCTTTCGCCGCCGTAATTCTGCCAGTTGGTGTTGGTGACGAAGCTCGCGGCAGTGTTGAAGGCGAGCTGCGGGTCGACGGCGGTCATGCCTGCGGGGTTGTAGGGCAGCACGCCCTGCACTCGCTGCAGCGCATAGAGAACGAGAAGGCCCACAAGGTTGAAGAGCAGCATAGCCGTCGCATAAACGGCCCAATGCTGTTCTTCCTTCTCGCTCGTCCCCGAAAGACGGTAGAGGCCGCGCTCGATCGGGACGAGCACGGGCGAGAGGAAGGACCGGTCGCCGTTGAAGACGCGGTGCATATAGGAGCCGACCGGCTTAACGAGCGCGACGAGGATGCCGCAATAGAGAAGGATTTGTATCCAGCCGTAGATTGTCATTGGGATGGCTTTCCGTGCCTGGCGCCGGAACGTTCAGAAACGCTCGGGGCGGATGAGGGCGTAGGTGAGGTAGGCGAGCAGGAACAAGGTCACCGCGCCGCCAAGAATGTAATCGAGAAGCATGATCCGGCCCTTCCGCTCAGATTCTGTCGCAGGCTTTGACGTAGGCTAAGGACAGGGCGAAGAACAAAATTCCGATCCCGAGAACTATAAGATCCATGGCTGGTCTTCCTTTGTTTCCACTTTGTGTTTGCGGGCTCGCGGTAGCGGGCTCAAAACTGCACACGGACGCTCGTCACCTTGGCGGCGACGGCGATCAAAGCGCTTCTTCGAAGGGAGATATGGACCCGATCGCCATAAAGGTTCGAGACGGGGCGGATGGGAAAGATATAGGAATTTTATAGGAATTTGGCCTGGCTAATTCGGCCGTGAACCTGTTGCCAAGGTGAGCTGTCCGCAGGTGCTCTTTCCCTGAGGCGGCGACGCACTTAAATATTGTCCCCGCAATTATCCACAGTTTGTCCTTGTTGCCTGCGACCTGATAGTCGGAGATGGCATATGGCATCTTGGAGTGAGATTGAGCGTATCCGCAAAGACATCGCCGCAGCGCGATCTATTGCGAGATTATTGCTTGCATCCGAGCGTGAGGCATTGACCGAGTGGGAGACGGGATTCGTCGAAAGCATAATTGGCTATGTTGACGATGAGTTGACCACTCGACAGGTCGAGAAACTGCTTGAGGTGCGAGACAGCTTGGTCCTGGTGACTAAACACCGTGGTTTTAGCATCAGCCGCTTGCTGCGACATTGCTATGAAGCGCGATTGGATCTGAGTGAAGATGACGAAGATTGGATCGTTGAGCTTTACGAGAATGGGCACCACTCGATCCGGCGTGGACAGGTTGGTAGACTTATGCGGTGCGCCAGGCAGCTCCGCTTGATCGAAGAGAGTTCCGCAGCTTAGCGAAGGATGCGTCACGATCAAATGCCACCACAGGGCGGTGCTGACCTTCGCAATTGGCATTTCACGTGGGCACTTCGCGAGGCCATCCATTGGCGCGCTGACCCAATCGAGCTTCTCGCTCCTACAGCGCCGGCCGTCGGTCCTTCCACGGCATCTCGCCTTCCAACTGTGTGGACAGCGCCAGCACCGTCGCCTCGTCGCCGTAACGGCCGACGAGCTGGACGCTGATCGGCACGCCAGCGGCCGATTGCCCGAGCGGCAGCGAGATCGCCGGCAGGCCGGAGATGTTGAAGGGGAAGTTGAAGACCGCGTCGCCCCATTTGGCGTTGTAGCGGTCGAGCTCGGTCTCCGACATGTCGTAGTAGCCGAGCGGGCGCGGCAGCTGCGTCAGCGTCGGGGTGATGAAGATGTCATAGGGGTTTAGGTCGCCGACGATATCGCGGCCGATCAGCCTCAGTTGCTCGACATCGGAAACATGTTTGATGCCGCTGGTCGCGCGGCCGCGCTCGATGACCGCCCAGGTCACCGGCTCGACATCGTTCGGCGTGACGGGGCGGCCGACCAGCGTTTCGAGGAAGCCGAAGGTGGCGGCCGTCTGCACGTTGGTCATGTCGGTGTAGGTTTTCCAGGCAGCATCGGCGTCGAGCGGCATGTCGTGCTCCTCGACATCGTGGCCGAGACGTTCGAGCGCGGCGACCGTGGAAAGCACCGTCTGCTTGACTTCAGGATCTATCGCGGCGCCGTTCGGCGGCGTGACGGTAAAGCCGATGCGCAGCTTCTTCGGCGCCCGTGCGGAGAGGTTGAGCCAGCTGTCCGTCGGAACCGGTGGGGTGTAGGCGTCGCCGGGCAGGGCGCCGGCCACCGCGTCGAGATAGGCAGCGGTGTCGCGTACGGTGCGCGAGCAGCAGAGGAAATAGGCGCCGCCATACCAATAGTCGCCGTAGGGCGCGAGGCTGACGCGGCCGCGCGACGGTTTCAGGCCGACAATGCCGCAGCAGGAAGCCGGCACGCGGATCGAGCCGGCTCCGTCGCTGGCCTCGGCGATCGGCACCATGCGCGAAGCGATCGCGGCGGCAGCGCCGCCGCTGGAGCCGCCCGGCGTGATGCCTTGCTTCCACGGGTTTTTCGTCGCGCCGTAGAGTTTTGGCTCGGTGGTGATCGACCAGCCGTTCTCCGGCGCGTTGGATTTGCCGACGAGGACGAGCCCGGCGGCCTTGATGCGGCGCGCCACCTCGCTGTCGGAATCGGCGACGAAGTCCTTCAGGTAGCGGCAGGAGTTGGTAAGGGGCGCGCCTTTCCAGGACGAAGCGAGCTCCTTGAGCAGATAGGGCACGCCGGCGAAGGGTGCCTCCTTGTCGACCGTCGCCGCCTGGGCGCGCGCCATGTCGTAGAGGCGGTGGATGACAGCATTGAGCGATGGGTTGAGGCGTTCGATCATGGTGATCGCCGCTTCGACGAGCTCAGCCGGCGAAACCTCGCCGCGCTTTACCAGGCCGGCGAGCGCCAGCGCGTCGGAGTTGGTGTAGGTCGCAATCAAGCTCTCCGAAATCGCGGTCATGTGTTCCTCCCTATGATTGCCGATCGCTGGACTCACCCTCACCCAGCCTCCGCTTCGCTCGGCTGACCTCTCCCCGGCGGGGAGAGGAGATTGTCAGCGCCGGCGCCAATCTCTTCTCCCCGCCGGGGAGAAGGTGGCCGCGAAGCGGCCGGATGAGGGGAGTGGCGCGACTGGTGACAGAGAAGGCTCAGGCCAGCTCGACGGTCCGCTTCTCCGCGATGCTCTGCTCCGCCGCCAGTACGATGCGCAGGCTGTTGACGGCCGCGTCCATCTGCTCGGTCAGATCGAGGTCCTCGCGGATGGCGCGCAGGAAGAAGGCCTGCTCGCGGTCGCAGAGTTCCTGGTGCCCGGGCTCGTCCTCCATGCTGACGATCTCGTCGGGCTTGGCAAAATTCTTGTCGCCGTCGACCTGCGCATAGTGGATCTTCAGCGCGTCGGTCTTGGTATGGCGGTCGATGTCGGCGGAATCGGACACTTCCTCGGCATCCTTGGCGCTGCTGCCCGACTGGCCGGCGACGATCGAGACGGCGCCCTTCGGGCCAACCACGTCCTTCACGAAATAGGCCGTCTCGCTCATCATCGGGCCCCAGCCGGCCTCATACCAGCCGACCGAGCCGTCATCGAAGGTGACGTGCAAATGGCCGTAATTCTGCTTGTCGGCCTCGGCCCAGAGTTTTGCGCCGATGCCGTGCACGCGCACCGGCTTGGCGCCGGTCAGTTGGCACATGACGTCGACATAGTGGACGCCGCAGTCGACGATCGGGATCAGCGAATCGATCAGGTTCTTGTGCCAGTGCCAGGCAGTGCCGCTGCTTTGCTGGTTGAGGTTCAGGCGCATCACCAGCGGCTTGCCGAGCGTCTTGCCGACCTCGATGAATTTGATCCAGGACGGGTGGACGCGCAGGATATAGCCCAGCACCAGCTTGCGGTTCTTCGCCCGCGCCGCGGCCACCACCTTCTCTGCGTCCTCGATGTTGGTGGCCAGGGGCTTTTCCATGAAGACATGGCAATTGGCGGCTGTCGCCTTCAACGCGTATTCGGCATGCGTGTTCGGCCAGCTGTTGATCGAGACCGCGTCCGGTTTCGTCTCCTTCAGCGCCAGGTCGAAATCCTCATAGAGCGGGTAGCCGGCGAGTTCCTTGGGGATCTTCTTGTTGCTTTTGATGTTGCGGCTCATGAGGCCGACGATCTCGAAACCGTCGGAGCGGTGATAGGCGCTGGCATGCGATGCGCCCATATTGCCCAGACCAACCACCAGTATTTTCACCTTGTCGGCCATCGAAGCCTCCCCAATGCTCTTTGAACGGAATGGCGGGCGGCGTCTCGCGCCGCCCGATGGTCATGGCAGTCGTGTTACTTGACCGCCGAATCGAACAGGTGCGCCTTGATCTTCTCGACGTCGAGCGCGGCAAAGCCTTCCGACAGTTTGACGCCGTCGGCATCGGCCTTGACCTTGGCCTTGTCGAAATCGTTGGCGGCCGGAATCAGGTCGTTGGTGCAGACATCCTCGGCCTTCACCGGCGCGCTGATCTGGCCGATTTTCAGAATCTCGTCGAAGAAGCCCTGCCAGCTCGCAATGTCATGCGAGCCCCAGCCGCCGCGCTTGTCCATGTCGCCGCGGAAGACGTTGATCTGCTGCAGGATCGAGGTGGTGCCGAGCTCGGGACCGAGGTTCTTGGCCAAGGTCGGGAACTGCTCGAACACGGCCTCGACCGCCGCGCGCGGGTTCTGGTATCCGAACTCGAGACCCATCGCCCAGCCGCGCAGGTATTTTTCCAGGAAGGCCTTCTTGTCGGCATCCTCGAGGTCGGCGGCGCGCACGACGAAGGTGTTGGCCGGCAGCTTGGAATTCTTGACGCCGAGCCAGTATTCGAAGTCGAGTCCCTTGGCGATCCATTCGGCGCGCAAGCCTTCCCAGGACAGCGCCGCATCGCCCTGGCCGCCGGCCAGCGCGGTGCCCCAGGTCGGCCAGCCGGCCTCGACATATTTCACCTTCTTGATGTCGACGCCTTGCGCGGCGAGCAGCGGATCGACGATCGCCTGCCATGCGGCGGAGCCGAGCAGGACGGTCTTGCCCTCAAGCTTCTTAAGGTCGTTCGATCCCTCCCCCTTGCGGAAGGCAAGGCTGAAAGTATCGCGCGCGCCCATGTGGAAGACGGACTTCAGCTTCATGCCGTTCTGGATGGCGAAGGAGAAGACGCCGGGCGAGGGGAAGCCCATGTCGGCCTGGCCGACATCGACGAACTTCACCGTCGCGGTGCCATCCGAAGGGCCGGGCTGCATGTCGGTGTTAAGGTCGCCGAAATAGCCGGCTTTCTTCGCCGACCAGTAGGGATAGTCGTCCAGCACTTCGAGCGTGCCGCGCGGCGAGATCCAGGTGAATTTCTCATAGGCCGCCGCCCTGGCCCTCAGGCCGGATGCGCCGAGCGCGGTGGCGGTCACGACGCCGGCCGCCGTCACCTGCAGGAAGTAGCGGCGGCTGATGCCCGTCGGGACGCTGGAATGGATCGGATTGTCGTTGGTCATGGCATTCCCCTTTTGTTGATTGCCCTTATTGATCGCTTGCCTTGCCTTCGCCCGCCTCCCGGGCGACCCCGTCCTTTCGCGCTTAGGTCTCCCAGCTCGCCCATTTCTTGCCGATCAGGAAGAACAGCACGTAAATCAGGATGCCGAGCGTCGACAGGATCAGCACCACCGCGAAGAATTGCGGCATCTGGATCATCGACGAATAGGAAGTCAGCCGGTTGCCGAGGCCAAAGCCGCCGCCGACCATCTCGGCGCCGACGGCGGTGAGCAGGCCGAAGATCGCGCCGATCATCAGCCCGACCAGGATCATCGGCAGCGCCATCGGCGCGCGGATCTTCCAGAAGATCTGCAGCGTGCTTGCGCCATAGGAGCGGGCCAGGGCGATCTTGGCGCTGTCGACACGGCGGAAGCCGGTCGCTGCATTGATCATCACCATCGGGCCGGCAGCCAGAGCGACCGCGATGATGCGCGGCGTGTAGCCAAAGCCGAAGCGCAAGATGAGCAAAGGCACCAGCGCCAGCATCGGCGTGGTGACCAGGATCAGGATGTAGGGCGCGACGATCTTCTCGGCGAAGGGGAACTGCGTGATCACCGCCGCCATCACAAGGCCGACGATGGCGCCGATGGCGAAGCCGGAGACAAGCTCGACCAGCGTGTAGCCGAGATGCGGGGCGATCAGCGGGAACTCGTCGAACAGCGCGTAGGCAATCGAGCTCGGCGGCGGCATGATGTATTGCGGCACGTGAAAGATGCGAAGCGCGAGCTCGATGCCGCCGATGATGACCACCGCCACGGCGAGGATCGCCGCCACCTCGGCTCCGGACTTGATGCCGGGACCGCTGGCGAAGGCGGAAAGGTTGGTGAGGCTGACCTCCTGCCCGTCACCGCCTGACTTCGCCTTCGAGAATTCCGGAATGGCGTCGCCTCCGCTCACTGCCTGATCCTCACGATTTCAGCGCTCTTGTGCTCCGGCTGTTGCTGGGCCTGCGGCCGACGCTCGCCGACGATGTCCATCTTGATGCGGTTGGTGAGGTCGAAGACCTCCTTCGTCGCCATGATCTCCAGAGACCGCGGGCGCGCGAACGGCACGTCGTAGATCTTGGCGACGCGGCCGGGCCGCGTGGTCAGCACCACGACGCGATCGGAGAGGAAGATCGCCTCCTCGATGCTGTGGGTGATGAAGACGATGGTGGTCTTGGTGTCGAGCCAGATCTCCTCGACCAGGCGGTTCATCTCCTCGCGGGTAAAACTGTCGAGCGCGCCGAATGGTTCGTCCATCAGGAGCACGGAGGGCTTCAATGCCAGCGCGCGCACGATCGCGGCGCGCTGCTGCATGCCGCCGGAAAGCTCGCGCGGGAACTTGCCGCCGAAGCCGTCCAGCCCGACGCGGTGCAAGAGATGGGCGATCCAGGCGCGGTCGGGCTTCTCGCCCTTGATCTCGAAGGGGAAGTTGATGTTGGCGTCGAGATTGCGCCAGGGCAGGAGGTTCGCTTCCTGGAAGACAATGCCGATCTCGGGGCGCGGTCCAGTGACCTCCTTGCCGTCGAGCAGGATCGTGCCGCCGGTCAGCCGGTGCAGGCCCGACATCGACCACAACAGCGTGGTCTTGCCGCAGCCGGAGGGGCCGACGATCGAAACGATCTCATTGGGTTGGACATCGAGGCTGCAGCGGTCCAGCGCCAGAAGATCGCCGGAACCTGTCTGATAGACTTTGGTCGCTGCCTGCACACCGAGCTTCGGCGTTCTTGCGCTTGCCGTACTCATGCTCCCCCTCGGAGACTGCGCGATGCGTTGCCCAAGGCCCATCCGTCCGCGAAATCAGTCTGTAACTATCCTACTTTGCTGTCAAGCGGCGACAGACGACAGAAGCAATCAGGTTCAATCAGATATCAGTTAATATGCTGATCTAAATGGGTTTTATCATCCCTTGCGGTGTGTGTTACTTTCCTACATACTCAGCTCGGTTGATTGCCTATGGCCAGCGGGCGGATAATCGCGAAGATGACGGATCCAGAAGCGGGCTGGGGAGGACTGGCGAATGACCGAAGCTGACAGCCAGGCATTGCGAATTGCGGACGAAGACGGCGACCGGCACGACCATGTCAGGCGCTTTCCCGATATCATCTCGCAGGTGAAGGACAGCTATGCGGAGCTGCGGCCGGCCGAGCGCCGCGTCGCCGATGTCGTGCTCGACGATGTCAAATATGCGGTCGACGCGTCCAATGCCGCGCTTGCCCAACGTGCCCGGGTCAGCGAGCCGACGGTGACACGGTTCTGCCGCGCCATCGGCTGCGAGGGCGTGCGCGATTTCAAGCTGAAGCTGGCGCAGAGCCTTGTCGTCGGCGCGCTCTATCTCGCCACCAAGCCCCAGCCCGCGAACAGCGACAGCGGCATGCCGTTCTGGAACGCCGTCTTCGGCGAAGCGCGGCGCGCGCTGCAGGAGGCGGAGCGGCAGATCGATCCGGGACAGCTGCAGAAGGCGGCGGAACTGATCGCCAAGGCGCGGCAGGTGACGGTGTTCGGCCTCGGCGGCAGCTCGTCGGCGCTGGCGCAGGAGACGCAATACCGCCTCTTCCGCTATGGGATCACCATCAATGCGCAAAGCGATCCCTATTTGATGCGCATGACCGCCTCGACGCTGAAGCCGGGCGATCTGGTGATCGCGATCTCGGCCACAGGGCGCACGCGCGAGGTGATCGAGGCGGTCGAGCTCGCCAAGCATTACCGCGCCAATGCGATCTGCGTGACGGCGCCCGACACCGAGCTGACCCGCGTCTGCGATGTGCGGCTGACGATGGCCGTTCCTGAATATCCCGACACGCTGAAGCCGACCGCGTCGCGCTATGCATTCCTGGCGGCCATCGATCTGCTGGCGGTGGCGACAGCCTACAAGATTGACGGCCCGGCGCGCGAGACCGTGCGCAGGATCAAATACAACGCGCAGATCCATCGGACAGGCAAGGAGATGGAGCCGCTCGGGGATTAGCGACTACCCTTCTCCCCTTGTGGGAGAAGGTGGCCTCGCGAAGCGAGGTCGGATGAGGGGTGCTCCAGGGAACGCCAGCGTCTCACTCCGCTGGAACACCCCTCATCCGTCTCGCGCTGCGCGCCGATCCACCTTCTCCCACAAGGGGAGAAGGGAAGGTCGGCGCGGCCAGGGAACTCCAACTGAAAAGGGAACGACGAAAAATGCTCGACATCGCACCATCGCAACAGGCGGCGACCTGGCTCGGCTCATTCGGCCGGGCGCTGGAGGCGGGCGATATCGAGGCGGCGACGAACCTCTTTGCGGAAGATTGCTACTGGCGTGATCTTTTGACCTTCACATGGAACATCAAGACCATGGAGGGGCAGGCCGCGATCCGCGAGATGCTGAAGGCAACGCTGTCGCAAGCGCAGCCGTCGCACTGGCACCTGACCGGCGAGGCGAGCCTCGACGACGGCATCGTCGAGGCCTGGTTCACGTTCGAGACTGGGGTGGCGCGGGGCGAGGGGATCCTGCGGCTCAAGGATGGCCGCTGCCGTACGCTGTTCACGGCGATGAGCGAGCTCAAGGGTTTTGAGGAGCAAAAGGGTCCTGCGCGGCCGCTCGGCATCCGCCACAAGGCCGACCCCAAGCGCGAGACCTGGGCCGAAGCGAGAGCGCGTGAGGCGCGCGATCTCGGCGTGCACGAGCAGCCCTACTGCCTGGTGATCGGCGGCGGGCAGGGCGGCATCATGCTGGGCGCCCGGCTGCGGCAGCTCGGCGTTCCGACGCTCATCATCGAGAAGAACGCGCGCGCCGGCGATTCCTGGCGCAACCGCTACCGCTCGCTCGTGCTGCACGACCCGGTCTGGTACGACCATCTGCCTTATATTCCGTTCCCGGAAAACTGGCCGGTCTTCACGCCCAAGGACAAGATGGGCGACTGGCTGGAAATGTACACGCGCGTCATGGAGCTGAACTATTGGGTGGCCACCAAATGCATCAGCGCTGCCTATGACGAGGCCGAAAAGGTCTGGACCGTGGTGGTCGACCGAGTGGGCCAACGCGTCACGCTGAAGCCGAAACACATCGTCTTCGCCACCGGCGCCTACGGGCCGCCGCGGCAGATCGAGTTGCCGGGCGCCGACAGCTTCAAGGGCGAGCTTCTGCATTCCAGCCAGTATTCCACCGGCGAGAAATTCCGCGGCAAGCGCGTCGCGGTGATCGGTGCTGCAAGCTCCGGCCACGATGTCAGCGTCGATCTGTGGGAAGCAGGCGCCAAGGTCACCATGGTGCAGCGCTCGCCGACGACCGTGGTGAAATCCGATACGCTTATGGATGTCGGCTTCGAGATCTTTTCCGAGAAGGCGCTGGCGCGCGGCATCACCACCGACAAGGCCGATATGATCGTGGCTTCCACGCCCTTCGCTTTGGTGCCCAAGGGCCAGCGCGCGCTCTATGACGTGATCAGGGCGCGCGACGCGGATTTCTACACGCGTCTCAGCGACAGCGGCTTCGCCATCGATTTCGGCGAGGACGAGACCGGGCTGTTGATGAAGGCCTATCGCACCGGCTCGGGCTATTACATCGATGTCGGCGCCTGCGAGCTGATCCTGAACGGCGAGATCAAGGTGAAGAGCGGCGTAGGCGTCAAGTCGCTGACGCCGGCCGGCATCTTGTTCGAGGACGGCAGCGAATTGGATGTCGACGCGATCGTCTGCTGCACCGGCTACCAGTCGATGAACGAGACGGTTGCCGCAATCGTCTCACGCGAGGTCGCCGACAAGGTCGGCCGGTGCTGGGGCCTTGGCTCCGGCGTGAAGGGCGATCCCGGTCCCTGGCAGGGCGAGTTGCGCAACATGTGGAAGCCGACGGCGCAGGAGGCTCTGTGGTTCCACGGCGGCAATCTGGCGCTGTCGCGCTTCTACTCGAAATTCGTGGCGCTGCAGCTGAAGGCGCGGATGGAAGGGATTGCGACGCCGGTTTATGGCGAGCCGAGCAATGCACAACGGTGACGTTCGATCTCCCCCCTCGAGGGGGAGATGGCCGGCAGGCCAGAGGGGGTCTGTCCGACTGGGCTCGACTTTTAGCGGCAGATGAGGGTTGGCGCTTCACGCGCGGCGACCCCCTCTGTCGCCTTCGGCGACATCTCCCCCTCGAGGGGGGAGATCAGCCCCGGCCAAAATGCCTGGCCGCCACATCCACATGCGTGTGATGCGCATGCGCTTCGAAGCGTTCGGTCTCGTCGTGGTCGGGCGCTTCGTTCGGCCACCATTTGCCGCCGATGGCAATGCCGTTGGACACCAGCCGCTGATCCGAAACCAATGACGCTCCGACCGCGTCGACGAAGGTGAAGCGGCCGGGCTGGAGCCGCAGCACCGCGACATCGCCGATGCCGCCGACCTTCAGCGCACCGAGCTCGGACCGGGCGATCGCCTGCGCGGGGTTTACGGTCGCGGCGCGCAGCACCTCAACCAGCGGCATGCCGAGCGACATGAGCTTCGACATGCAGACCAGCATGTCGAAGGCCGGGCCGTCGACGCAGTAGAGGTGAACGTCGCTCGATATGACGTCGGGCGCGAGACCCTCGGCGAGCATCGCCTTCGCCACCTCGAAGTCGAAGGAGCCCATGCCGTGGCCGATGTCGAAGATGACGCCGCGCTCGCGCGCCAGGCGCATGTCCGGCCGCACCGCGCCCGAGGCGAAGACCGGCGCGTTGGGGAAGGGCCGGAAGCAGTGGGTGAGGATGTCGCCGCGGCGCAGCCTGGGCAGCACTTCCGAACGGCCCGGCGGCGGCTCGTCGATATGCGCCATCAGCGGCAGGCCGACCTTGTCGGCGGCCTCGAGCGCGAGATCGACGGGCGCAATGCCGCTGGTACCGCCGGCATGCTTGCCGGAGCGGACTTTCACGCCGACGACGACATCGGCGTGCTCGCGCACCGCAGCCACCGTCTCGCGCGGCTCGCAGAGCCTGAGATCGCTGCACTCGCCGACCGACACGGTCTTGGCGAAGCCGAATATGCCGGCGAAGGAGATGTTGACGTAAGCGAGGATGCGGACTTTCGAGCGCTCGATGACATGGCGGCGGAAGCCGAGGAAATTGCCGGCGCCGGCGCTGCCGGCGTCGACGAAGGTGGTGGTGCCGCTCTTGGCGGCCAGCCGGTCGGCATCGACCCCGAGCGAGGTGCCGCCCCAATAGACATGGCTGTGCAGGTCGACGAGGCCGGGCGTGACGATGCAGTCCCTGGCATCGACCACCTGCGCGGCATGTTCGGCATCGAGGGCGGCCTCGATCGCGGCGACGCGGCCATCGGCGATGGCGACGTCGCGCTGCGCGTCCAGGCCCGATGCGGGGTCGATGACGCGCCCGCCCTTGATCAGGAGATCGAACTGCATCGGTACCCTCCCTTTGTTGTTTTACGCAATCCCGAACGGAAAACCGCTACGCACTTTTGCTGGAATTGCTTTTAGCGATCAGACCGGCCGGTAGGCGACGGCCTCGACCTCGATCTTGATGTCGATCATCAGGCGCGACTCGACCGTGGTGCGCGCCGGCGGATCCTTGGAGAAATGTTTTGCATAGACGGTGTTGAAGGTGCCGAAATCGCGCGCGTCCTCCAGCCAGACAGTGGTCTTCACCACATCGTCCATGCCGCAGCCGGCCAGCGCCAGCGCCGCCTTGACGTTCTGCAGCACCTGCTCGGTCTGCTCGGCGATGCCGCCCTTTACCACCAGCCCGTCGCTGCCCACCGGCACCTGGCCGGAGACATAGACGAAATCGCCGGCGCGCACGGCGGGCGAGAGCGGAACATGCGATTTTCCAAAACACTGCTTGGGCAAGTGAGTCTCCTCTTGGCGATTGAGTGGAACCGGCCGCATAGCCGTCTACGCCTGTCGGCACGATCCTCATAGAGGCAATGTCGGAAAGCAACATTATTTCGAAATCCATGTTGCTTTATTACAGAAGCCTGAGCATCTTGCGCTTCACGCCATTTTCGTCGGCCGCGCGACATGAGGGGAGATCCAGCATGACCTTCGACAAGAACCCGTTTCCGGAAGGCGATGCCGACCGCCACTCGCTGTGGGAAATGCTGGTGCGGCGCGATATCGATGCCTTCCTCGGCCAAGACTGGTCGATGGTCGAGGACGATTTCATCGCCGAGAGCTTCTTCGGCATGCACGCGCATTTCCTCGCCAATGCCGACGCCTGGCGGCTGCAGTTCCCGAGGCTGGATGTCTATCGCGACGAATGGCTGCGCCAGGCCAAGGAAACCGCGGGCACGAAATTCGCCGAGCCGCTGCGCGAGGCGCTGTTTCGTGTCACCAACATGCGCGACATCGATGTTGATGGCGATCGCGCGGTGCTGCACAAGAAGTTCGACGGTTCCGTCGCCAAGGCCGATGGCGGCGTCGACCGGCTGAAATGGCAGACGCTCTATTTCTGCCGCAAGGTTGGTGGCCGCTGGAAGATCGCGGGCTTCGTCGGCTACATGCCGCATCCATTGGGCAGTTAGGGCCTGGCGGACGGCGCCTGCGTTCGCAAATCGCTCATTGTGGAAACTGGCCGCGCCCGTTGGTTCGTCGTTCTAGGGCGAGGCCCGTGGATGACGACGTTAGGGGCAGTCACCGGGCTCGCTACGCGAGCCGCGGCAACCGCTCGTCAGGCGAGCGGTGGTCGAATACGACCCCCATGGTCTTACCAACGGCGGCCATCACGATCAGCTCGACCAGATGGTCATCGCTGTCCTCGCAGGATGGATCGGCATGGCGTATGGCCTCGAGCATGGCGCGTGTGGACACGGTGTCGCCGGCGCGAAATTTCGAAAGGGCAGACGAAACAAGGTCTTGCACCGTCGGGTCCATGACGGGCACTTCCGCAGCGACGTTCATTGGCCTCCTCCTGCCATGAACCCTCCCTGCAAAGATGATACGCCAATGGCTGGATTGCGCCAGCGAAATGGTGGTCCGACCAGTGCCGATGGCGACAGCCTGCCGCCATCCGCCCTGCAGGGACGAGCTGACGCTCGCGCATGTGACGAGCCGACGCTCGCCCTTAGATGTGGAACACCGCCAAGCGGTGCGCGGCCATGCTCGACGCGCCCGGCTTCGGTTGATAAGCCCGTGGCGCGCATGGAGGCGTTCTGAGTCGAAATATGACGGTTGCAATCGAGATGGGGCAGACGAGCGTAGGCGCGCCGGCCGCCCTCGACCTTGAGGAACTGCTGGCAACCCGGCTGCTGGTGCAGGGCAATTCGGGCTCCGGCAAGTCGCATCTGCTGCGCCGGCTGCTCGAACAGAGCGCGCCCTGGGTGCAGCAGACCATCATTGACCCCGAAGGCGACTTCGTGTCGCTTGGCGAACGTTTTGGGCATCTGGTGATCGACGCCGAGGAGCATACCGAGCGCGGCCTGCAGGCGGCGGGCGAGCGGGCGCGCATCCACCGCGTCTCGACGGTGCTCAATCTCGAGGGGCTCGACGCCGAGAACCAGATGCGGCGCGCAGCGGCTTTCCTCGGCGGGCTGTTCGAGGTCGCGCGCGACCACTGGTACCCGATGCTGGTGGTCGTCGACGAGGCGCAGCTCTTCGCGCCCGCCGCCGCCGGCGAGGTTTCGGACGAGGCGCGCAAGCTCTCGCTCGGCGCGATGACCAATCTGATGTGCCGCGGCCGCAAGCGCGGGCTGGCCGGCATCATCGCCACGCAGCGGCTGGCGAAGCTCGCTAAAAACGTAGCGGCGGAAGCCTCCAACTTCCTGATGGGGCGTACCTTCCTCGACATCGACATGGCGCGCGCGGCCGACCTGCTCGGCATGGAGCGGCGCCAGGCCGAAGCCTTTCGCGACCTGGAGCGCGGGCATTTCATGGCGCTTGGGCCCGCTTTGTCGCGCCGCCCGCTCGGCGTGCGCATCGGCCAGACCGAGACCAGCCCGCGCAACGGCACGCCGCGGCTGATGCCGCTGCCCGAAGCGGCCCTTGAGGATGCACGCTCGATCATCCTCGCAGCGCCGCCGCCGGAGACGGTCAGGCCGCAGCGCCGGCCTTCGCCGGACCTCCTCGACCAGCTGATGGCGGCCAAGGCCGCGCCGCTGGAGATGCGCCCTGAGCCGGCGGAGCCGCAGCCCAGCGCCGAGGACCTGGCCGAACGGCGCGAGCGGATGGACCGCATCCTGCGCGCCATCCTGGCCGAGCCCGATGCCGGCTTCCGCGTCATCGGCGTGCTCTATCAGGAGTTCGTGGTCCGCTGCCGCATCGAAGGGCTTGCCTCGGTGGTGCCCGATCTTCCGGAATTCCGCCGAATGCTGACCAGGGCGCGAGCCGGCGTCGGCTCCGACATGGCAGAGGACGATGCGTGGCGGGACGTCTCCGTCCGCGCCTCGCTTCTGCCCGAGGACATGCAGGGCGTGTTCATGATGATCGCCCGCGCGGCGAAGGAGGGCTGGCCGTGTCCCAGCGACGCGGCGATCGCGCGCGCCTACGGCTCGCACTCGCTGCGCCGGGCGCGGCGGCTGCTCGATTATATCGAGGAGCAGGGCCTCATTGTCTGCCAGGTCGACGGCACAGGGCGACGCACCGTGACGCTGGTCGAGCTCGCCTGGGCGACGGCGCCGGGCGATCCCAATGCCGCAGAGCAGGACAGCTCGGCAGCGTGATCACGGCTGCAACTCGATCGTGCGGACATCCCGAAGCGGCGGTGCGCGATGGGTGGAGACGACGACGATCCTATCGCTGAAGCGGGCGAGCAGCCGCTCGAGGATACGCTCGCCCTGCGCCTCGTCGAGATGCTCGGTCGGTTCGTCCAGCAGCACAACGGGTCGGGATGACAGCCAGGCGCGTGCGAGGTTGATGCGCTGGGCTTCGCCGAGCGAGAACCTGTCCTGCCTGACCCAGCTGTCCAACCCGCCCGCGTCGCGGATGCGGCCGTCCATCTCGACGGCTTCCAGCGCCCGCCAGAGTACGGCATCCGGAGCATCGCCGGCGAAGAGATTGGCGCGGACGGTATCCTCGAGCACGACCGCGTCGTGCAGGACGAGGGACACGAGCGCCCGCCGCTCGCCCGCCGACAGGATGCGGTCGTCGGTGGCGAAGGCATCGTCGCCGATCCAGCCGGCGATCTGCTTGAGCAGGCTCGTCTTGCCCGAGCCGCTTGCGCCGACGAGCAGTGTCGGCTGGCCCCGCGCGAGAAGCAGGGAGATGGGCGTTCCGATCGACCGGCCGTCGGGCGCACGGCGTTGTAGGCCGCCATGAAGCAGCAGGCCGGGCCTGATGTCATCCAGGGCGAATTCGCGCCTGCCGGTGGCGGTGCCGTGTGTCCATTGGCCGATCTCGGCGCGAGCCGCGTTGCGGCGAAGCACGGCAACCAGCATGCGCGATGCGCCATTCATGGTTTCGCCCAGCGCCAGCCAGGAGAAGGCGAGCAGCATCGGCGCGAGAAGCTCCGTGCCTTGTGTGCCCGCATACCAGGCAGCCGCCATCACGCTGACGCCGGCAACCGGACCGAGGGCCGCCGCGACCATATCCAGCATGGCCTGCAGCCGGCGAAGGACAAGCTGCGCGCCGTCGGCGCGAGAGAGCGCGGCAAGGGCCTCAGTGCATTCTCGGTTCCAGGCGCCCTCCGCCTTCAGGGGTACGGCTGACGCCATGGCCGCGCCAAGCCGGCTCGCGCCCCCGCGGCGCAGCGACCTGGTCTCACGCCATGCCATGGCGCCAGCTCTGGCCACCCGGTTCCCCGCGAACAGGATGGCAAGCAGCAAGACTATGATGGGCAGGAGGGACAAAGGCGCCAGCACTGCCGAGCCGGCAATCAGGACGGCAAGACCGCAGGCAAGCGTCAGAGCCGGCAGGCCGGCGCGCAGCCTGGCGAAGTCGAGGTCCTCGACATCGTCCAGATAGTCGGCAAGGCGCGAATCGTCGCCCAGCTGCCATCCGGCCCGGCGCACCGCCGGCGCCGCCGCCATCGCGGCGAACAGCTCGACGCGACGCGATATCTGATCGGCGAGCGCGGCCTTGTGGCCGGTCAGCCGCTCGCCGTAGCGGGCGGCGGTGCGGCCGACCGCGAACAGCCTGATGAAAGCCGCGGGGGTGTGAAAGTTGAAAGTGAAAGCGGCGGCGGAAAGGCCGGCGATCGCCACCGAGCCGAGCAGCCAGGCGGACACGCCGCCCAGCAATATGGCGCAGGCCAGCGCGGTGAAGGCGAAGCCGGTCGTCAGCCGCCACGACTTGCGGCTCGATGACTGAAACGCGGTGCTCATGCCGCCACCTCGACGGTATCGTCACGGGTGAGGTCCACAACCAGGTCGGCGGCGGCGGCAAGGTCCCGGTCATGCGTCGCTACGACGACCAGCCGCGTTCCTGAAATCCCGATCAGCATGCGCCGCACGGCTTCGGCGGTCGCGCGGTCGAGCTTTGCCGTCGGCTCGTCGGCGAGCACGGTTCGTCCAGAAAGTTGCGCCCGGGCGACGGCGATGCGAAGCCGCTGGCCGCCCGAAAGATTGGCGCCGCCCTTGTCCAGCCTTGCATCGAGACCGCCCGGCAGCAGGGCGTCGTCGAGCAGCCCGATCGCGCGCGCGGCATTTTCCAGCCGGCTCCGGTCCAGCGCGCCGCCATTCCACGAAATGGCCTCCGCCAGCGTTCCTTCTGGCACGTAGGCGTCCGTCGAAACCCAGGCGATCTCCCCGGCGGCCAGCGGACGGGTTCCCGGCATCGGCATGGCGCCCGGCTCGAGCCCGGAGAGACGGCGCAGAAGCGTCGATTTGCCCGATCCGCTCGGGCCGACGATGGCGACGAGGCCATGCGCCGGCAATCTCAGGCGCAACCGATCGAGCACCGGCAAGGTCGTCGACGCGATCGGTTCGGCGCCGAGCAGCCGGTCCAGCGCGGCGGCAGCCGCCAACCCTTCCGCCTTGGCATGGTACTGCTCCGAGAAGCGACGGAACGGCGCGAAATATTCCGGCGCGATCATCAGGATGAACAGGCTTTGCCAGAGCTCGAGATGGGAAAAGCCCGGGATCGTCGCAAGCTTCAGGTGGCCCAGGCCGAGGAAGATGGCGAGGATCGCAATCGAGAGCGAGGCGAAGAAGTCGATGATCCCGGCATTGGCAAAGGCTATGCGCAGCAGACCGATCGTCTCGCCGGCGTAGCCCTCCAGGCGCTGGCCGAGTTTTGCCTCCTCGCTTGCCGTCGCGTGGTTGGCAAGAATTGTGGGCAGCGTGCGGACGCGGTCGGCGAACTGGCCCGCCAGCCGGCCGAAGGCACGCTCCTGGGCGTCGGCGCGCCGGCGGATCGCATTGCCCACCAGCGCGAAGAACAGGATCATGACCGGCGTCAGGCAGATGACCAGCAGAGCGGCCTGCCAGGAGACGAAGCAAAGCGCGATGGCGGCGAGCAACGGCCCGGCCGCCATCATGCCCGTGGCGGCGCGATGCCCCACCACCAGCGCGGCGATCGATTCCGGATGGCGCTGCATCGAGACGATCAAGGCGCCCGTCGAAAGCGACTGCAGCTGCCGCGCCGGCATCTTGCCCAGTCGTTCGCCCGCGAGCGCCCGCAGTCGCGTCGACACGGCGTTTTCCGCGGAAGCCTGCAACCTTTCGGCGGCGAATCCGGCGAGGCATGCGGCCGCGAGCAGCGCGATCATCCCGGCGACGAGCCATGGATCGACCGTCTCACCCATCACGAGCCGGCCAGCGGCCATCGCCGCGGTCGCGGCGAAGCCGAGCCTGAGCACGGTGCGGACCGCCTGCAAGGCGAGAAGACCGCGCAATCCACGCCTTGCCAATCGCTCGGCGGCGGAAAGCGACTGAAAGGTACCGGGCGTCGCGGCGGCGGAATCAGGAACCGGTACGGGAACGACCTGCGTTTTCATGGCCCGCTTCTCGCACAGGCGAGGAGGACATGAGTTGATTCAGGTCAAGTCTCCAGCATTCGTGTCGCGCTATGAGGCGATGTCCAGAAAGGATGCTCCATGTCCGACTTTCTTCCTCGGCGTCGCGACGGTGATCGCCACCGTGGGCTGGCGATGTTCCCGATCCTGTTGCCGTCGAGCAGCAACCCTCCTTAAGCCCGGGCGTGACGGAGGAGCTATCATGACGAGCGCCGAGCAGGAGCCGCTGCATAGCCCGGCAGATATGCGGCGGGCGCATATGCAGAAGCTCGCGCTCTGCCACATGCTCGAAGGCATCGCCGACGACCTGCCGTCGCGCGTCGACCGGCTCCAGTGCCTGGCTGTGGCGGCCGATCTCCTGCCGCTGCTGCGCGAGTGCCACCGCTTCGAGGAAGAGGTCGTCTTCCCTGCCTTCGTGCGGCAGACGGGCGAGGACGACACCGTCGCGCGACTGAAGCTCGAGCACCTGGAGGATGAAAGCGCGGCGGCGGATCTCAGCGAGGCGCTGCTGGCCTACGGCCACGGTCGGCAGATCGAAAATCCCGAGGCGTTCGGCTACATGCTGCGCGCCTTCTTCGAATCGTTGCGCCGCCACATTGCCTTTGAGCGCGACCACGTGCTGCCGAAGGTTCTCGGCAATCAGTAGGCATCTGTTACGCAATTCCGGACGGAAAACCGCTACGCACTTTTCCTGGAATTGCTCTCTAAAGGAAAGTGGCGGGGATCAGTCCCCGGCCCGCGCGGCCAGGCGCCCGATGTCGTCGACGATGACGTGGCGGTTGTTTTCGACGCGGATGACGCCCTCGCCCCGCAGCCGGGTGATCTGCCGGCTTACCGTCTCGACGGTGAGACCCAGGAAATCCGAGATCTCCGCACGCGACAGAGGCAGATCGAAAGCGGCGCCGCGCCGCTCCGGCCCGGCGGCGGGGTCGATGTTGCGCGCGATCATCAGAAGGAAGCTCGCGATCTTCTCGGAGGCTGTCTTGCGGCCGAGCGCCACCATCCAGTCGCGCGCCTGGTCGAGCTCGCGTAGCTTCTGTTCGAGCAGGCGATGCTCAAGGTCTGGCTGTTCCTTTATCATGCGCTCCAGCGCCTGGCGCGGGAACGAGCACAGTTCGACGTCGGTCGCCGCCTCGGCGCTGAGCGTGCTCTCGCTCTGGAACGGCCTGCCGAGGAAATCGGGAGCGAATTGCAGGCCGACAATCTGCTGGCGGCCGTCAGAAAGCGTCTTGGTCAGCTTCACGACGCCTGAAAGGACGTTCGAGAAACGCTCGACGCTCCTGGAATCGCCCACCAGTTCCTTGCCGGCCTCGGCCCTGTGCCGTTTCGTCGATCTGGCAAGATCGACGAGCTGCCCGGCGTTGAGCGCGCCGCATATGCCACGATGCCGCGCCTCGCATGAAACGCAGAGTACCGGGACGCCTGTCGTGTGAATATCTTCGCGCACGATGGAACATCTATAGTGTTCCCGCCCTTCACCGGCAACGCAGGCCGGGACGCGAAAGCGTCGCAGCCCTCCCGACGATCGGGTGGAAACCAATCCGTCGACTGCCGCATTGCACAATTGCGGTCTGGCTGCACAATAGGCGCATGTCCACCGGTTCGTTGACCATCCTTGTTATCGACGAGAACCGCATCCGCGCCTCGATCATCGAGGCCGGATTGCGGGATGCCGGCCATCGCCATGTCACGGTGATCCATGACGTGGCCGGCATTGCCCGGCGCATCGCCGAGATCGAGCCGGACGTCATCGTCATCGATCTGGAAAACCCCAATCGCGACATGCTGGAGAACATGTTCCAGCTGTCGCGCGCGGTGAAGCGGCCGATCGCCATGTTCGTCGACCGCTCTGACCAGGCCTCGATCGAGGCCGCGGTCGATGCGGGCGTGTCCGCCTATGTCGTCGACGGGCTGAAGAAGGAGCGCATCAAGCCCATCCTCGACATGGCGATCAGCCGCTTCAACGCCTTCTCGCGCATGGCGCGTGAATTGGAGGAGGCGCGCAGCGAGCTGGAGAACCGCAAGGTCATCGACCGGGCCAAGGGCATATTGATGAAGTCGCGGGGCTTGAGCGAGGAGGCTGCCTACACGCTTCTGCGCAAGACCGCGATGAACCAGAACCGCAAGATCGCCGAGATCGCCCAGAGCCTGGTGACCGCAGCGGGCTTGCTGGGACCGCTGGAGGGCGAATGAGCATGGCGCACGAAATCACCGCCGGCTTCATGCCGCTCTTCGACAGCGCGGTCCTGGTCGCGGCCGGCGAGATGGGCTTTGCCGCACGCGAGGGCATCGAGCTCAAGCTGCAGCGTGAGACCTCCTGGGCCAACATCCGTGACCGCATCGCCATCGGCCATTTCGATGTCGCGCACATGCTGGGGCCGATGCCGCTCGCCTGCAGCCTCGGGCTGACTCCGCTTGCCTCGGAGACCATCGTGCCCTTCTCCCTCGGGCTCGGCGGCAACTGCGTCACCGTGTCCAACGAGGTTTGGGACGGCATGGCGGCGCAAGGTGCCGCGCCCGACCTCGATCCGGGGCGCGCCGGGGCAGCGCTCGGCGCGCTGATCCGCGAGCGGGCGGGTGCCGGCCGCGAGCCACTGCGCTTCGCCGTCGTGCATCCGCATTCCGGGCACAATTACGAACTGCGCTACTGGCTTGCCGCCTGCGGCATCGAACCCGACCGAGACATCGAGATCGTCATCGTGCCGCCGCCCTTCATGGCCGACGCGCTGGCCGCCGGCCGCATCGACGGCTATTGCGTCGGCGAGCCCTGGAACAGCGCCGCTGTCGCGGCCGGAACCGGCCGCATCGTCACCGTCAAGGCGCTGCTCTGGCGCAACAGTCCGGAAAAGGTGATCGGCGCGCGCAAAGTGTGGGCCGAGGAGAACCCGGAGGCGCTTGCAGCACTTCTCAGGGCGTTGCATCACGCCGCCCGCTGGTGCCAGGAACCGGCGAACCGCGGCGAACTGGCCGCCCTGATGTCAAGGCCGGCCTTCCTTGGGCAGCCGGAGGCAATCCAGATGCCGGCACTTACCGGACGCCTTCAGCTTGGCGGCGGCGTGGAGCGGCGCGTCGAGGATTTCTTCCTTCCCTTCGACAAGGCGGCGAACTTTCCCTGGAAGAGCCATGCGCTGTGGTTCTACACGCAAATGGTGCGCTGGGGACAATTGCCGCACACTCCGCAGAACCTCGCCATCGCCCGCGACTGCTATCGGCCCGACCTCTACCGCTCGGCCTTGAAGCCGCTCGGCGTGGCGCTGCCCGGCGCCAATGCCAAGGTCGAAGGCGCGCTGAAGGTTGCGACGCCAGTCGGCTCGGCGGGGGCGAGCCTGGTGCTTGGTCCCGACGGATTTTTCGACGGCCAGATCTTCGATCCGGACCGGATCGACGCCTACATTGCCGGCCAGAAACGCGCCTGATCATTCGCGCGCCAGTCTTGTGCGATGCACAAAATTTGTGCGGCATGTCCATGCCATTGATCAATGTTTGACCGCGTTGCAGCTTGGCTCCGCCGCAGTCGGATTGGGCTAGAAGACTGATTTTAAATGAAATTCTGGTCTCTCGTAAAACTGGCACGCTTCGTGCTTTGAAATAACCGAGCCCCTCGTGGGCAACAGAACAGGCGTCCAATGGCGGGCGCCACAGGCAAAGCTGCCGCTCAGGTCACCACGCGATCCCGGATGTACGGACGCGAGAGGGCCTGGACGGCAGCTTTTTTCGTTTTGGACCGGAGATGACGATGACCAGACGGATCGGACCCTCGCTCAAGGATTTCACCCGCCGCGATGTCCTGGCGAGCAGCGCGCTGACGGCGGTGCTGTTCATTGCCGCGCTGTTCTTTTTTCCCGCCAGTCACGAAGCCGAGGGCAAGGGTCCGCAAGTGACCGCGCAAGCCCCGTCGCGCTGACCGATGCCGCACGCCTGATCAACACCACACGCGGCGCCTGCCGCCGCAAACCGGAGCCAACCATGACCGTAAACCTCCCAGCCGCGCAAAGCCAGGACAGTGCTCCCCGGCAAGCGCTCGTCATGTCCACCATCGCCTTCACCGTGTGCTTCGCGGTGTGGACGATCTTTTCCATCATCGGCGTGCGCATCAAGCAGGAGCTCGGGCTGAACGAGACCGAGTTCGGCCTGCTTGTCGGCACGCCGATCCTCACCGGCTCGCTCGTACGCATGGTGCTCGGCGTCTGGACCGACCGCTACGGCGGCCGCCTGGTCTACACGCTCACCATGCTCGCGGCGGCGGTCGCGACTTTCCTGCTCGCATTTGCCCACACCTATCAGCAGATGTTGGTCGCAGCGCTCGGCGTCGGCCTTGCAGGCGGCTCTTTTGCCGTCGGCGTCGCCTATGTCTCGCGCTTCTTCCCTGCCGGCAAACAAGGCACGGCGCTCGGCATTTTCGGCGTCGGCAATGTCGGTGCGGCGGTCACCAAGTTCCTGGCGCCGCTCGTGCTGCTTGCCTGGGGCTGGCAGTCGGTGGCGCTGATCTGGGCCGCGGCGCTGGTCGTCATGGCGATCGTCTTCTGGTTCACCACCAACGACGATCCTGTCATCCGCGAACGCCGTGCCGGCAAGGCGGCGCCGGCGAGGAGCTTCTGGCAGGAATTCGCGCCGCTGAAGAACCGGCAGGTCTGGCGCTTCGCCTTCTACTATTTCTTCGCCTTCGGCGCGTTCGTGGCGCTGTCGCTGTGGCTACCGCGCTACCTGATCGGCGTCTACGGCTTCGGCATCGCCACCGCCGGCATGATCGGCGCCGCCTATTCGATCCCCGCAAGCATCTTCCGCGCCTATGGCGGCGTGCTGTCCGACCGCATCGGTGCCCGCACCGTGCTCTATAGGACCTTCAGCGTCTCTGCCGTCGCGACCCTCGTTCTGTCTCTCCCCTCGGTAGATTACGTGGTGCGCGGCATCAGCGGGCCGATCCCGTTCCACTTCGAGATCGGCCCGCTCGCCTTCATCGCCGTCGCCTCCGTGCTCGGCTTCTTCATGAGCCTCGGCAAGGCCGCCGTCTACAAGCACATCCCAGCTTATTATCCGCACAGCGTCGGCGCGGTCGGCGGCGTGGTCGGCATGATCGGCGGCCTCGGCGGCTTCATCCTGCCGATCGCCTTCGGCGCGCTGAATGACCTCACCGGCGTCTGGTCGAGCTGCTTCATGCTGCTCTTCGTGATCGTCTTGTCCTGTCTGGTCTGGATGCACTTCAGCATCCGCCGCATGGAGCGACGGGCGGACGTCAAGACATCGTCCCTTTCCTACGCCGCCGAATAGATCGGAGCAGACCGGACATGAGCGAGAAACTCGTCATCATCGGCAATGGCATGGCGCCGGGCAGAATGCTGGAGCACCTGCTGGAGGAAGCGCCCGACCGCTACAGCGTCACCATCTTCAACGCCGAGCCGCGCGTGAACTACGACCGCATCATGCTGTCGCCGGTGCTGTCGGGCGAGAAGGCGTTCGAGGAAATCGTCATCCATGGCGACGGCTGGTACATCAAGCACGGCATCACCCTCTACAAGGGCCACCGCATCGTCGCCATCGACCGTGAGGCCAAGACCGTCACCTCGGACCACGGCGTGACCGAAAGCTATGACCGGCTGGTCATCGCCACCGGCTCGGTCCCGTTCATCATCCCGGTGCCGGGGAAAGACCTGCCGGGCGTGCTCAGCTACCGCGACCTCGACGACGTCAACGCCATGCTGCTTGCGGCGCAGTCGCGCGCCAAGGCGGTCGTCATAGGCGGCGGCCTGCTCGGCCTCGAAGCCGCTGCGGGGCTGAAGGAACGCGGCATGGATGTGACCGTGCTGCACGTCATGCCGACGCTGATGGAGCGCCAGCTCGATCCGGCCGCCGGCTACCTGCTGCAGAAGGCCGTCGAGGCGCGCGGCATCAAGGTCATGACCAAGGCCAACACCAAGGCGATTGTCGGCAACGGCAAGGTCGAGGGTGTCGAACTGATGGACGGCACGATCATCCCGGCAACTCTGGTGGTTATGGCGGTCGGCATCCGCCCGAGCACCGCTTTGGCCAAGGAGGCCGGGCTCGAGGTCAATCGCGGCATCGTCGTCGATGACCGCATGCGGACCTCCGATCCTGCCATCATGGCGCTTGGCGAATGCGCCGAGGTCGGCGGCCATGTCTATGGACTGGTCGCCCCGCTCTACGAGATGGCGCGGGTCGCTGCGGCCGCGCTGGCGGACAGCGAGGACAGGCGGTTCGTCCATTCCGACACGCCGACCAAGCTCAAGGTCACCGGCATCGACCTCTATTCGCTGGGCGACTTCGCCGATGGCGAGGACCGTGAGGAGATCATCCTGCGCGACGCATCCGCCGGCATCTACAAGCGCCTCGTGCTGCAGGACAACCGCATCATCGGCACGGTGCTGTTCGGCGAGACGGGTGACGGCGCCTGGTTCAACGACCTCAAGAAGAAGGCGACCGATATCTCCGAGATGCGCGACACGCTGATCTTCGGCCAGGCGTTTCAGGGAGGCGTTTCCTCGGACCCTTTGGCGGCCGTTGCAGCACTGGCGGATGATGCGGAAATCTGCGGCTGCAACGGCGTCTGCAAGGGCAAGATCACCGGCGCGATCACGGCCAAGGGGATTACCGGCCTCGACGATGTGCGGGCCCACACCAAGGCTTCGGCCTCCTGCGGCTCGTGCACAGGTTTGGTCGAACAGCTGCTGAAGCTGACGCTGGGCGAAGCCTACAACCCTGCGGCCGTGCAGCCGATGTGCGGCTGCACGAGCCTCGGCCATGATGATGTGCGGCGCCTGATCAAGGCGAAGGGCCTGAAGACAATTCCGGCCGTCATGCAGGAACTCGAATGGAAGACCTCCTGCGGCTGCGCAAAATGCCGGCCGGCGCTTAACTATTATCTCGTCTGCGACTGGCCGGACCAATATGCCGACGACTATCAGTCGCGCTTCATCAACGAGCGCGTGCACGCCAACATCCAGAAGGATGGCACCTATTCGGTGGTGCCGCGCATGTGGGGCGGCGTGACCAGCGCAAACGAATTGCGCGCCATTGCCGATGTCGTCGACAAGTTCCGTATTCCAACCGTCAAGGTGACCGGCGGCCAGCGCATCGACATGCTGGGCATCCGCAAGGAAGACCTGCCGGCCGTATGGGCCGATCTCGGCAAGGCCGGCTTCGTCTCCGGCCATGCCTATGCCAAGGGTCTGCGCACGGTGAAGACCTGCGTCGGTTCCGACTGGTGCCGCTTCGGCACCCAGGATTCGACCGGGCTCGGCATCCGCATCGAGAAATTCATGTGGGGCTCGTGGACGCCGGCCAAGGTGAAGATGGCGGTATCGGGATGCCCGCGCAACTGCGCGGAGGCGACCTGCAAGGATGTCGGCGTGGTCTGCGTCGACTCCGGCTACGAAATCCATTTCGCGGGCGCTGCCGGCCTCGACATCAAGGGCACCGAAGTGCTGGGACTGGTGAAGACCGAGGACGAGGCGCTGGAGGTCATCGTGGCGCTCGTCCAGATGTATCGCGAGCAGGCGCGCTATCTCGAGCGCATCTACAAATGGGGCAAGCGGATCGGCACCGCCGAGATCAAAAAACAGATCCTGGATGATGGCGAAAAGCGCAGAGCCTATTACGAGCGCTTCGTCTTCAGCCAGAAATTCGCCCAGGTCGATCCATGGTCGGAGCGCGTCTCCGGCAAGGACAAGCACGAGTTCCGGCCGATGGCGTCGGTCGGGTTCGCGGAGGCTGCGGAATGATGGAAAGGTTTGCGCGAGGCACCTGGGTGCCTTCCTATCAGCCAAAGACGAGGACGGCCGCATGACCTGGACACCGATCGGCTCCATCGCCGACATTCCGCCGCGCGGCGCGCGCTGCGTGGCCACGCCGCAAGGCAAGATCGCTGTCTTCCGCACGGCGGACGACCAGGTCTTTGCCATCGACGACCATTGCCCGCACAAAGGCGGGCCGCTGAGCCAAGGCATTGTCCACGGCGCCGCGGTGACCTGCCCGCTGCACAATTGGGTGATCTCGCTGGAGACGGGAAAGGCGCTCGGCGCCGACGAGGGCACGGTGCGAACGATCCCGGTCAAGGTCGAGGACGAGCGGCTGTTCATCGCGCTCGAAGCGCTGGCCTCGAAAGCGGCCTGAGGCATGGACGAAGCGCGCGAGGTGAGGACCACCTGCCCCTATTGCGGGGTGGGTTGCGGCGTGCTGGCCAAGATCGCCGCGGACGGCACGACGTCCGTCCGCGGCGATCCCGATCACCCGGCCAATTTCGGTAAGCTCTGTTCGAAGGGGACGGCGCTCGGCGAGACGCTCCGTCTGGAAGGCCGTCTGCTCCAGCCGGAAATCGGCGGCAGGCAGGCCGATTGGGACGAAGCGCTCGACCTCGTGGCCGAAAAATTCTCGCGGACGATCGCCGAGCATGGGCCGGAGTCGGTCGCCTTCTATGTGTCCGGCCAGTTGCTCACCGAGGACTATTACGTCGCCAACAAGCTGATGAAAGGCTTCATCGGCTCGGCCAATATCGACACCAATTCGCGGCTCTGCATGGCCTCGTCCGTCGCCGGCCACCGCCGCGCCTTCGGCGAGGACATTGTCCCGGGCGTCTATGAGGACTTCGAGTGCGCCGATCTCGTCGTGCTCACCGGCTCCAACACCGCCTGGTGCCATCCGGTGCTCTACCAGCGCATGCTCGCAGCGCGCCGGGAGCGTGGAACGAAAATCGTCGTCATCGATCCTCGCCGCACCGCGACCGCCGACGAGTGCGACCTGCATCTGGCGCTGGACCCTGGCACGGACGTGCTGTTGTTCAATGGGCTGCTCGCGCATCTCGTCCTGACCGGAAAGATCGATACCGATTTCATTCGTGACCATACGTCGGGCTTCGACGCCACGGCCGCGCTTGCCTGCGCCGATGCGCCGTCGATCGCGCGTGTCGCGAAAGGCTGCGGATTTGCGGCCGCCGACGTCCAGGCCTTCTACGATCTCTTCGCCGCCGCAGAGCGGACCGTCACGGTCTACAGTCAGGGCGTCAACCAGTCGGCGCATGGAACCGACAAGGTCAACGCCATCATCAACTGCCACCTCGCCACCGGCCGCATCGGCAAGCCCGGCATGGGGCCGTTCTCGGTCACCGGGCAGCCCAACGCCATGGGCGGCCGCGAGGTGGGTGGCCTGGCCAACCAGCTCGCCGCGCATATGGACTTCGCCGATGAGGCAAACATCGACCGCGTGTCCCGCTTCTGGAAGGCGGCCGACATCGCGCGGCGCGGCGGCCTGAAAGCCGTGGATATGTTCCAGGCGGTCACCGACGGCCGCATCAAGGCGCTGTGGGTGATGGGCACCAATCCCGCCGTCTCCATGCCGGACGCCTCGCGCGTGCGCGCCGCGCTCGCCAAATGCGATTTCGTCGTGGTCTCGGATGTGACCCGCACCGACACCACGCGCTATGCCGACGTGCTGCTGCCGGCCGCCGCCTGGGGCGAGAAGGACGGCACGGTCACCAATTCGGAACGGCGTATCTCGCGCCAGCGGCCCTTCCTGCCGCCGCCAGGCGAGGCGAGAGCCGACTGGCTGATCGTCTGCGACGTCGCCACCCGCATGGGGTTTGGCGACGCCTTCCCATACCAGTCGCCGGCCGAAATCTTCCGCGAGCATGCGGCGCTTTCCGCCTTCGAGAACAGGGGCGAGCGCCTGTTCGATCTCGGCGGTTTTGCTGATCTTACCGATGAAGACTATTCCACCTTCGCGCCGCGTCATTGGCCCGCGTCGGAACGAGGCGAGCGCCAGACGAGATTGTTCGGAGACGGCCGCTTCCCGACGTCGGACGGCCGCGCACGCTTCGTGCCCGTCCGGCAGGAGGCAACGGCCTTCACTGTCGATGCCGACTATCCGCTTGCCCTGAACACCGGTCGGCTGCGCGATCAGTGGCACACGATGACGCGCACCGGCAACGTGCCGCGATTGATGGCCAACGCCCCGGAGCCGGCGGTCGATCTTCATCCGTCGGATGCGGCCGCGCATCGTCTCAAAGATGGCGATCTGGCGCAGCTTTCAACCCGTTTCGGCTTCGTTCGGGCGAGAGTACGCGTGGCCGACTCCCAACGGCGTGGCCATGCTTTCCTGCCCATGCATTGGAGCGGACAGTTTGCGGCCAGGGCCGCCGCCGGTCTGCTGTCCTCGCCGGTCACCGATCCGCATTCCGGCCAACCGGAGCTCAAGCATGTTCCGGTCAGGATCGTGCGGGAGAATTCCGGCTGGGCCGGCGTGCTCATCACACGCCGTAATCTGCGGCCGACAGGTTTCGTTCACTGGAGTCGGCATCCGGTCGAGGGGGGCTGGGTCTACGAACTGACCGGAACCGAGCCGCCGGATCAGGGTATTCTCCTGGCGCGCAAGCTGCTCGCTGTCCAGCGGCAGGATCAGCTTCTGGAATACACTGATCGCCGCGGGCTCTCTTATCGCGCAGCAGCCGTCGACTATGGGGGCGCCATGGCGGAAGCCCTGCTGGTTGCCGGGCCGGACCAGTTGCCGGCGCGCGACTGGCTGGTGTCCCTGCTCGCCACGCGCCAGAAGCTGTCGACAACAGATCGCCATGCGCTTCTATCCGGCCGCTCGCCCGTGCCCATGCCGGCTATTGGACGCGTCGTGTGCGCGTGCTTCCATGTCGGCGCCAACCAGCTCGCGTCAGCGGTCGCTTCGGGATGCGACAGCCTCGAGGCGATCGGCTCGACCCTGCGCGCCGGCACCAATTGCGGCTCGTGCCGCTCCGAGATACGTGCGATCATCGGCGCCCGCCAGGTGCAGGCGGCGGAGTGAGCCGTGCGCCGGCTAAACCATTTCACCGTCTCACCGAAACGGTGAAATGGTTTATCTTCTTGTTTTTACGCAACTCCGGACGGAAAACCGCTCACACTTTTCCTGGGATTGCTCTAGCGGTCCTCGACGATGCGCAGATAGGCCGCCGTCACGAACAGCACGATGAAGCCGAACAGGATGCGGCGACCGCCTTCGGGCATCTGCAGGATGGTGAGCAGCGTCGTCAGCACGGTCAGGATCAGCGCGCCGATGATGGTGCCGGTGTAGCCGCCGCGACCGCCGAAGATAGAGGTGCCGCCGATGACGGCGGCGGCCACCGAAGGCAGCACCAGCGGCTCGGCGAGCGACAGCGAAGGCGCCTTGATCAGGCCGATATAGAGCAGCCCGGTGATGCCGGCGAGCAGGCTGGAGAGGACGTAGAGCGCCGTGATCACCTGCCAGTAGCGGACGCCGGACAGGCGCGCGGCTCGCTCATTGTCGCCGACGGCATAGAGCAGGCGGCCGAAGCCGGTGCGGTTCAGCATGAAGACGATCAGCACGGCCACGGGCACGAACAGCAGAAGCGCGTTGGGAAAACCGTAGGTGACGCCGGTGCCCAGCCAGTTGAGGAAATCCGGGATCTTCGCGCCGGACGCGATCACGGTTCGCTGGTAGACCTGCAGGAAGCCGGTGCCGATCAGGCTGGTGCCGAGCGTCATGATCAGCGGATGCACGCGGAACACGCCGACGCCGATGCCGTTGACGAGGCCGATCAGCACGGCGGGCAGCATGGCCAGCAGGAATGCCACCGTCGGATCCTGATTGACGATCTGAGTCGCCATGATGAAGGCGCTCATCGTCGCCACCGTGCCGACGGAAAGGTCGATGCCGCCGGTCAGCATGGTCATTGTCTGGCAGCCGGCGAGGATCGCCAGCGGAATGGCGAACTTCGCCGTGTTGGCGAGCCAGCGCTCGTTGACGATGCCGGGGCGCAGGATCTGCAGGATCACCACGAGGATGATCAAGAGGACGATCAACGGGATCAGCGGCCGGTCCGCCATGAAGCGCTTCAGGCGGCGACCGAACGAAACGGGCCGGGGCATGGTCGCGATGTCGGTCATGGCGTTGCTCCTGCCGGGCGGCTCCGCATGGTGATGAAGGCGCCGAACATCACGACCGCGACCATGATCAAGCCTTCGATGATGGCGGTGACATTCGGATCGATGGCCAGAAGCGTCAGGTCGGTGCGCACCAGCCTCAGCACGAAGACGGCGATGATCGGTCCGAGCAGGCCGCCCTTGCCGCCGCCGAGGGCGACGCCGCCCAGCACCACGGCGGCGACGCTGGCGAGCAGATAAGGCCCGGGGATCGGCGCGCCGATGCCGGTGCTGATGGTGAGCGACAGGCCGCCGAGCGCCGCGAACAGGCCGGAGAGCGCATAGGCGATGATCCTGGTGCGCCCCACCGGTACGCCACTGCGGAAGGCGGCGAGCTCGTTGCTGCCGATGGCGTAGATGGAGAGGCCGAGGCGCGAGCGCCTGAGCGGAATCCACACGATGCAGAGACAGACGACGAGCAGCACCAGCGCCTTCGGCACCCAAGCATCGGCCCAATCGGGCAGACCGGGTACCGGCACCGTGCCGATGACGCTGGCCTTCAGCCATTCGGCGGCCGCGCCTCCGGGAGCGCCGAGCACGAGGAGCGCCGCGCCCTGCAGCACGAACAGCATGGCAAGGGTGACGACGATGTCGGGCACCCGGGTGACGACAATGAGGATACCGTTCAGCGCGCCGAGGACCAGCCCCATGGCCAGCACGAAGGGCACGACGAAGAGCGCATATTCCTCGCTGGCGCCGTTCATCATCGAGGCTGCGGTCACGCTGGTCAGCGCCATCATGGCGGCGACCGAAAGGTCGATGCCGCCGGCGATGACGACGACGGTCTGGGCTGCAACCGCGAAGGCGTAAGGCAGGACGGCTCGCGCCAGCGAGCCGAAGTCGCCGCTGCCATAGCCGGGCTGGATCAGCTTGGTGACGACGAAGAGGAAGATCAGCAGGGCGAAGAGACCGGCCACCCAGCCCTGGTTGCGGAAGAAGCGGCTCATGGCGCGACCTCCGCATCGGAAGCGGGTTTGACCTCGGCAAGGATACCGACATCGGCCCTGGCGCCGCGCGGCAGGCCGTAGGCGGCACGCATCAGCGCCGGCTCGTCGGCTTCTTCCACCGGGAAAGTGTCGACGACGCGGCCGCCGAAGATGACGATGACGCGGTCGCAGACGCGCTGCACCTCCTCCATCTCGGAGGTGTAGAACAATACCGACTTGCCTTGGCCGGCGAGCTCGCGCAGCAGCTTGTATATTTCCTGCTTGGTGCCGACATCGATGCCGCGCGTCGGGTCGAAGCAAAGGATGGTGCGGGCGTTGGCCGCGATCCAGCGGG
Source organism: Mesorhizobium sp. M2A.F.Ca.ET.043.05.1.1 (assembly GCF_003952445.1). Lineage (NCBI taxonomy): Bacteria > Pseudomonadati > Pseudomonadota > Alphaproteobacteria > Hyphomicrobiales > Phyllobacteriaceae > Mesorhizobium > Mesorhizobium sp. M2A.F.Ca.ET.043.05.1.1. Next base: position 6,507,309 of record NZ_CP034446.1, read on the forward strand.
CGATGGTCACCTTCTGCTGGTTGCCGCCGGAAAGGCGCTGCACCTCGCCCTGGGCGCGGGTGTCGATCTGCAGCCTGCCGATGGCGCCGGAAACCACAAACTCCTCGCGCCGCATGCGGATCGGCCCCCATTTGCGCAGCCCGGCGCTGAAGGGCAGCGCGATGTTCTCGCGCACCGAACGCTGCATGGCCAAGGCCTCGGTGCGGTCGCCCGGCACATAGGCGATGCCGGCCTGGATGGCGTCGCTGGGATGCGAGAATTTCACCGGCGCGCCGTCGACGTCGATCGTGCCGCCGGTCGGGCGGATCGAGCCGGCAAGCGCTGCGAAGAGCTCGTCCTGACCCTGGCCCTCGAGCGCGAAGACGCCGACGACCTCGCCATTGGCGAGATCGAAGGAGACGTCGTTGAGCTTGGTGCCGAGCTGCAGGTTGCGCACCGACAAGCGCGGCCGGCCGCCGGCCGCAACCGCCACATCATTCGCCGCTCGCGCGGCGACGCGCGTCTTCTCGATGCGGGTTCCGAGCATCATCTCGACTATTCTTTCCTCGACGCCCGGCTCGATGTCGATGACGCCGACAGTGGAGCCGTCGCGCAGCACGGTGGCGCGGTCGCAGAGCGCGGAGATCTCGACGAAACGGTGCGAGATGAAGATGACCGAGCGGCCGGCGTCACCCTGGCGGCGCACGACTTCCAGCACTTTCTCGGCGAGGTTCGCGGGCAGCGCCGCGGTCATCTCGTCGAGCAGCAGCACGTCGGGCTCGACGGCGAGAGCGCGCGCAAGGTCGAGCACGCGCAGGATGGCCAGAGGGATATGGCGGGCCGTCTCGCGGATGTCGAGGTCGGGAATGCCGAGCTCGCGCACCCATGCGCGGAAGGGCTCGACCGGCGTGCCGGTGAGCCTGAGATTGGAGAGGACGTCGAGATCCGGAATCAGTGACGGCTCCTGGTAGACCGGCAGCAGACCGGCGCGGCGGGCGGCGGCGGGGGAGCGGACGTCGAGCTGCTGGCCACGGATCAGGATGCGTCCGGCATCCGCCTTGATCGCCCCGGTCAGGATCTTCACCAGCGTCGACTTGCCGGCGCCGTTGGCGCCCATCAGCGCGTGCACTTCACCCGGCAGGACGGACAGCGAAGCGTTGCGCAGCGCGGCAACCGCGCCGTAATTCTTAGCCACGTCGGTGGCGTCGAGGAGAGGGTTTTGCGGCAATGAGTTTGTCAAATCGTCTGGTTCTCGTTCCAGAAACTAATGCAGGCGCCGGCCGAAGCCAGATGATCTCCCCCTTCTCCCCTTGTGGGCGAAGGTGTCGCCGAAGGCGCGGGGTGCTCCAGCGGAGTGAGACGTTGGCATTCCCTGGAACACCCCTCATCCGTCTGCGCTAGATCAGGATGATGTTTCGTTGAAACACCATCCTGATCCAGCTCTTTGTCGGAGCATGATCTTTTCCAAAAACCGGTTCCCACGTTTTGGGATCATGCTCTATCGCGCCGATCCACCTTCTCCCACAAGGGGAGAAGGCAGAAGCGGATCAGGCCCTTATTCGCCCGGGCCCTTGCAGGCGACGATCTGGTCCTTGGTGTAGGTCGTCCAGTCCGGGATCGAGATCGAGACCGGCCATTCGGGGCTGAGCGAGGGGTCGACGACGCTCTTCAGCTTGGCCTTGCCTTCCTCGGTGGCGTTTTCCCAAAGCTGCGGCTCGACCAGCACGGTCTGCTGCGCAGGCTTCTTGCCGTCGAGGATCTGCAGCGCCAGCGTCACGCCGGCGCCGCCGATCGAGCCGGGATTGGTGACGGCCGCGCCGACCAAGCCCTTGACCGAGCTCAACTGGCCGACGAAGCCGGCATTGTCGGCGCCGACCACAGGCACCATCGGCGCCTGCTGCTCGACCAGCGCGTCGACGATGACGTTGTCGATGCCGGAGGTCCAGATGCCGTTGATCGGCGTGCCGGTGGCGAGGAAGGACAGGATCTGCTGCTTGGCCTGATCCTGCTGCCAGCCGGTGAAGACTTCCTGCGCGACCTTCACATCGGGGAATTCGGCGAGCGCCTTCTTGAAGCCTTTGTCGCGATCAGAGTCGGCCGAAGCGCCGGCGGCGCCGCGCATGTAGAACACCTCGCCCTTGCCGCCCATCTGCTGGAACAGCCACTTGGCGCCCAAGTAGGCATACTGTTCCTGGTTGTTGGAGATGATGTAGGCGGACGGTTCGGTCACCGCCTGGTCGACGGCGACGACGACGATGCCGGCCTTGGTGGCTTCCTCGAGGCCCGCCTTGATGCCGGCCGGATCGGCCGGGTTGACGACGATGGCGTCGACCTTGGCGCTGATCAGGTTGCGGATGTCCTCGAGCTGGCCGGCGGCGTCGGTGTTGCGGTGGGCGATGTTGAGCTTCGCCACCTCGCCGGAAGCGAGCGCCTGCGCCTTCATGGCGCAGATCATTTCCTCGCGCCAGCCATTGCCCTGCACGGTGTTGGAAATGCCGATCGTGTATTTGCCGGCGGCGGCCGAGACGCCCACAGAGGCGAGCAAGGCGACGCCGGCAAGTAGCGAGGCCACGGTCAGATGTCTTTTCATGTCAGTACTCCTCCACATTGATCTTTTCAGTTCAGTTCGATTTTTCAGTTCCTGGGCGTCGATGCGACCGGCGCCGAGCTTTCGTCATTTGATGAAGGGGCGCAGCACGTCGCGGGCAAGCAGGAAGCCGCGCTTGACCTTCTCATCCGTCCCCTCGAAGCGCCGGTCCTCATGCTCGATGATGACCGGCCCGTCATAACCGGCCCGGTAGAGGCCCGAAAAAATCCTGCTCCAATCGATGTCCCCAAGCCCCGGCATGCGCGGCACCTGCCAGCCTATGCCAGCCGAAAGGATTCCGCGCTCGTACAAACCATCATGATCAATCATCAGGTCCTTGGCATGCACATGCAGCATGTTCTTGCCGAACTCGCGGATGAAGCGCTCCTTGTCGATCATCTGCCAGACGAGATGCGACGGGTCGAAATTCATGCCGACATCGCCGCCCCAGGCTTCGAGGATGCGGCGCCAGACGTAAGGCGAGTAGGCGATGTTGTGCCCGCCCGGCCATTCGTCATAGCTGAAGATCATCGGGCAGTTCTCGAAGGCGAGTTTCACACCGTGCGCGCGGGCGTGGGCGATGATCGCCGGCCAGACCTTTTGCGCGTCCTCCCAGTTGGCGTCGACAGTCTTCGAGGCGTCACCGCCGCAGAAGGTGTTGACCAGCGAGACCCCCATGCGGCTCGCCAGCACGATCACCTTCTTCAGGTGATCGATCACCGCCTCGCGATGCGCCCGGTCGGGATGGAGCGGGTTGGGATAGAAGCCGAGGCCCGAGATGGCCAGGCCCTTGCCGGCAAGCCCGGCGGCAATGTCCTCGGCTTCGGCGGCCGAGATGTCCACGTCGATATGGCTGGTGCCGGCATAGCGGCGGCTGGCCCCGGAAGTCTTCGGCCAGCAGGCGATCTCCAGCGCCTCGAAACCGGCCGATCTCGCCCAGTCGGCGACCTCGCCGAGAGCAGTATCCGGAAATGGTGCCGTGAGCAGTCCAAGTTTCATGATGCCTCCCAATACCAAACTATGCAGATCGAGCCGGCTGCTTCAACCGCGCATCTGTTGGCCCAGAACAGACTTGTTTGACAAAGCCCATCGGATCGTTCGAGAGCAGGCCGTCGAGGCCGGCGACGACATGCGCGCGGAAAGTCGCGTTGGCGGCCAAGGACGGGTCGAAGATGGCGTCGATGGCAAGGATCGCATCGGCCAGCGCCTTGCTGTCCAAACCAACGCGGTCGGCGATTGTCGCAATTCTCTCGGCGAAGGGGTCGGACACCTGCCAGGCGCGGCCGAAGCGCGCCGATGCCTTGATCAGATAGGCCATCCAGCCGGCCACTGGAACCGAAAGAAGCGCGATGCTCCCGCCCTTCACCAGGCGGTCGCGGATCGGGTTGAGCAGGCGCTGCACGATCTTCTGCGAGCCGTCGGTGGCGATCTGGTGATTGCGGTGGCGAATCGCCGTGTTGGTGAGGCGCGACAGGCTCTGCTCGACATAGGCCGTGGGCGATACTCCAGGCACGGGCATCAGCGTCGGCAGTGTTTCCTCGGTCAGCATGCGGCGAACGAAGCCTGCCAGAAGCGGGTTGGCTATCGCCTCGAACGTGTGCTCGAAGCCGCCCAAAACCCCTAGATAGCTAAGCGTCGTCTGGGCGCCGTTCAGCACCCGCATCTTGAGGTGCTCGAACGGCATGACATCGTCGACGAAGGCCGCGCCGACAAGGTCCCAGCGCGGCACGCATCCGGCGAAGCGGTTCTCGATCACCCATTGGCGGAAGCGCTCGCCGACCACCACGGCGCTGTCATGGTAGCCAAAGCGCTGCTCGACCGTGCCGATGTCGGCCTCGGTCGTCGCCGGCGCGATGCGGTCGACCATGGCCGAAGGGAAGGCGACATTGGCTTCGATCCAATCCGCCAGCCTGCCGCCGCGCCGCTCTGCGAACGCACGCACGACATTGCCGAGGATGGTACCGTTGGTGGGGATGTTGTCGCAGGACAGCAGCGTCACCGGCCGGCCATGCGTGGCCATGCGCAGTTCCAGCGCCCGTGCAAGGATGCCGGGCACGCTGCGCGGCGTTTCCGGATTGGCGAGATCGTGGACGATATCGGGATGGTCAAGGTCGAGCGCGCCGCTCGAGGGGATATGGCAATAGCCTTTCTCGGTCACCGTCATGGTGACCATCTCGATCTCGGGCGAGGCGAGCACGTCCAGCGCCGGCGCGGCACTCTCCTGGCTATCGACGACGCTAATGATGCTGCCGATGACGCGCGCTTCGACCTCGTCGTTCTGACGGATCAGCCGCGTGTAGAGGCCGTCCTGCTGCCCCAGCGTGTCGGCAAGAAGGGGCGGGCGGATGTTGATGCCGACCAGTCCCCAGCGGTCGAAATCCTTCGCCAGGAGATCGTCGGTGTATTCGGCCTGGTGGCAGCGGTGGAACGCGCCGACGCCGATATGGGCGATGCCTGGCTTGAGTGCTGCGCGATCGTAAGCCGGCTTGCGGACTTCGGACGGCAAGCGGCCGAGCAGGGCAGGGCTGAGGGTCTCGGCGCTCACCGATTGGCTCCGATCACCCATTGCTCCTGGTCGACCAGCGTGCCGGTCATCGGACCGGCCGCGTCGGAGAGCAGGAACACGGCAAGATTGGCGATGTCGGTCACGGAGAACAGCCGGCCGAAGGGCTGCGATGCGTTGGCCGCGTCGAGCCAGCCGGGACCCTGGCCGAGCGTCTCAGCCTGCATGATCCGTTCGGCCGGAGTGTCGGTCCAGCCGACATTGATGCCGTTGACGCGGATGCGGTCGAAGCGGTGGGCGTTGGCGGCGTTCTTGGTCAACGTCGCCAGCGCGCCCTTGGTGGCGGAATAAACGGCAAGCTCCGGCGTGCCGCAATGCGCGTTGATCGACAGGATGTTGACGATCGCACCGCCCTGTCCGCGTTTCTTCATGTCGGCGATCGCCGCCTGCATCAGGAAGAAGGGCGCGCGGGCGTTGACGGCAAACAGCGACGACCAATCGTCGAGCGTGGCATCGGTGAAGGACGCGCGATCGGTGAGGCCGGCGGCGTTGACGAGGCCGTCGATGCGACCGAAGTGGGAAATACAAAATTCCACCAGCCGCGCCGGTGCAGCGGGGTCGGCGAGATCGGCCGGAACAATGACTGTCGGGGTGCCCATCCGCGAAATAGCCGCCGCGGCCTCTGCGCCGCGCAGCTTGTCACGGCCGGTAATGACGAGGCCTTCGGCCCCGGAGCGTGCAAGCGTCTCGGCGATCGCCCGGCCGATGCCTTGCGTCGCGCCGGTGACCAGCACCACCTTGCCGTCGAGACGAACCTCCATTCCTCCTCCCGGAACAAAGTTTCCATTTTTTCAAATATGGAACGATAATTCCCGTTAGTCAATCGTGCTAGAGCGGTTCACCGTTCCATGGACCGGTGAACCGCTCTATCTCCTTGTCTTTCGCAATTCCGGACGGAAGGTTACGGCGAAGACGCCGAACTTAACCGCTGACACTTTTCCTGGAATTGCTCTTGTCAACCTGTCCGCCGCGCGACGACGCCGTGGACCAAGGCCATGCCGACCGCGAGCGTGGCGGCGAGCGAGCGGAAGCCGCCAAAATCCTGCTCGACCACTTCCAGCCAGGTGTCGGAGAGCTTCACCAGCGGCGAAAATGTGCTGTCGGTGATGGCGAGGATGCGGGCCTTGCGCTCATGCGCGACGGCAACGAGGTCGGGCGTGATCGAATTGTAAGGACTGAAGGAGACGGCAAGCACCGCGTCGCGCGGCGTGATGCAACCGACCTGGTCGAGCGCGGTCGAGCCGACATTGTCGACCAGCACATTGCGCACGCCCTGCTGCGACAGCGTCAACGAGAGATAGGCGGTGACGGGAAAGGCGCGCTTGCTGCCGATGACATAGATCAGCTCGGCCGCCGCCAGATGATCGACCATCGTCTCGAAAGCGGCGATATCGAAATTGTTGCCGATGCGGCCGAGCGAGGCTTGGCAGGCGCCGACCATGCCGTTGAGGAAATGCAGGTTGGCATTCGGCTCCTCGGCTCTGTCCGGGCTGCCTTGCGCATCTGGCCAGGAGCCCTTCATGCGGTCCTTGAACAGGAGCTGGAAATCGGAAAAACCGGAATAGCCGAAGATCTGCGCGAAGCGCACCAGGGTCGAGGGCTGCACGCCGGCCTGCTCCGCCACCTGCGCGATCGTACCCAACGCAACCTCGCTCGGATGCTGCCAGAGGAAGATCGCCACCTGGCGAAGCCGTTTCGGGAAATGCACGGTGCCTGACGAAAGCACTGCACGCAGTTCCTCGTAGGTTTGCGGCTTGGTGTAGCCAAGTGCTGCCAGTGATCGGCTCCTCTTCCTCGCTGCCGTCTCCAGGCTATGCCGCTCCTCGGCGGCCTTGCCGCGACCGCTCATAGGATATGCCTCATCGTGACCCCAACCATCGGATGCATTATCCGATCCCTGCTCAGCGGATGCGGCCCGCCACCTGGACCGAGGGTAAAAAGCTAACGCGGCACAATCGTTTTACAAAACAAAAAATAGAAATATCATTCGAAAACAGCCGTCGCCGGTCACAACATCCGCACCGACCGGCATATCGAAACGTGGGGAGGATAATCGCAATCATGGTCTACGCAACCGCCGATGGTACGTCGCGTCAACGCCTGCGGGTCGGCATGGTCGGAGGCGGCCGCAACGCCTTCATCGGCGCCGTGCATCGCCTCGCCATGCGGCTCGACGACCAGATCGCGCTGGTCGCCGGCGCGTTGTCTTCCGACCCGGACAATGCCGCGGCCTCCGCCGCCGAGATCGGCATCGCGCCGGAGCGCAGCTATGCCGACTACCATGCCATGGCCAAGGCCGAAGCGGCACGGCCGGACGGCATCGAGGCGGTGGTCATCGTCACGCCCAACCATCTGCATGCACCGATCGCGACGGCCTTCCTCGAGGCCGGCATCGACGTCATCTGCGACAAGCCGCTTTCGACGACGCTTGGCGAGGCCGAAGCCCTGGTGGCGCTGACGAAAGCGAAGCAGCGCCGCTTTGTCGTCACGCTCAACAACACCGGCTACGCCATGGTGCGCCAGGCGCGCGAAATGGTGGCGGCGGGCGAGCTCGGCCGCATCGTGTCGGTGCATGGCGCCTATATCCAGGACTGGCTGACCAAGCCGATCGATGCCGAGGGCCAGAAGCAGGCCGAATGGCGCACCGATCCGGCGCGCGCGGGCCAGTCTGCCGTGCTCGCCGATATCGGCGTGCATGCCTTCAACCTGGCAAGCTTCGTCTCCGGTTTCGAGGCGGAGGCGGTTTCAGCCGACCTCTTCACCGCCGTGCCCGGACGGCGGCTCGACGACAACGCGCATGTGCTGATGCGCTGGTCGGGCGGGGCGCGCGGCACGATCCTCGCCAGCCAGACCTCGCCCGGCCATTACAACGACCTCTCTGTGCGCATCTATGGCGAGAAGGCCGGGCTCCAATGGTCGGGCTCGCGACCCGAGGAACTGCGCTTCTCGCCCTATGGCGAGGAAACGCGAACGCTGGTGCGCGGCGGCCATGGCGCGACGGCGGAAGCCCGGCGCGTCTCACGCATGCCGGCAGCGCATCCGGAAGGCTATATCGAGGCCTTCGCCAATTTCTACCGCGACGCCGCCGACATTATTCGCGCGCATCGCGCGGGTGGCGCGGTCGATGCCGCGCGGGCAGCGCAGGTGCCCGACGTGGTCGACGGCGCGCGCGGCGTGAAGTTCGTCGCAGCGGCGGTGGAGTCGAACGCGGCTGGAGGTGCTTGGACGCAGGCGAGATTTAAGTGAGGGGCAGTCGCGCTCTTGATGGCTTGCCAAACTCAGCCTCCGATGGCCGCAAACGCAGTCTGATGAAGCTGCCTCGGTGAATCATGAAGCGCGCGCAGATCGAAGAGCAGAACCGTTACCTCCTGCGGCGCCAGCGCGAATTCCGCCAGGCCGCCGATGTCGTCACGCAGTCCTGGATGGCGTTCCCCGAAATCGAGGCGATCGCCGTCATCGGCTCGGTGGCGAAACCGCTTTGGAAGGAGATTCCGAGGTTCAGCGACTTCCGCCGCGCGGGTATCGAAGTTTGGCATGAATGCAGCGACCTCGACCTGGCTGTCTGGGTCGACTCGCAACACCGGCTTGGCGAGTTGCGCCGTAAGGGCGCCGCGGCGCTGCGGCGGGCGTTCGAAGCCGGGCTTGGCATCAGTGTCGCCGACCATCAGCTCGACGTTTTCCTGTTCGAGCCCGGCAGCGACCACTACCTTGGCCGGCTTTGCTCCTTCAACCGCTGTCCGAAGGGAAATCGGGATTGTCTGGTTCCCGGCTGCGGGGCGATACCCTTCAACAAGCGCATCGCGGATTTCCAACCTTACGCCGATTTGTTGGAGCCGGTCACATATTCTACCCTCTACCGGCGGGACCGTGGCTTGCTGCGTTCCGCGCTTGAATTGCCGAATGTCGATGAGGCTGGCTGAGCGACTCTCGCAAACTAACCTTTGATCGCCGAACCAACGATCGAATCGACGAAGAAGCGCTGCAGGAACACGAAGAGCACCAGCGGCGGCAGCACGGCGAGCGTCGCGCCGGCCATCACCAGGCCGGTGTTGACCGCGCCGCGGTTGTAGCTGAGCAGCCGGCTCAGGCTGATGACGATCGGGTAGGCGTCGGCATTGCCCTGCAGCACGGTGAGCGGCCACAGATAGCTGTTCCAGTGATAGACGAAGGCGAACAGCGCGAGCGCCGCGATTGCCGGCGCGACACTCGGCGCCACGATCTTGTAAAGGATGAGCAGCTCGGAGGCGCCGTCCATGCGCGCGGCGTCGATGAGGTCGTCGGGCACGCCGGCGATGAACTGGCGCATCAGGAAGATGCCGAAGGCGTTGGCGAGGTTGGGCACGATGATGCCGGCGAGGCTGGCGCTCAAGCCCAGCGAGCCGACCATGCGGTAGAGCGGGATCAGCGTCACGATCGGCGGCAGGAACATGGTGGCGATCAGCACAGAGAAGAGCAGCGAGCGGCCGGGGAAGGAATATTTGGCGAAGGCGTAGCCGGCCATCATGCTGGTGACCAGAATGCCGGCGGTGGTGACCGAGGCGATGACAAGCGAATTCCACATCGAGCGCCCGACATTGATGACGCCGGCGACCTTTTCGTAGGGCTCGAGGGTCGGCGTGCGCGGGATCCACACCGGCGGCACTTGCATGGTCTCGCCCGGCGTCTTCAGGCTGGACAGCACCATCCAGGCGAGCGGAAAGGCGGAAGCGACGGCGACCAGCAGCATTGCGGTCGCAAGCAGCGCCTTGCGGCCCGAAGGACGCTTGCGGGCGAGAGATCGGGTTGCCGCGCTCATTCGCTGTCCTTGCGATTGACAAGTGAGAACAGCGCCGAGACGCAGACGATCAGCGACAGCATCAGCATCACCGCCATGGCCGAGCCCAGCCCGCCCTGCGCGCGCTCGATGCCGACGCGCCGGATATGGTAGGTGAGCACGTTGGTGGAGCCGACCGGCCCGCCTTGCGTGATCAGCGCCACCGGCTCGAACACCTGCACGGCGTTGATGATGGCGATGACGGCGCTGAACAGAAGCGTGCGGCGAAGCAGGGGCAAGGTGATGAAGCGGAACTGCTCCCTGCCGTTGGCGCCGTCGAGCGTCGCCGCCTCGTAGAGGCTGCCGGGGATCTGCGTCAGCCCAGCGATGGCCAATACGGCGAAATAGCCGACCTGCTGCCAGACATTGAGCAGCACGATCGAGACCAGCGCCGAGCGCGGCGAGGAAAGCCAGGGTTGCGGACCGATGCCGATCAGGCCGAGCAACTGGTTGAGCGGGCCCTCGCTCGGCGCATAGAGCTTTGACCAGACCAGCGCCACCGCGATCATCGGCACCATGTAGGTGGAAAACAGCACGGTGCGCAGCGCCGTGCCGCCGGCGACCTCGCGCTGATAGACCAGCAGTCCGAAGACCACAGACAGCGGCAGGATGAGGACGACCGACAGTGCGGTGTAGATCGTCGTGTTGAGGAGCGCCGTCTTGAAATCACGGCCGACCGAGGTGGGGCCGAAGATCTCGTGGAAATTGCCGAGGCCAATGAAGCTCGCCTCGGAAAAGGGCGTCTGCGTCGACCAGTCCTGGAAGGACAGCCAGATGGTCAGCAGCATCGGCAACAGCACGAACACGCCGATCAATGTCACGGCGGGCGCCAGCATGATGCCCGCCGAGGCACGAAAAGCTTTGGCCATTCACCTGCTTCCGGTCAGGGACCCGAACTTACTTGGCGGCGCGCTCCAGGATCGACGTGGCGTCGGCCTGCGCGTTCGCCTGCGCATCCTTGGCCGAGACTTGGCCATACTGCAACGCCTCGAGCGTCTGCTGCAGGGATTCCGAGAACTCCTGACCGCCGAGCACGACAGGGAAAGGCTGCGCATCGGCGAGCACGGAGACGTAGCCGGAGAGGAATTCCGAGCCGAGCTTATCCTTATGCGCTTCGATGTCGGAGGTGCGCGACGGCAGGATGCCCATCGACATCAAAATGTCCGACATGGCCGAAGCGCCGTTCTTGCCCGACTTCGGGCTGTTCAGCCAGGCGAGGAATTGCCAGGCCGCCTTCTGTTCGGCCTCGCTGGCCTTGGCGTTGACGACCGTCATCCAGGAATAGGAGATCGAATGCGGCTTGTCGCCGCTCGGACCTACGGGGATCGGAGCGGTGGCGATGTTTGAGAACTTGTCGCCCATGCCGGTCTTCAGCGCGCTTTCCCACCAATTGGCCATGATGATCATGCCGGTCTTGCCTGAGACGAAATTGTCGAGGAACGGACCGGTGGTGTTGGCGTCCGCCGTCGCCATCGCCGGATTGCTCGCGCCGGACTTTATCAAGTCTTCATAGAGCGCGAAGGTCTCGCCGGCCTGGGGACTGTCCAGCGCCGGCTTGCCGTCCTTGACTAGGTTGCCACCATTGGAGACGAGCAGCGAGGCGAAAGGATGGACCACGCCCGCCGCCCATGAGTTGATCATGCCGAAGCCCTGCTGGCCCTTGTCCTTGTCGGTCAGCTTGGCGGCGGCATCCTTGAATTCGGCCCAGGTCTTGGGCGGGGCGGCAATGCCGGCCGCCTTGAACAGTTCCTTGTTGTAGTTCAGCGCGTAGACGTCGATCTCGTTAGGGATGCCGTAAAGCGTGCCGCCGACGGAAGCGGCGCTGACGACGCCGGCCGGCCAGGCGCTCTTCACCTCACTGGCCACAGCGTCAGGGGCAGGGGCGACGAGCTTGTCCCTGGCCAGTTCCGGCAGCCACAGATCGTAGATGCCGCCGATCGTCGGGCCATCGGAGGAGCCGCCCTGCGAGCGCAGCGTGGTCAAGAGATCACCGAAAGGAACCGCGCGCACGGTGACGGCGACATCGGGATGCTGCTTGGAAAAATCCTTGGCCGCCGCCTCGAGCAGCGCCACCGTCTCCGGCGACCAATGCGTCAGATAGGAGATGTTGACCGATTGCGCCCAGCCGGTCGCGGGCAGCGCGATGAGCCCCGCGGCAAGCGTCAGCTTCGAGATCCAGGCAAGCGACATCGGCATCCTCCACACAAGCTGCAACAAGAGCAGTGACGTTATGACAAGTTTGAGCAAACGCGCAAGCCCTCGCGTGCGAACGTTCGGATCAGATCTGTGGACCAAAAAACTCGGCGGCGTCGATTTTCACAAAATAGTAAAATAAAATCAAGTAGATGAAATGTCTCTTCCTATCCCATCCCCGATCGAGCGAAGCCCTCAACATGTCTGCGCCCCCTTGCTCGTGGCATCATGTCGTTATAATGACTTCGCGAAAAGGCAGACGAACGCCTCCGGGCTGCTGCGATGCGACCCTCAAAACAGAAACAAATGGGAGAACTGGCAATGAGCATGCTTTCCATACACCGGCGCGCCGCGCTCGGCCTGATCGGCGGCCTCGCTGCTGCCGGCGCGGGTATCCTTACGACGCTGCCGGCCCACGCCGACTCGACGGTGACGCTGTGGAGCTGGCGCACCGAGGACGAGGCCGCCATGCACCGCATCTTTGAGGCCTTCGAGAAGAAGAACCCGGACATCAAGGTCAACATCCAGTTCACGCCCGATGCCGATTATCAGAACCGCCTAAGCACGGCGCTGCGTGGCGGGCACGGACCCGACATCGCGCAGCTCAAGGCCTATGGCGAATTGCAGCCCTTCATCGAAGGTGGTTATCTCGACGCGCTCGACGACAGCGTAGCGGAGCTGAAGAACATGCCCGACGCCGCCCTTGGCGGGGCGCGCGGCCGCGCCGACGGCAAGCTCTACGGCGTGCCCTATTCGGTGCCGATGATGGGTGTCTTCTACAATGAGGACATCTTCGCCGCGCAAGGCCTCGAGATCCCGAAGACCTACAAGGACTTCGTCGCCGCCTGCGAGAAGCTCAAGGCGGCGGGCATCACGCCGATCGCCAATGGCGGCGCCAACGGCTCGGCCTGGGAGCTGGAGATCGGCGTCGGCGTCATCGGGCCGACGCTCTACGGTCCCGGCTTCTACGACGAGATGATGAGCGGCAAGTCCACATTCGAGGATCCGCGCTATGTCGCGGCGCTGAAGCGCTTCGCCGAGCTGAAGCCGTACTATTCCGATGGCTTCGCCGGCATCGACTACACCACCGCGACGCAGCAGTTCATCGGCGGCAAGGCGGCGATGTTCTTCGGCGGCTCGTTCGAGAACGGCAGCTTCAAGTCGCAGAACCCGAAGCTGAAATTCTCGATCTTCCCGTTCCCGGCCGACGACGCATCGACCAAGCTCTACACCTCGGCCTTCTCGGACGGCTCCTACGGCCTTGTGTCGGAAGGCCAGAACAAGGAAGCGGCGACCAAGGTGCTGAACTACATGGCCTCGGCCGAATTCGCACAGGCCTTTGCCGACGAGCTCGGCTGGCCGCCGGCCCGCACCGACGTCACCGTCAAGGATCCGGTTTTGTCCAAGATGATGGAGATGGCGAAGAACTCGACGCCTTACCTGACGCTGGTCGGCTTCCGCTGGCAGACGCCGACGGCGTCGTCGGTGCTGCAATCCGAGATCATCGACATGGTGGAAGGCAATGTCGCGCCGGAGAAGCTGGCGGCCGACATGCAGGCCGCGGTCGCCACCTGGTTCAAACCCAAGCAGTAAGGCAGGCTGCCGGCCGCGACATGGCCGGCAGTCCACTCCCACCGAGCAGCGCATGACCAAGTTCCGCCGCACGACCAGCCTCCAGCGCACGCAACAGCGCATGGCGGTGCTGTTCATCCTGCCGGCCTTGGCCATCTACGGGCTGTTCGTGCTCTATCCGCTGCTCATGTCGCTGTGGGGCAGCTTCTTCACCTGGAAGGGGCTGCGCATGCAGGAGTTCGCGGGCCTCGCGAACTTCTCGCGTCTGTTCGTGTTCCCGAGCGGCGAGCGGCTATACGGCGCGCTCTGGCACAATGTCGCGTGGTTCTTCGGCATCATGCTGCTGCAGAACGGGCTCGGCCTGTTGTTCGCCTGGCTGCTTTTCCTGCGCGGCAGGGGCGCCGCCTTCTTCCAGTCGGTGTTCTTCTTCCCCGCCGTGCTCAGCCCCGTCATCGTCGGCGCGCTGTGGCGGCTGCTGCTCGCGCCCGGCGGCATCGTCGAATGGGCGCTGAACGGTCTCGGCCTGCACCAGGGCAGCCTGACCGTGCTCGGTAACAGCCATACCGCGCTCGGCATGCTGATCGCCGTCGACGCGTGGAACTGGATGGGCCTGCCGGTGCTGATCTACACGGCGGGCCTCAGGCAGATTTCGCCGCAGGTGTTCGAAGCGGCGAAGCTCGACGGCGCCGGCAATGCGCGCATGCTCTATGCGATAGCGCTGCCCTTGCTGATGCCGGCGCTCGGCACGCTGACGACGCTCTCCTTCATCAACACCTTCAACCAGTTCGACATCGTCTAGTGATGCAGGGCGTGCAGGGCAATCCGAGCTACGCGACCGACACGCTGGTGACCTATTTCTACCGCCTCGCCTTCGGCGCCGAGGGCGCGGTCGGCATCACCGACATCGGGCTGGCCCTGGCGCTCGGCACCATGCTGTTCCTGATCCTCAGCATCGGCACGCTGTTGATGCTGCGCTTCTTCGACAAGCGGACGGTCGAGCTATGAGCGCCACGTCCGTTCAAGCATTGGCTATCCCACAGAAGCTGGCGCGGCTGCCCGGCTGGATCATCCTGCTGGTGTGGACGGCCGCCGTGCTCTTGCCGCTCTACATCCTCGTCGTCTCCTGCTTCAAGACAACTGCCGAGATCTACGACAACCGGCTCGGCCTGCCTCAGAGCTGGGCCCTCGACAACTTCGTCCGCGCCTGGACGCGCGCCGATCTCGGCCACAATTTCATCAACAGCCTGATCGTCACTGGCGGCGCGGTGATCCTCACCATCATCGTCTCGGCGATGGCCGCCTATCCGCTCAGCCGCTACAAGCTCGGCTGGAACGGCATCATGCTCGGCCTCTTCCTGTCCGGCATCATGCTGCCGATCCGGCTCGCTTCGGTGGAGCTGTTCAGGCTGATGCGCAACCTCGGCCTGCTCGATTCGCTCACCGGGCTGATCCTCGTCTATTCGGCGATCCGCATCCCGTTCGCCGTCTTCATCTTCGCCAATTTCATGCGCGTGCTGCCCTCCGAGCTCGACGAGGCGGCGCGCATGGACGGGGCCGGCGAGACGCGTATCCTGTTCCAGATCGTGCTGCCGATGGTGAAGCCAGCCGTTTCGATCGTCGCCATCTTCACGGCGATCGCGGTGTGGAACGATTTCTTCTTCCCGCTGATCTTCATCTTCGACGACCGCTACAAGACGGTGCCGCTGGCCATCAGCGTGTTCGTCGGGCAGTTCCGCACCGATTGGGGTCTGGTGTTCGCTTCGCTGGCGATCTCCATGGCGCCGATCCTGATCATGTATTGTTTGCTGGCGCGCCAGATTCGCGAGGGCGTCGGCGCCGGGGGAGGCATGAAATGATCGAGGACAAGGTCTATGCCGCGCGCTCGATCCTGGTCGTCGGGGCGCATGCCTTCGACGCCGAGGTCATTGCCGGGCCTCTGGCTGCCGCGGCCGCCAAGGGCGGCGCCCAGGTCACCTTCCTGCATCTGTCGATGGGCGAGCAGGGTCATCCCTGCCTGATCCCGGAGCATTATTCGGGACAGAAGGAGGACGAGGCGGCGAAGGCCGCCGCGCGGCTCGGCGTCGCCATGCGCAACATGAAGCTGCGCGACGCCTTCCTGCCCAACGACAACGCGACCGCCCTGCAGGTCTGCGACGTCATCCGCGAGCTGAAGCCGGAGGTCGTCATCACCCACTGGCACGGCAGCTGGCATAAGGACCATCGTGCCGCGGCGCATCTCACCCAGACCGGCATTTTCTTCTCGGCGCTGCCGACGCTGAAGCGCGCCCAACCCGCGCATACGCCGCAGCTCCTGCTCTTCGGCGAGAACTGGGAGGACGACGAAGGCTTCCGGCCTGAGCATCTCGTCGATGTCAGCGCCGGCTTCGACGCCTGGCATGAGGCGGTGATGGAGTATGAGCTGGCGCGCGGCTTAAGCAGCTTTCCCTATGTCGACTACTACAGCGCGCTCTACAGGCTGCGCGGCTGCCTGCGCGGCACGCGCCATGCGCAGGCCTTCGCGGCGGCCTCGCATTCCTGGAATGCCGGCAGCGGCTTGTTCGCGCCGCCCGCCGATCGGAGCCGCGAGACATGACACGGGTCCTCGCCATCGATCTCGGCGGCACCAATCTGCGTGCCGCGCTCCACACCGGTGATATCGGCGCTCTTGCGCCGCAAGTCCGCGAGCCGGCGCCGGGCACTCTCGACGTGTTCGCTGCGCGTGTTCGCGCACTTGCCGTCGCGGGCGATGTCGAAGCGCTCGGGCTTGCGGTGCCTGGCCTGACCGAAGGGTCGGTCTGCCGTTGGATCCCGAACCTGCCCTGGCTCGATGGTGTCGACATTCAGGCCTTGTTCCCTGACTTGCGGGTCGCGATCGGCAATGACGCGCAGGTCGCGCTTCTGGCGGAAGCGGCCGAGGGTGCGGCCAAGGGTGTTTCCGACGCGATCCTGCTGGCCATCGGCACCGGCATCGGTTCGGCGGTGCTGGCCAACGGCCGCATCGTCGCCGGCGCGCGTGGCGGCGCCTGCTCCTTCGGCTGGGCGTGCGCCGATGCCGGGGATCAGGGCGATGAACGCAGCGGTTGGCTGGAGCGCGTCGCCTCAGGACGCGCGCTCGATGCGCTTGCCAGCCAGGTTGGGCTCGCGAATGGCGCCCAACTGATCGAGACCGCACGGACCGGCCAATCCGCCGCGCTTGCCGCCGTGGAGGAGACCGCGCGACGGCTGGGCGTCACGCTTGCCGGCGCTGTGGGGCTGCTCGATCCGGGCGTGATCCTGGTGTCCGGCGGCCTGGCGGATGCGCTGGATGTGATTGCGCCGCCATTGCTTGCGGCGCTTCGGCGACAATTGCCGCCGCATCTGCGCGGCATCGAACTCAAGCCTGGAAAATTCGGCTCGCGCGCCGGCGTGGTGGGTGCTGCGCTTGCCGGGCAGGCGGGAAACGGGTGGAGGCAGATCCGATGAGCGAAGCGAGCTTTCAGCAGCCGGACCGCAGGCGGCCGGAGCCGCTCTGGTACCAGGTCGAGGAGGCGATCCGCGCCATCGTCAAGAGCGGCGAGTGGGCGACCGGCGACCAGATCCCGGCCGAGGACCGGCTCTGCGCGCTGTTCGGAGTCAGCCGCATCACCCTGCGCCACGCGCTGCGCAATCTGGAGGAAGGCGGGCTGCTCAGGCGCGAGCACGGACGGGGCACTTTCGTGCGCTCGGCCACGCTGGTCGCAGGCACGCGCGAGCTCACCTCCTTCACGCAGGAGATGGGCAATATCGGCGTGGTCGCCGGCTCGCGCCTGCTCGACTGCAGCCTGACGACGGCCAATGCGGCGGCGGCCGGCGCGCTGGAGATCGAGGAGGGCGATCCCATCGTGCGGATCAGGCGGCTGCGGCTCGGCAACAACGAGCCGATCGGCATCCAGACAGCGCAACTGGCGGCCGTGCGCGTGCCGGGCTTCCTCGATGCCGGCCTGCTCAAGGGCTCACTCTACGAGGCGCTGGAGCGGCAATACGGCATCGTGCCGGTCGAGGCGCGCGAGAACTACCGCGTCGGCGCCGTCAGCGCGGCCGATGCCGAGCTGCTCGATTTGCCCGTGGGCAGTCCAGCCTTCGTGGTCGAACGCATCACCATCGACGAACGCGGTCCGTTCGAATTCACCGTCTCGGTCATGCGCGGCGACCGCTACGAGATCCGCTCGACGCTGCGCGCCGGCCGCCTCCCGAACACCAGAAGCTGACACGATCAACAGGAGTACCAAAGTGTCCGACCTCTATATCCCACGCCTCACCGCTCTTCTCGAACAGGCTTCAAAGGCGAATGCCGAAGCCTTCGGCCAGGCTGCGAGCCGTTTCGCCGACACGCTGGAAAATGGCGGGCTGGTGCATCTCTACGGCTCGGGCCATTCGGTGCTGCCGGCGCAGGAGATGTTCCCGCGCTACGGCAGCTTCGTCGGCTTCAATCCGCTGACCGACCCTCGGGTGATGTGGCACAACGTGCTCGGCGCCGGCGGCGTGCGCGAGCTGTTGTGGCTGGAGCGGACCGAAAAATATGCCGAGAAGTTCTTGGACCATCAGCCGCTGAACAAGGGCGATTCCATCATCATCTTCGGTCATAGCGGCCGCAATTCGTCAGGCATCGACACCGCGCTTTATGCCAAGAAGCGCGGCATCTTCGTCGTTGCCGTCACCAGCAAGAACAATCTCGACAAGCCGGCCACGCATTCCTCCGGCAAAAGGCTGGCGGATGCCGCCGACCTCGTCATCGACACCTGCTCGCCGATCGAGGACGCGGTGGTGCCGATCGAAGGTTGGACCCGACCGGTGGCGGGATCGTCGACGGTGCTGGCGATGATCATGGCGCATGAGCTCTTGGCGCGCACGGCCGAGCAATTGTCGAAGCGCGGCATCGAGCTGCCGGTCTTCGCCTCGCCGACCATCGCGGGCGTGACGCTGCACGACACGGACGTCATCTACGGCGTCTACCGCGAGCGTATGATCGAAGCGCAGAAGAAGCACCTGCCGACCTTCCAGGCGACGATGCGCGGCGAATGACGATCCTCGGGAGGTGCGTTCGGCGCGCGTCCCGCAACGGTGTCAATACTCGCGCCGGCTGGGCGTGGAATGCTTGGGCGGCGCGTCATTCTCATCGGGATTGGGGATCGGCGCCTCATCGGGAAGCCGATCCGGATCCGGCTCGCGCATCGGCTTGGGTTCCGGGATGGGCGGAGGCGTGGGCGCCGGCGTTGGAGACGGGTCCGGATTGGGGAGAATGGCCATCGCTTTTTCCTTCCGCTCGGCGCCTTGGCAGGCTCTGCGCGATCCCGACAAGCGGGATGTCCTGCCCGACCTGAAAATGAAGAGGCGATCGCCGTATTCAGACGGTTTCGTCAGGAGCGATCGGCGGCGCAAGCTGGCAGAACGGCCGCGCCGGCGGATGGTTCCCACACGATCGCGCCGGCAAATGGCGACAGGTGACGATCAAATGATTTCGCGGGTCCGTTTCGGCCCTTGCCGGCGTTGGGCGGCGCCTTAGTTCCCAGTGTGGGCGGGTGATCATCTGTCGATACAGGAGACGGCCGTGAAGCACCAAACCCTTGACCAAATCAACGCCGTTGCCGACGTTCACGCCGAAGCACCGGCTCTCATCGCCAACCGGGGCCAGCGCCTTGAGCGCTGGGCGCAACTTCTCGAACAAAGCCCCAGCCGCCGCCTGACGGCGTTGGCGGGCACCGAATACGCTCCACCCGACGTGCGTGAAAGAATGCGCACCGACGGATCGGCGATCACCGTCGCATTCGAAGACCCGATCTTCCGTGCGCAGGGCCTGCAGGATGACACGTATGGCGAAGCCAAGCGCTTCTTCGAGATGAGCGACTGGCAACTGCATGAGGTTGTCTGCCATTGCCATGTCGGCGCCAACATGCCGGCGCGCTGGGCGGCGTCGCGCGTGCGCGCGGCGGTCTCTCCGGGTGCAGGCATCTTTGCGTGGCTGAGAGCTGTGTTCATGCACTAGGCGTGCACCTACGCACCGGGGCGTTGGTTCGAGATCTTGATAGGAGTAACGGAGACCTGGCGAGTTCTCCGCCTTCCTTGCGTTAGCGGTCGATCTCGCCGAAGACGATGTCGAGCGAACCGATGATCGCCGCGACATCCGCCACCATGTGCCCGCGCGACAGGAAATCCATCGCCTGCAGATGGGCGAAGGATGGCGCCCGTATCTTGCAGCGGTAGGGAATGTTGCCGCCGTCGGAGACGAGATAGACGCCGAACTCGCCCTTCGGCGCCTCAACCGCGGCGTAGACCTCGCCACGCGGCACGCGGTGGCCTTCGGTATAAAGCTTGAAATGATGGATGGTCGCTTCCATGGAGCGCTTCATGGTGGCGCGCGGCGGCGGCGTGATCTTCTGATTGGCCACCGCGACCGGGCCGTGGCCATCGGCTGAGCGCAGCTTCTCCAGGCACTGCCGCATGATGCGCACCGACTGGCGCATCTCTTCCATGCGTACCAGATAGCGGTCGTAGCAGTCGCCGTTCTTGCCGACCGGGATATCGAACTCCATCTCGGGATAGCATTCATAGGGCTGTGCCTTGCGCAGGTCCCAGGCGGCGCCCGAGCCACGCACCATGGGCCCGGAGAAACCAAGGGCCCATGCGTCATCGAGCGAGATCGCGCCAACATCGACATTGCGCTGCTTGAAGATGCGGTTGTCGGTGAGCAGCCCTTCGAGATTGTCGCAGACCTTCAGGAACGGATCGCAGAAATTCCAGATGTCGTCGAGCAGTTCTTCCGGCAGATCCTGGTGCACGCCGCCGACGCGGAAATAATTGGCGTGCATGCGGGCGCCGGATGCGCGTTCATAGAAAACCATCAGCTTCTCGCGCTCGGCGAAGCCCCAGAGCGGCGGGGTCAGGGCGCCGATATCCATGGCCTGCGTGGTGACGTTGAGAAGATGCGACAGCAGCCGCCCGATCTCGCAGAACAATACGCGGATCAGTTGCCCACGCCGCGGAACCGATAGTTCCAGAAGCTTTTCGGCGGCAAGGCAGAAGGCATGCTCCTGGTTCATCGGCGCGACATAGTCGAGCCGGTCGAAATAGGGCAGCGCCTGCAGGTAGTTCTTGTATTCGATCAGCTTCTCGGTGCCGCGATGGAGCAGGCCGATATGCGGGTCGGCGCGGTCGACGATCTCGCCGTCCAATTCCAGCACCAGCCGCAGCACGCCATGCGCGGACGGGTGCTGCGGCCCGAAATTCAGGGTGAAGTTGCGGACTGCGGCTTCGGTCATGGCGACCTCCGCAAGAGTGAGGATCGAAGGCGGGACGCGGTCGCTTGGCTGCTGGCCGGTCAGGCCGTCGTCTGGATGATCAGCGTCAGCGTGCCGTCACCGTCGATGTTGGCTGCGACGACCTGCGAGGAATTCAGCCCGTTCGCATGCAGGACCGACGTCGCCTCGGGCGAGGCATCGACCGAGTTCTGCAGCTTGGCCAGCTCCTTGGCCGTCGTCCTGGTGACCACGGCCTCCGCCTGCGCCTTCACTTCCGAAGGCAGGTCCTCCATCGCCACCACGACGATGTTGGTGACGTTCTGGGCGGCATCGTCCTGGCCAGGCTGGCCGGACTGCGGCTGGCCCGGGATGGGCTCCTGGGCAGGAGGCGGGGCTTGAGGCGGCTGCGGATCGGCGCGTTGAGCAGAAGCGGGCTGCGCCAATGCCATTGCCGACAGCGTCAGGACCATCGTCAAGGTGCGCATCGTCTTTCCTTTCGATCTCGAAATCTGACGACACAACCCCGGGGCCGGGTGATAGTTCCCGTAAAGTCGTGACAGCGGCCACTTAAGAGACGCGCATCGTCCGGAAGGTGACGGAGTAGCGGTGTTGCGCGACAGGCGGGATGGAGTGTTCCCACTCGTTTCGCGACGGGCCGGCCATGAGATAGACCGACCTGGGCTCGACGTCGATCGTCTCACGGTCCCATGCCGCGCCGCTCTTGCGGCGCAGCCGGAAGCTGCAGGGCGCCAGCAGGGAAACGCCGGCGACCAGCTCGAAATGCGGCTTGTCCCGATGCCAGCCTATACCGGCGCCCGGGCGATATTCGTTGATCAGCACCTGCGCGAATTCGCTCGCCGCGACGCCCGCGAATTCGGCGACCTTGGCGCGCAGCGGCAGCAGGAAATCCGGAATGGGCGGCGCTTCGAGCACCTGGCGGCGCTCATAGTCATAGCGCAGGCCGAAGCCGACGACCTGCCTGTTGGCTAGATGGCCGTGAAAATCGAACGGTTTGAAAGGCAGGCCACGGATATGGCGGACCAGTTCGTGCTCTTCGTCACGGGTGATCAGTTCAGGCTGGTAGGAGAAGCCTTCGGGCAGGCTTGCGGGCACCGCGGGCGCACCAAAGAGATCGCCCTGGCGGGCGCTCTCTTTGGTCGGGCGTTTGGCTGATGACATGCGGGTCAGATAGGCGGTCGGAGCGCTTGTGCAAGGCCGCTCCCGGCTCGCGGAACCTGGAGATGCGTGAAGGGTTAGGATGGAAGCAGGATGCCGGCCATGCCTTCCACCGCAATCCAGAACATTCACTATGATCCGTCGCGGCGAGTCCTTTCGGTGTGGTTCGTTCCGAGCGGCGACCGCTACGACTATGAGGATGTGGAACCCGAGATCTACATGGCCTTCAAGGCAGCTTTCTCAAAAGGCCAATTCTTCAACGAGTTCGTGCGCGATCGCTTCAGATACCGCCTCGTTGGACGTGGGCGCCGGCATTGAGTGCGAGGGCGCCGCATCTTGACGCCGCGGCGCCGTCAGCCGGTCGTGGGCGCGACGATGCCCATCACGTGCTCGGCGATCGCCAGGCTGGCAGTCAGGCCGGGGCTTTCGATGCCGAACAAATTGACGAGGCCGTCGACGCCATGCGTTGCGGCATCCTGGATGACGAAATCGCTGTTGGCGTCGCCTGGGCCGGAGAGCTTCGGCCGGATGCCGCTATAGGCCGCCTGCAGGCTGCCATCGGGCAGGTCGGGCCAATATTTGCGGATCGCGGCATAGAAGCGCTCGCCGCGCGCCGGATCGACGCGATAGTCGATCGTGTCCGTCCACTCGACGTCCGGTCCGAAGCGGGCGGCGCCCGCAAGATCGAGCGTGAGATGGACGCCGAGCCCGCCGGGCTCAGGCACAGGATAGATAAGATGTGAAAAGGGCGCGCGCCCGGCAACCGAGAAATAATTGCCCTTGGCGTAGCGAAGCGTCGGCAGGAATTGCCGGCCAAACCCTTCGAGCGAGCCTGCCAGGGCGGCGGCGCCCAGGCCGGCCGCGTTGATAAGGCGCGGTGCGGCGATCTCGAACTGCTCGCCGCTAGCCGCGTCCATCGTCCGCACCACGATCCTGCCCGGCTCGACGCGGCCCGAGACGATGCGGGTGTTGAGCGACAGCGTTGCGCCGTAATCCTCGGCGTCGCCGAGCAGGCCGAGCATGAGCGCGTGGCTGTCGATGATGCCAGTCGACGGTGAAAGCAGCGCCATGGTGCAGTGAAGCGCCGGCTCCAGGGCTTGCGCTTCGGCGGCGGAGACGAAGCGCAAATCGTTGACGCCGCAGGCAGCGGCGCCAGCCTGGATCGTGGCAAGCGCGGGATCCTGGGCCTCGTCGGTCGCGACGATCAGCTTGCCTGCGTGGCGATGCGGGATCGCGCGTTCCGCACAGTATCGGTACAGCATGCCGCGGCCAGCGACGCAGAGCCGGGCCTTCAGCGACCCTCGCGGATAATAGATCCCGGCGTGGATGACTTCCGAATTGCGCGAGCTCGTCTCGGTGCCGATGGCATCCGCGGCTTCGAGGATCAGCGTGTCGAGACCTTTGGCGGCCAATGCGCGCGCGACCGCCAGACCAATCACGCCTGCGCCGGCGACGATGCAATCGACTTGTTCCATGCTCCAACCCAACTGCGCCAATAGTTCCGCGACGGTCGCGGATTGTTGGCGCTATCGATCCTGGCTTCGCGGCTCTTGCGATCAGCCTTCGCGATGAGCCATCAGCCGTGACAATGCAACGCGGAACTTTCGGATTTCTCAACGAGGAATCTCGTTCTATTTCCGCTTTGGACCCCCAGACAGGACCCCATGATGATGGACCCCCGACCGAATTCCCCTGAAGCCCGCGATATCCGCTACCACATGCATGGCTACACCAACGCGCGCAAGCACCAGGAAACCGGCCCGCTGGTCATCGAAAAGGGCGACGGCGTCTATGTCGAGGACATTGCCGGCAATCGCTACATCGAGGCCATGGCGGGCTTGTGGAGCGTCGCCGTCGGCTTCTCGGAAAAGCGGCTGGTCGAAGCCGCGACAAGACAGATGTCGAAGCTGCCCTTTTACCACGACTTCGGCTCGAAGGCGCATGCGCCGCTGATCGACCTGGCCGAGAAGCTGGTGCAGATGGCGCCGGTGCCGATGAGCAAGGCCTATTTCACCAATTCCGGCTCCGAGGCCAACGATACCGCGATCAAGATGATCTGGTATCGCTCGAACGCACTCGGACAGCCGGCGCGCAAGAAGATCATCAGCCGCAAGCGCGGCTATCATGGCGTCACCATCGCCTCGGCGAGCCTGACCGGTCTGCCGAACAACCATCTCTCCTTCGATCTTCCGATCGCCAACATCCTGCACACGTCGACGCCGCATCACTGGCGCGACGCCCAGCCCGGCGAAAGCGAGGAACAGTTTTCCGCCCGGCTCGCCGACGAGCTGGAAAAGCTCATCCTTGCCGAGGGGCCTGAAACGATTGCCGCCTTCATCGGCGAGCCGATCATGGGCGCCGGCGGCGTCGTCGTTCCGCCCGCCGGCTATTGGGAGAAGATCCAGGCGGTGCTGTCTAAGTATGACATCCTGCTGGTGGCCGACGAGGTGATCTGCGGTTTCGGCCGCACCGGCGAGATGTTCGGCTCGCAGACCTTCGGCATCAAGCCAGACATCATGGTGCTGTCCAAGCAGATCTCGTCTTCCTATCTGCCGATCTCGGCGCTGCTCATCAACGATCATGTGTTCGAGCCGATCGCCGACGAGAGCAACCGCATCGGAACTTTCGGTCACGGCTTCACCGGCGGCGGTCATCCGGTCGCCGCGGCGGTCGCGCTGGAGAACATCAAGCTGATCGAGGAGCGCGACCTTGTCGGCAATGCGCGCAAGGTCGGCGCGCATCTCCAGGCAAGGCTGCGCAAGCTCGCCTCGCATCCGCTGGTGGGCGAGGTGCGCGGCGTCGGCCTCATCGCCGCCGTCGAGCTCGTCGCCGACAAGGCGGCGAAGGCGCCGTGGGGCAAGCCCGCGGCGCTCGGCGCGCTGGTCAACGGCTTCCTGCAGCAGAATGGCGTCATCTCGCGCAACATGGGCGATGCCATCGCCTTCTGTCCGCCGCTGATCATCACCGAGGCCCAGATCGACATGGTGGTCGATGCGTTCGAGCGATCGCTCGCCGCCGCCCTGCCGCAGGTTCATCCGCAGGGCTGAAGAGGATGGCGCCCGATGTCCTGGCGCGTTTTCCCCCGCTGATCGGCAAAGTGTTTATGGGCCTCTCGCTGTCGGTATCCATAATCTGTTCGATCCATGGAAAAATTGTTCGGTGGCGAGCCCTCCAAGGGTCGACGGTTCCTTCTAAGACGGGTCGGAGTCCATAAAAATTGTAGACATTGGACTCTGGTCGTCGACATACCGAGAAAGTGCCGCAGCATGCCCAATCCAACCGTTGTCGGTTTCTCCGGAAATTTCACCCGGCCCTCGAAGACGCGCGGCTTCGTCGAGCATGTCGTCAGGGATATCGCCGTCCGCAACAATCTGTCCGCGAGCACCTATGACATCGAGGATGTCGGCGCCTCGCTCGGCAGCGCCAAATGGGCGCGCGATCTCGATCAGCAGGGTCGCGACGTTCTCGACAAGGTCGTCAACGCTGATGTGCTGGTGGTCGGATCACCGACCTACAAGGGCAGCTATACGGGCCTGTTCAAGCACTTCTTCGACCTGCTCGACCCAGCCGCGCTCAGGGGCAAGCCGGTGCTGCTGCTTGCCACCGGCGGCGGTGAACGGCACGCGCTGATCGTCGAGCACCAGCTTCGGCCGCTGTTCGGATTCTTCGAGGCGCTTGCCTTGCCGACGGGGGTTTACGCGACGGACAAGGATTTCGCCGATGGCGTTCTCGTGTCCGAAGCGATCCGCAAACGCGCCGCGCAGGCGGTCGAGGAAGCGGGATACGCGCTGTTGCGCCGCGCTGGTGGTCAGCGGGTCGCGGCCGAATAGCCGAGGCCACAGGCAGCGCGACGTTTCCCGACGAGTGAGGCATGGCCGATACGCCATCGGGGCCAGCCGGCAGGCGATACGATGATCGCGCCGGTTTCAGGCGTAGCCGAGATGTCGGGCGAAATTGGACGGCTGATATTGCCGGTTGCAATACCGCGGGACGCTCCTTGGACCCGGCTCGCTTAAGTACAAATCTATATCCCCGACCAGTTCGATGCGCCTCGATCGCGACATAGTTCCATCGCGATAGCCGGAAGCGGCTGATATCCGCGAGGAAATCAAACGCTTACCTACATTAGGACTTGCTGGTATAAGAGGGCTTCGTCAAGGCTGGTTTGTCCACGTCGGACATCTCAGGCTGAGACGCTGTCGACATGTGACGAGTTGGTGCGCCGAGTTGGCATAACCTGGCTGAGGGTGTGCGATGACAGAAGTCTCGATACGCCGAGCAGACTTCATGATGGTCCTCGCCTATGCCTCGGATCTCGCGACAGGCCATTCCCGCGACTTCGCGCTGAAATCCTGCGTGCTGGCAATGCGGATCGCCGAACTTGCTGGTGTTTCGGAACAGGTTCGGCGCAATGCCTATCACCAGTCCATGCTGCGTTATGTCGGCTGCAACGCGGACACCGACCTTCTCTCGGGTCTCTTCGGCGACGAAATCGCGCTTCGCCAGGACCTTGTCGGTCTCGACATGGGTAACCGTGCGGAACTGGGCAGGGTCTTCGTGCAGGCCTTCAAGCGGTTCTATTATGATCTCGCACCTGACGCGCAGGCCAAGGCGATCGAGGCCGCGATGTCGCAGGCGCTCGCCGTGGCGCGCCCGGTTCTGACAGCCCATTGCGAGGTGGCGCAGCGGATCGGCGAACGCCTCGGTCTCTCCGACGAAATCCGGCGCAATCTCGGACAGATCTACGAGCGCTGGGACGGCAAGGGCCTGCCGCGTGGACTGAGTGGCGAGGAGGTCCTGCCCGCCGTGCGCCTGATCACGCTGGCGCAGGATGCGATTGCGCTCAGCGATGCCGTCGGCATCGACGGGATGGCCGAGACCATTGCCAGTCGTGCCGACGGCCCATACGAGGCCGATCTGGCGCGGCTCGTTTCCGCCAATGCGGCGATGCTGATGAAGGGTATCGGCGCCACGGTCGACCGCGAGACCATCCTGGCGCTGGAGCCGGATCCGCCGGTGACGCTGGACGAAGGGGCTTGCGACGAGGCGTTCCTCGCCATCGCCGACATGATCGACATGCGCATGCCATTCACGCAGGGCCATTCGCGGATGGTGTCGGAGATGGCCGCGGGTGCTGGAGCAAGGATCGGTCTGCCCGCCGCCGATGTCCGCGCGCTGCGCTGGTCGGGCTGCATCCATGACATCGGAGAGCTCGTAGTGCCTGTGGCGACTTGGATGCGCAACGGCCCGCTATCGGTGCGCGAGCGCGACGCCGCGCAACTGCATGCCTATTACGGCGAGCGGGCGCTGGCTTCCTTCGGCCATGACGGCGATGCGATGGGCGCGCTCGTGCTGCGTCATCACGAACGCCTGGATGGTTCGGGATATCACCGCAAGGTCGGCGGCTCCGACCTCTCCCCGGCGGCGAGGATATTGGCCGCTGCCGAAGCCTTCCAGACGTCACGCGAGGAACGTCCGCACCGCAAGGCGCTGTCCAGCGAGGCGGCGGCGGCACAGCTGCGCGCGGCTGTTCGTGACGGCTGTATCTGCCCCGACGCTGCCGAAGCCGTGTTGTCATTCGCCGGGCAGCAGTCGCGCCGGGCCTTGCCGCGGGCGCTGGCCGGCATGACGCCGCGCGAAATCGAGGTGCTGCGCCTGATCGCCGCTGGGCTTACCGCGAAGGAAGTGGCTCGGAAGCTGGACATCTCGCCCAAGACCGCGGACCATCACATCCAGGCGGTCTACGCCAAGATCGGCGTGGGCACCCGTGGCGCGGCCGCGCTCTACGCGGTCGAGCATGGCCTCGTCCGGCCGGGCGAAATGCCGGCATAGGGAATTCACCCCATGTGCGCCCGCTGCGAGGCGCGCATCGTAGTCCTGTCGACGGACCAATGGTGGCCGCGACCGACAGGAGGGTAATCGGATGCTTCTCGCAACGACCAAGGTGGCGGACGTCGACCACTTCATCCGCATCTTTTCAACCAAGGGCGCCGACAAGCGCCGGCTGCACGGCTCGAACGGCGCAACCGTGTTCCGCGACCCGAGCGAACCGGACCGCGTCTGGGCGATCTTCGATTGGGACGCCGAGGGCTGGAAGAATTTCGTGTCGGATCCGGAGGTGCCGGCGATCCTTCAGGAAGCCGGCCATGTCGGCAAGCCGCAGGCGGCACTGCTGCTCGGCCACTACGAGGCCTGAGGTCCACGCCGCGCGTCGCCTGCCGTCGGCGGCGGCGCGTCCGGCAAAATCCAGAACATGAAACCGGTAATCGGAGATTTCAGATGGATCCGAAACCCATCAAGATCGGCCTTATCGCCGAACTGACAGGCCCATTGTCTTTCATGGGCATCGCAAACGCGAACCTCACCATGATGCTCGTCGACGATATCAATGCCAAAGGCGGTCTCCTCGGCCGGCCGGTGGAACTCGTCATCGAGGATGGCGAGACCACCGACAGTGTCGCCAAGGCAAAGGCCGCGAAACTGGTCGATGCCGACAAGGTCGATGTGGTCGTCGGCGGTATCTACAGTTCGACCCGCCTGGCGATCAAGAGCGAGGCGGTCACGCGGGGCAGGACGCTCTACATCTATACCGAGCAGTATGAGGGACAGGAAAACGATCCCCTGATCTTCTGCACAGGCCCCGTGCCCGCGCAGCAGGTCGACCCGCTGATCCCGTGGCTGATGAAGAGCACCGGGGCGAAGCGGTTCTATCTGCCGTCGGCCGACTACATCTGGCCGCATCTGCTCAACAAGGCCGCCAGTCGGGCGGTGCACGCGAATGGCGGCGAGATCGTCGGCGAGGAGTATTTCCCGCTCGACACCGTCGATTTCCGGCGGACGGTGCAGCAGATCATGGCCAGCGGCACCGACGTGGTTTTCAACACCATTGTCCCGCCGGGCCTGACGCCATTCCTCGAAGAACTGCACAAGGCCGGTTTCGGCAAACGCGGCGGCAGAATCGTCTGCACTTACTTCGACGAGAACTTCTTCAATCTGGTGCCGTCCGAGCAGATCGAGGGCCTCTATAGCTGCCTCGACTACTACCAGGAACTCGGCGAACCGTTCGGCCGCGCGCTCTTGCGCCGCTATAGCGAGCGGTTCCCGGGCGGCGCCACCTTGACCGCGGGCAGCGGGTGCACCGGCCACTACCGGGCAATCAAGATGTGGGAAGCCGCGGTCAAGGAAGCAGGCAGTGTCGAGCGAGATGCGGTTATACAGGCGCTCGATCACGTGCGGATCGCCGAAGGCCCAGGCGGTCCGGCCGAGATGGTTCCAGGCCAACACCATGTTCGCATGAACATGTACATCGCGCAGGCACAGAGCGGTCGATTCCGGATTGTCAAGAATCTGGGTGCGATCGATCCCGACGAGCAAGTGCTCAGCGGCTTTCAATTCAGGAACGCGGGGTGACTTGGAGCGCCGATCGCTGATCTTTCTGGCGGGGGCAGCCACATAGTGCCCTCGCCATCTCCGTCGCACTGACAAGAACGAACGGTGGATTGATTGACGATGGCGTGCGCCTCCGTGTCCTTCAAAAGCCATATCGCAGGCTTGCCGGTCGGACCCCGGGCGGGTCTGCCCGCCTGCATGTCGCGGCCGGCGACCTTATCTTCCGCCGCTCTCTCTCATTCGCGCGATGATCTCGGCCATCAGCGCAAGGTCGCGTCGTGAGTCCGCCAGGTCGGTGACCGGCTTGGTGCCCTCCATGATGTGGCGGTGGAATGTCTCCAGCTCGTTGGAGAAGGCATCGCCATAGAGCGGTCCGAAGGCCTTCGTCACTGGGCCGAGCGGCCCGGACTCGGTCACCTCCAGGCGCGTCGGCAGGCTGCGGATATAGGGCGTGTCGTAGATGATCCGCACCCGTTTGGTGTTGGAGCGAACCTCGATCATGGCGTCGAACAGGCCGAGATCGTCGACCACCGCGTCATAGAGGCAGGCGAAGTGGCCGTAGTCGAAGGTGACGCTGGTGTTGGCGCCGCCATTGGTGCGGTGCGCCGCCACCACCCGCCGCGGCTCGCCAATCAAGCCGCGCATCGCCGAGATGTGGTGCGAGGAGAGCGCGGTCAGGCCGCGATAGGCGCGCACGAGCTCGGCCGAGGCGTCTTTTCCGACAACCTCGCGGATCAGCGCGTCGCGCTCCTCGGCACCGCGCGAAAGGATCGCCGGGTCGATGTCCCGCGGATAGAGGATATTCTGGCTCTTCTTCAGGAAATGCCGGCCTTCCGAGATCAGGTCGAAAATGCGCACATGGGTGATGTCTCCGTGCGCCGGCAACTCGTCTCGCGCCGCCAGATAGGCCGGTGCGTAGCGGCGCATGTAGCCGACGAAGATCCTCTTTTCGTAGTCCTTGCTCAGCGCCATCAGCTCGTCGATCTCGCGCACCGTCAGACAGGCGGGCTTTTCGAGCAGGACATGCTTGTTGGCTGCGATCGCGGCGCGGACGAAGCGGCTGTGCGTGTCGTCCGACGAGAGCACGAAGACCGCGTCGATGTCTGGCGAATTGATCAGCGCCTCGGCGCTTTCATAGGCTTTTGCGGTTGGGTATTGCGAGGTGATGAGCTTTACCAGGCTCGGCGATACGTCATGGGCGCCGGCGATGACCCAGCGGTCGCGCTGGTCGGCCAGCACCGGCAGATGGATCGATTGCGCCACCTCTCCAAGACCCACAAGCCCGACACGGATCAGCGACACGGCAAACTCCTTCACTAGTTTGTTTCAAATTCCATGCGCGGCGCGGCTGTCACGCCGCGCCGGTCACCAGCGCCACGAGCTCATTGCCGGTGGTTTCGGACGAGCGCACTGTCGCCACCATCTTGCCGGCGCGCATCACCCAGATCTGATCGGAGAGCCGTCGCACCTGATCGAAATTGTGGCTGATCAGGATGACGCTCACGCCCTGCTCGCGCAGCTTGCGGATAAGGGCCTCGACATTTGCCGTTTCCTGCACGCCAAGCGCCGCCGTCGGCTCGTCCATAACCACCAGCTTGGCGCCGGACCCCGCCGCGCGGCAGATCGAGATCGCCTGCCTCTGACCGCCCGAGAGACGCCGGACGCGCTGGGTCACGGACGGCACGTTGATCGACAGCCGCGACAGCATGGCGCGCGCCTGGTCCTTCATCGCCTTGCGGTCGAGCAGGGCGAACGGGCCGATGCGGCGCACGATCTCGCGGTTGAGGAAAAGATTCTGCGCCACCGTCAATTCGTCGATCAGCGCCAGGTTCTGGTGCACGGTCTCGATGCCCGATTTGCGCGCCTCGTCCGGATTGGAGAACGGCTGCTGGCGGCCGTCGAAATAGATCGTGCCGCCATCGGGCACATGCACGCCGACCAGGCAACGGATCAGCGTCGACTTGCCGGCGCCGTTGTCGCCGATCACCGCGGTGACCTCACCTCGCCGGGCTTGAAACCCGACATCGGTGAAGGCGCGGATGCCGCCGAAATGCTTGCTCAGTCCCTGGCAGGCGAGGATCGCCTCGGAAGGCGCGATGTGATTGACGGTGCTCATTTCTGATATCGCATGATCAGCGCCGCCAGGACCACGATCACGCCCACGGCAAGTGGTTGATAGAAGGCCGAGACGCTGAGCAGCGTCAGCCCGTTGACGAGGGCCGTCAGCATCAGCGCGCCGATGGCGGGTCCCAGGATGCTGGCGCGACCGCCGAACAGGCTGACGCCGCCCAGCACCACGGCCGCCACGGAGTTCAGGAGCAGGCTCGTGTTGATCTGGGGCTCGGCCGAGCCGATGCGCGCCACCAGAAGGATCGACGCGATGCCGGCGCAGAAGCCGGAGATCGTATAGGCCGCGATCTTGACCCGGTTCGTGCGAATGCCGAGCGCGCTGGCGCTCTCGGCCTGGCCGCCGGTGGCAAGCAGATGCACGCCGAACCGCGTGTGGTAGAGCGCAACATGCGCGACAAGGACGGCCGCGATCGCCACCCAGACCGGATAGCCGAACGGCCCGAGATAGCCTGACGCGAGCTTGAGCAGGAACGTCGAGCCCACCATGGTCGGCTCGCCGCCTGACAGGATGAGGCCAAGACCAGTGATGCCGGAGAGCGTGCCGAGCGTCACGACGAAATCGGGAATACGCCCGGCGGTGATCAGCACGCCGTTCATGAAGCCTATGGCGCTGGTGGCGAGCACCGCGAGCACGCAGGCGGCCAAGATGCCGAGACCCGCCGCATTGACCAGGCCGAGGATGACCGCGCCGAGCATGACGGAGGCTGCGAGCGAGAGGTCAATGCCGGACGTGGCGACAACGAAGGTCTGACCGATCGACAGCACCACCAGGATCGCGGCGGCAAGCAGGATCGCCTGCATGTTGGCGACGCTGAGGAAGACTGGCGAGGTGACCCCGAACAGGATGACGAGACCGACCAGGCCGACGACGGATGCCCAGTCGGCCCAGAAGGAAGGATCGATGAGGAGAGCCGCCAGGGAGGGGCGGCTCTCCTCGTGGACGCCCGCCTGTCGCGAGGCGGGCGCGTTGTCGGCTGGAAGGCTCACTTCAGCATCTCGCGCAAGGGATCCGGATAGTCGCCGCCTGGACGCGGGAAGTTCTTCAGCGAGGCTTCCGCATTGTCCTTGTTGATGAGGAGCACCGGCGCAGGCACGTTGGCGGGAAGTTCCTTACTCATTGCGGCAAGCTTGCACGCCTCGACGCCCATCGCGCCAACCACATAGGGGTATTGCGCGACGGTGGCCGTGAGTTCGCCGGCGGCGACCGATTTGAGCGCGTCGACAATGCCGTCGAGGCCGATCACCTTGACGTCCTTGCCGGACGTCTGCACGGCTCGCTCGACGCCGAGCGCCATGATGTCGTTGGCGGCAAAGAAGCCGGCGAGATCCGGATGCGCGGCCAGGATGTCGGTGGCTGCAGTCAGCGCCTTCTCGCGATCCCAGTCGGCGCTCACCATGACCACCACGTCCAGCTTGCCCTCGACCGCCTGCTTGAAGCCCTTGATGCGGGCGTTCGAGCCGACGTCGCCGACGATGCCGGCAACCAGCGCCACCTTGGAGCCTTTCGGCACCAGCTTCAGCATCTCCTCGCCGGCCAGCGCGCCGGCGGCGACGTTGTCGGTGCCGATATAGGTCGAGACGGCGAAGCCCGCGGCCTTGGCCTGCTCGGCGTCGATGGTCGAGTCGATGTTGACGATCGGCTTCTTCTTCTGGGCGACCGGCACCAGCGCCTGCACCAGGTTGGAGACGCTGATGGGATTGACCAGGTAGCAATCGTAATCCTGCAGGGCCATGGCCGTCAGCTTGTCGGCCTGCCCCGTCGCATCGCCCATATTGGCGGCGGCCTGCACGGTGACACCAACGCCGTCGGCCTTGGCCTGTTCCTCGATGCCCTTCTGCATGGTCTGGAAGAACGGATTGTCGAGGCCTTTGACGATCGCCGCGACCTTGGCGTCTTCGGCGTGTGCCGGCACGGCAAACGTCGTGGCAAGCAGGCCAGCGCCGAGCGCCAGGCAATTGAACATGCGCATATATCTTCCTCCTCCGGATTTTTGATTGTCGGCTCGTTGTTCTGCGAACAGCATGGCTGACGAAACACACGCGAGCCCGGGGCTTGCGTTGGAAAGACAAGCTGGTGCGCGCACAAGGCGCCCGTTTCGGGTTTCTTTCATATCAGGCGTTGCTCCTCCCAGAGCGCTGATGAGATCACATCAGCGTTATCGCATGTTTGGAAATAATTTTACGCACGTCAAGAATTAAAATGGAATGCCGTGCATTTTGTGGTCTAGGATATGGGGAAGGCGCTCTTCGATGATCTTCGCCGATTGATAGATTTGCACGCCCTGCGCAACTTCAGCTTCGGCCGGACTTACCGCCCCGGGGCGCGCCGGGCTTCTCCGGCGCGCTCCCGGTTTAGTCGTTCTGCACCATGGCCGCCGCCGTCCCCGGCTCACCTTCCCACAGGATCAGGCTTGCCGCGCCCACCAGCCCGGCGCGGTCGCCGAGCTCGGCCGGCACGATCGGCACGTCGCGATAGGCCTGCATGGCCCGCTCCTCGATCGTCGCCCTGATCCCCGGGGCCAGCAGGTCGAAGCCGTTGGCGAGTCCGCCGCCCATGACGATCACCTCGGGCGAATAGAGATGCAGAAGATTGGTAAAGCCGATGCCGAGCCATTTCGCCTCCGACTCGACCAAGTCGTGCGCCGGCGCGTCCCCCGTCCGCGCGGCCTCGATGACATGCCGGGCCGAGACGTCGCCGTCATTGGAGAGCCGCCGCAGCTGCGAGCCGTCGCCGGGCGCGGTGAGCCGCGTCGCCCGGCGCCCGAGAGCGGTGCCCGAAGCGACGGCCTCGAAGCAGCCGACATTGCCGCAGAAGCAGCGATCGCCTTCTCCGGTGATCGTCATGTGGCCGATCTCGGCCGCCAGGCCGCGCCTGCCGTGATAGATGTGGCCGTCGGCGATCACACCGCCGCCGATGCCTGTCGACACGGTGACGAAGACCAGCGAGCCCGCGCCGCGTCCGGCGCCGAAGCGCCATTCGCCCAGCGCTGCAGCATTGGCGTCGTTCTCCAACCGCACCGGCAGGCCGAACTGCCGGCTCAAAATGTCGATCATCGGCACGTTGTGCCAGCCGGAGAGCGTCGGCGGTCCGATGACGATGCCTGCCTTGGGATCGAGCGGACCCGGCGCGCAGGCGCCGATGCCGATCACTTTGGCCTGCGGGTGGTCGCCGAGCAGCTTGTCGGCGAGCGCGATGATCCGGCCGATCACCGCCTCCGATCCCGCTTCGGTCATCGTCGGTTCCGAAACGCGCGCCACGACCTCGCCGCCGCGCCCGACCAGCGCGCCGCGCAGCTCGGTGCCGCCGAGGTCGAAGGCTAGGGCAAGCGTGCTCATCAGGCGGCGGCCTTCAGTCCGTGCAGCCAGGCCATGCGTTGCGCAAGATCCGGATCACCGAAGGCGAGCGAGCCCAGCACCACAGTGTCTGCGCCTGCGGCGCGCAGCAGCGGCACCGTCTCATGGCGTATGCCGCCATCGGCGGCAAGGATGATGTCGGCCTCGCGGCCGGCCTGTCGCATCAGCGCGCGCGCCTCGATCAGTCGCGGGCAGGTCTTTTCGGACAGGCTTTGCCCCTTGACGCCGATCGAGGTGCCGAGCAGCGTCACGAAGGCGACGCCAGGCAGGAACGGCTCGATCGCGTCGACCGGCGTTTCCAGCTTGAGCACCACGCCCGCCTCGGCGCCGAGTTCGTGCGCCAGCTTGACCGCGCGCAACCCGGCCTCGCCGTTTTCGGCGTGGATGGTGACGAGGTCGGCGCCGGCCTCGATGAACTGGCGCGTCTGCGCCTCGACGATTTCCGCCTCGACCATCAGGTGCACGTGGATCGGTTTGGCCGTCAGCCTGGCGATGCGCGCCACCAGATCCGGGAAGAACAGGAAGCCGGGCGTGAAGCGGGCGTCCGCCACATCGATGTGATGCAGGTCGGCATGGGCTTCGATCCGCTTCAGGTCGCGCTCCATGTTGGCGAGGTCGGCCGACCACAGCGAGAATTCGCCGATGAGGCGGTTGCGCGGCAATGCGGCTATGGCCGCGGGACCGGAGAGAGGTTTGGCGATCATGACGGAACGAGGCTCCGGGCTTTCGAGTGGGAATGAAGGAAGAAGCTGATCTGCTCATGCAGCTCGGCGAAATGCTTCGCGCTGTCGCGCGCCTTGGGCGTCACTTCCGCGAGGGTGGTGTTGGGTATCGCGGCAGCCAGCGCATGGGCGGTCGACAACGGGTGCACGGCATCCATCGCATTGCCGATGACCAGCGCCGGAATGTCGAGCGCGGCAGCCTCGCGTTCCGAAACGCCGGGTCCGTCGCCGGCGATGTCGGCAAGCACTCGCGCGAAGGCTTTGGCGTCGGACCGGTCGAAATAGCCGAGCAGCGAAGCGAGATTGTCGGGCGCCTCGCGGTAGAGCCGCGCGGCGGTCTCGGATTGCGCGAAGATCTTCCGCGTCTCGTCGGCCGCGTGTTCGAGGATGAGCTCGGCGACCTCGGCGATCGGCTGCATGTTCCGCGGCGCCGGCGAGAACGTCCATGCCGGCCGCACCAGGATAAGGCCGGCGACGCGCTCCGGATGGCGGCAGGCGAGGCGCAGCGCGATTCCCGCGCCCATCGAGACGCCGCCGGCAACGAAGCGGTCGAGGCCGGCCCGGTCGGCCGCGGCAAGCACATCGTCGGCGAACATTTCGAACGAGAACGGTTGCCGCTCGCCGAGGCCGGAGCCGCCATGGCCGCGGCATTCCAGCGTGAGGCGGCGGAAGCCGGTGGGGCAAGTCTGGGCGACCTGCGCCTCGCCGCCGCCCAGCCCGTGCTGGAAGACGACCGCCGGGCCTTCGCCCGTGTCGGTGCCGAGCAGCGTCGCGCCGTCGCGAAGAAGCGCAATCTGGCCCGCCATCACACCAGCTCCTTGAGGAAACGCGCGACGCCCGGCGCCTCCCCGGCCGACAGCCCATGCGTCACCAGCGGCCCGTCGAAGCCGGTGGCCTTCAGCCGGGCGATGAAGTCGGCGAAGTCGACGACGCCCTGTCCGGCCGTGGCAAAGCGGCCGTCGGCGAAGCGGTCCTTGGCATGCGCCAGAGAGACATGGCCAGCGGCGCGCTCGACCGCTTCGGCAACGATGGAGCGTGCCTGTTCGGCATTCGCCCGCTCGAACAGATTGGCTGGATCGAGCACGATGCGCAGCCGCTTCGAGCCCATCTCGCCGATCAGCTGCATCGCGTCTTCGGCCGATGTGACGATGTTGGCTTGCTCCGGCTCGATGCCGAGATCGATGCCGTGGCGCTCGGCAAGCCGAAGCGCCTTTTCCATCTCGCGCGCCATGTCGGCCCAGGCCGAGGGATCAGCATTGTCGGGATGATGCGCCCACTGATCCTCGGCGTTGCGCGTCCCGGTGCAGAGCGTGACGAGCGGGATCGAAAGCCTGGCCGCGGTTTCGATGACGACCGCCAGCCGTCGCAGTCCGTCCTCGCGCATCCGGCTGTCCGGATGCGCCATGTTGTATGTGCCGGAGAGAGCGACGAGACCGATCCCGGTCGCCTTGGCAGCGGCACCGATGGCGACGATCGCCGAGTCCGGAACCGCGTCCGGCATCGACGGCAGGCCGGCGCAGGCGAGGTTGAACTGGGTGGCCGCGAAGCCCGCATCACGGACAGCGGCAAGCACGCCGGTCGGCTCGCTGCCCGGGAAAGTCTTTGCGAACACGCCGACCTGCATCAGACCGCTCCCGTCACGCTGGCGAGCGCGACGCGCTCGCCGCTCTCGACCGAGCGGGCGATCGCCACCATGGCGCGGATCGAGGCGAGCCCGTCGTCAACCGTGGCGCCGCGCTGCGGCGCGCCGTTGAGCACTGTGTCGGCGAGGCCTTCCAACTGGCGACGGAAGAAATGGCCGTCGGCGCCGAGCGGTTTTCGCGATGTCGCGTCCTTCTCGTGGAAGATGTCGACCTCGCTGGCGCGGAAATACCAGGGATTGAAGGTCTTCGCGATCACCGAGCCGTTCTGGCCATAGAGCTGGAAGCCCTCGTGCCAGTCCATCCGCACGGCGACGGTGAGGTCGAGATGGCCGAGCGCGCCATTGGCGAATTCGGTCTCGACGAACCAGCAATAGGCGCCGAAGCGCTCGTTGAGGCGGGCACGAACGACGGTGATCTCGCCGCACAGGAAGCGCGCCGTGTCGACCAGATGCGAGCCATGCGCCAGCATGAAATACTGCCGCAGGTCCGCCTTTGGATTGCCGCCCGGCTTCTTCGCCAGCTTGCTTGTGATGGGCAGTGGCTGCACTGCGTCGGTGTTGGTGTAGCGATGGGTGGAATCGCAATACCAGGCCTTGAGCGCCAGGATCTCGCCCATCTCGTCGCGCACGAAATCGCGCGCTGCTTCCAGCGCCGGGTCGAAGCGCTTCATGTGCCCGACCTGCAGCACCTTGCCCGAGCGCTTGACCGCTTCGGCAAGCTTCTCGCCTTCCTCGACCGAGACGCCGATCGGCTTTTCGCAGAGCACATGCTTGCCCGCTTGCAGCGCCTTGATCGACATCGGCACGTGATAGGCGTCCGACGTGGCGACAATCACCGCCTCGAGCTCCGGATCGGCGAGCATTTCGTCATAGTCGCCATACATCTTGCGCGGCTCGTAGGTGGCGCCCATGCGCGCCAGCAGATCGGGCGCCGCATCGCAGATCGCGTAGAGGTCGGCGTTGCTTGCCTTCACGCAGGATTCCAGATGCGCGAATTGCGCAATCGGCCCGCAGCCGAGCACACCGACACGAAGGCGACGGTCTTGCTTGTGGATCATCGTCTCACGCCCCGTAGCCGCGCATGGTCTGGCGGTTGGTCTTGACCGCGCCGGCCGGATCGGCGGCGGCAGTCTCGGATTCCTCCTCAAGCACCAGCCATCCGTTGAAGTTGGGGGCGCCGCTGGCGATCTCGATCACCTTTGCCGTGTCGCAGACGCCCTTGCCGAGCATCGCCCAGGCGCCGTTCGCATCGACATCCTTCAGATGCACGTAGCGGATGCGGTCGCGATAGGTCGTGAGCGTGTCGGCCATGTCCTTGTGGCCGCGCAATATGTGCCCCGTGTCCGGCACCCAGCCGACCAGCGAAGCGTCGATCAACCCAAAGATGCGGTCGTAATCGGCACGGTCGAACAGCAGCGTGTTGTGGTGCGAGCTCGGATGCACCGCGACCTGGACGCCGGCCTTGCGGCCGAGCTCGCCGGCACGGTTGTAGACTTCCGCCGCGATGGCGAACTTGTCCTCGCGCGGCCCATCCGACACGACGGTCGCCGAGCCCATCGACACCAGCGCGCCCGGAAAGGCGGCGGCGAAGTCGATCCAGCGCTGGGCTGTGTCGAGGTCCTCGCCGATCTTCTCTTTGAGCGTGAAGCCGCTCTTCGAACCAAAGGCGAAGGAGACGAGCGTCAGGCCGGACGCCTTCAGCGCGGCGGCGAATTCGGCCGGCTTGCCGGCATAGCGGCCGATCATCGTGTCGGTGATCTCGATGCCGGCATAGCCGCCATCGGCGATCGCCTTGATGAGATCATCGGGGCCGCCGGTGAACCGGTCTCCCAGCATTTCCCAGGTGAAGGTCTGGCAGCCGACTTTGAGGTCTCTCACGTTCATCCTTTCATTCCTTGGTTCTCCGCGGGACGTGCCTATTTGACCGAGCCCGCGGTCATGCCCGCGAGGAAGAACCTCTGGGCAATGAGGTAGATCAACAAGAGCGGCAACGAGCCGAGCACGCTCATCGCCATCATCTGGTTCCATTCGAAAGCGTGCTGCCCCATCAAAAGCTGGATGCCGATCGGGACGGTGCGCATTGACGTCGACTTCGTCAGCGTCAGCGCGAAGAGGAATTCGTTCCAGCACAACAGAAAGGTGTAGACCGACGTCGCCACGATGCCGGGCACCGAGATCGGCACGATCACCCGCCAGAGCGCTGTCCAACTGGTGCCGCCGTCGACGGCGACAGCTTCGTCGAGATCGCGCGGCAAGGTGTTCAGATAGCCCGTCATCAAAAGGATCGCGTAGGGCAGGGTGAAGACCAGATAGGTCAGGATCAGCGCGATATAGGTGTCGAAGATGCGATAAGAGACGACCAGACCGAAGAAAGGGATCAGAAGCGTGATCGGCGGGATGGTCTGCGTGCTGATGATGAGGGTGTTCAGGCTGCCCTTGCCACGGAAATTGAAGCGGCTGAACCCGTATGCCGCCAGCAAGGCGATCAGCACCGTCAGCACAGTCACCATGAAGGCCACGAAGTAGCTGTTGAAGAAGAAGCGCAGCTTGACCGGGTCGCCAAGGATCGCTGCATAGGCTTCCAGCGTGAAGGCTTTCGGCAGGATGGTCGGCGGCAGGGCGAAGATCTCGGTGTTCGACTTGAACGAGCTGGTGAGCATCCAGTAGATCGGGAAGGCCGCGAAAAAAAGCCCCGCTGCGAGCGCGAGATGCAGCGCGACGGTGATCAGCCTGTCCTTCGTCGTGTGCCTTTTCCTCATGGTGATTACCGGGCCTTCTGATAACGGAGGTAGAACAGAGTCAGGCCAAGCGAGATCAGCAGGATGACCACGGCGCTCGCCGACGCCTGGGACAGGTTGTAGCTCGAAAACGCCAGCTTGTAGGTGTAGGTGCTGAGCACCTCGGTCGAGTAGATCGGACCGCCGCCCGTCGTGATCCAGATCAACGGGAAGACCTGCATCGTCCAGATGAAGTCGAGCAGCGAGATGCTGATGATGATCGGCATCAGCTGCGGGATGGTGATGAAAATCAGCTTCTGGTAGGCCTTCGCTCCGTCGATATCGGCGGCCTCGTAGAAATCCTTGGGAATGCCCTGCAGGCCCGCGAGCAGACTGACCATGAAGAGCGGGTAGCCCGCCCAGATATTGGCGAAGGTGACGGCATGCAGCGCGGTCTCCGGCGAGGAAAACCACTCGATCTTGGAGCCGATGAGACCTAGCTGCATGAGAATGCTGTTGACGACACCGTTGGGCTCGAGCAGCAGGCGCCAGATCACCGCGATAATCACCGCGGTGAAGAGCCAGGGCAGTATGTAGAGCACGCGCAGGATGTTGCGCAGCGTCGGATTGATGCGGTCGCTGTTCAGCATGAGCGCGAAGATCATGCCGATGGTCATGTGGAAAACGACGCTCATGCACGTGAAGTAGAGCGTGTGCCACAGCGAGGCCCAGAACACGGGATCGGCAAAGATCGCCTGGTAGTGTTTCAGTCCGGCAAAGGACGGGTCGCGACGCAGCACCGCGCTGTTCTGGAACGAATAGGAAATCACCGTCACCATCGGCAGCAGCATCAGCAGGCCGATGATCACCAGCGAGGGCGACAGATAGAGATAGGGTGCGACCGTTCGTTTCAGTCTGTGACGGGAGCGCTTCTGCCGGGTCATGTGTCAACCTTGGGATACGCCTTCGAGAGAAGGCGAGCTTCGCGAACACTCGCGTCGCCGGTCCATTGTTGCCGGGAGGCCTGCCCGATGTCAGGCCTCCCGGTCGAAGATCGTGAAACAGCCCGATCAGAATTTAGCCGTCCATCCTTTCTGAGCGTTGGCCGCGGCTTGTTCCGGAGACTGCTCGCCGGCCAGCATCTTCTGGGCTTCGACGTCGAACTGGGTCATCAGGTCTTCCGCCACCGGCAGACCCGTGAACTCGTTGGCGAGGTAACCGGTCTTGAAGATTTCGAAAGCCTTGCCGAAAGCCTTGTCCGAGGTCACGAAATCGGGCTTGGCGTTGACGTTGCCAGGGAAGGCGTTGGCCAGCGACACCAGCTTGGCGTTGACCTTCTCACTCATCAGATATTGGACGAGTTTCCAGGCCTCTTCCTGGTGCTTCGAGCCGGCGGAGATGCCGATGCCCCAGGAGGCATAGGGAAGGCCGCGCTTGCCGTTATAGTTCTCCACGACCGGGACCGGAATGAGGTCGAAGTTCAGCTTCGGATTGCGCTTGCGGATGAGGTTCACATG
The DNA here is from genome assembly GCF_003952445.1 of Mesorhizobium sp. M2A.F.Ca.ET.043.05.1.1. NCBI lineage: Bacteria > Pseudomonadati > Pseudomonadota > Alphaproteobacteria > Hyphomicrobiales > Phyllobacteriaceae > Mesorhizobium > Mesorhizobium sp. M2A.F.Ca.ET.043.05.1.1. Next base: position 6,548,916 of record NZ_CP034446.1, read on the forward strand.
CGCGAGCGAGTCGATCATCATCCCCACCCGGTCGTTGACGAATTCCTCGACCTTTTCCTGTTCCGTCTTGGTTGCGATGCCGGGCGAGATGGTGCCTGCGTCATTGAGCGATTTGACGAAGGTGAGCATGTCCACCACCGGCTTGCCCTCGAGGGCGGGCTTGCCGTCAGCCATCATCGACTGGCCCGATGCCCAGACCCACGACATCATGTCGTTCTGGACGCCGGACGGCGACTGCAGCGACAGCGGCAGCACCCAGCCATACTGGTTCTTGTCGGCAAGGGTCATCTTCTTGGCGGCCTCGAGAAACTCGGCGCGGGTCGATGGCAGCTTGGTGACGCCCGCCTGGGCGGCGAGGTCCAGATTGACGAAGACCGGATAGACGAAGGAAGCCACCGGGAACATGACGGCCTTGCCGTCCACCTTGATGATGTCCGCGACTTGCGTCTTGTCGAACTTGCTCGCATCCATCATCGGGTTCATGTCGGCAAGCGCGTTCTGCGCGTTCAGATTGTTCACCCAGGCGCCATCGAGACCGACGACGTCGCTCAGCGTTCCGGTTGCCGCGCCGACCGAGATCTGATCCCGCGTGGCGGCATAGGGGCCGCTGACCAGCGTCACCTTGATGCCGGGATTGGCGGCCTCGAATTCGTCCATGATCTTCCGCAGCGAGCCTGCGGGCAATTCGGGCTCCCACCATTGGGCGAATTCCAGGGTCGTGTCCGCCATGGCGCTGGTTGCGCCAAGCAGCCATGCGGCCGCGGCCATCTTCAGCATTATGGGCTTTATTCGAAACGTCATTTTCTCCTCCTTCTTTGAGATCGGCCGCACAATGCGGGCGATCGTCTGGTTTATTCAGCAGTCTTCATTCGCAGGCGCCTCGCTCCCGCCTGCTGGCCTTGCCGCAAATCTTCAGATCGCCAGATGCGTCTCGGGATCGAAGAAATGGAGCTTGGTATCATCCAGGGCCAACCGGATTTCCGAGCCGGAGCGGACTGCGCTTTCCGGTTCGAATTTCGCCACCGCATTCGACGCCAGGCCGAAATCCCTCACCGCGTCCGGGTCGCCTGAATCCACCCGGACCGCGTCGATGTTGAGATGGACGATGTGTTCCGACCCGAGCTCTTCGATCGAGGTCACCTTTGCGGGGATCGTCTCATATTTGCGCCCGGATTCGAGGCTGCTGTCATAGAGATGCTCCGGCCGGATCCCGAACACGATCTTGCGCCCCGCAAACGACCTCAAGCCCGGTCTTCGCACGAAGGCTGCATCCCGCAGCCGGATGGCAAAGGTGCCGGCCGTCAGTTCGTCGCCCGTCAGTGTCCCCTCGAAAAGGTTCATCGAAGGCGAGCCGATGAAGCCGGCCACGAAGGCGTTCACCGGCGATTCATAGAGCCGCTTCGGTGTGTCGACCTGCTGCAGCACGCCGCCTTTCAGCACCGCGACCCTGTCGCCCATCGTCATCGCTTCGGTCTGGTCGTGGGTAACGTAAATGGTCGTCACGCCGAGCTGCTTTTGCAGGCTGGTGATCTCGGCGCGCATCTGGACGCGCAGTTTCGCGTCCAGATTGGAGAGCGGCTCGTCCATGAGAAAAGCGGCCGGCTCGCGCACCATGGCGCGGCCCATGGCGACCCGCTGACGCTGTCCACCGGAAAGGTTGGCGGGCTTGCTGTCCAGCAGCGACGTCAGCTGAAGGGTCTTGGCGATCTCGTCCACGCGCTTCTTGCGCTCAGCCTTCGGCTTGCCCGCCAGCCGCATCGAGAAGGCGATGTTTTCGAACACCGTCATATGCGGGTAGAGCGCGTAGCTCTGGAAGACCATCGCGATGTCACGGTCCTTGGGCGGCATGTCGACGACGTCTATGCCGCCGATGCGAAGGCTGCCGCTTGTGATGTCCTCCAATCCCGCGATCATTCGCAAGGCGGTGGATTTGCCGCAGCCGGACGGCCCAACCAGGATCAGGAACTCGCCATCCTCGATCGACAGGTTCAATCGGTCGATCGCGCGGAAATTGTTCCCGTAGGTTTTGCAGATATTTTCAAGAATGACTTCCGCCATATTCCTCCCTCCACAAGTCAAAGCCGTTTTTGTCTTCACCTTGGCTTTTTTGCTTGTGAAAATTTTCCGGGTGGCTTTCCGCCTATGTTCCGGTATCGAGTTGCGCATATTTCAGTTCGACCGCCGATGGCGCGCTGGCCGATGCTAGCAATTCCGTGACCTGGCTGTCGGTCGGAAGCGCCTCGCGTCCGCCACGCCCGGTTATCGAAAGCGCCGCCGCCGCGGCAGCGAATGCCACCCGGCCCGCGGTGTCGGATCCGCGCGTCAATGCATGGGCATAGGCGCCGTGAAAGCAGTCGCCGGCACCGGTCGAATCGACGATCGCAACCCGGTGCGGAGGCAGGTGCCACAGCGCCGTATCCTCGCGTCCGCGGTAATAGACGCCCCGGCCGCCGTCGGTCAGAACGACGGCGGAGCGCGATGGCGACCACAATGCATCAAGCATCTCGGCGGGCGCTCGACGGCCCGTGGCGGTCCGCGCAAAGCCGAGCGGAAGAATGAGATGGTCGCAGAGCGCCATCAGCCTGTCCGTGGCTGGGCCGGCGCTCCATTCGACATCGCCGAGGATCGCGAGGCCGAGCTCGCGAGCCCGGGCCACGACATCCAGCGAGCGGATCGCGTAGCTGTCGACGATCAGGACGGTCGCGCGGCTGAGGATCTCGTCCGGAAAGTCCGGTGCGGTGCCCAGCATCGCGTCGTCGTCATAGGCGATGAACCGGTCCCCGTCCGAGCCGACGATGATGCGCGAGCGCACCGGCCGCGCGTCGGGATGGCGTGGCGCGAACGCGGTTTCGACGCCGCTGGCGACGAGGTCGCACAAGGCGGCATCGTCATCGGCGCTGCCCAGCCATCCGATGAACCCGGCGCGTCCGCCGAGCCGCGCGACGGCGGCAAGGGCCGTTGCGACATTTCCGCCGAAAGCGCGCGTGCTTTGCAGAACCTTTCCCTTGCCCGCCGACAACGGCTGATCGACATAGACGATGTCGTCGATCGCAATGGCGCCGAAGCCGAGGATCGAGGGAACGGCGCGCATCGTTCAGGCGCCCGCCTTCGCAAGCGCTTCTTGCGCCGAAAGCCCGTCATGGATGACGCTCCGAAAGGCAAGTGCTGCCTTCTGAGGATCGCCGTGCCCCCAGAGATTGCGGCCAACCACCGCGCCGCGCGCGCCGGCGCGGATGGCGTCCGCCGTCTGCTGTAGCGCGCCGAGCAGCGTATCGGTCTTCGGGCCACCCGCGATCACGACCGGCACCGGGCAGGTCCGCACGGTCTCCCGGAAGGACTCGAAATCGCCCGTGTAGCCGATCTTGATGACGTCGACGCCGGACTCGTAGCCGATGCGCGCGGCATAGGCGATCTCGTCGGGGGTGAAGACGATCTTTGCCCCGTCGGTGAAATCGCGCGGATAGATATGCGCCACCACCGGCATGCCGTAGCGGGCGGCCGCGTTCACCGAATCGGTCAGCCAGCGAATGTATTTGCCTTCGGTCGCGCCGCGCACCGGAATGGCCACGGCCAACGCGTCGGCGCCGGCGCGCACCGCGTCCTCGGGCGTTGCGATCAATTCGCTGATGCGGTCGTCCGGCGTAAAGCAGCCGGCCTGGATCACCAGGGCAGCCTTGCCCGCATATTGCGGCCACAGATGGCGCGCGGCGCCGGGCTGAATGCTGACATAGTCGGGCTTGCCAGCCATGACGCGGGCCAGCGCGCCGGGCAGATCGGCAAGGCCGCCTTTGCGCACGTCGCCATAGCCGACGAAGTGGTCGACCGCGCCGCCGAATAGATTCCCCGATGGATGCGAAAAGAGGCGCGCAAGGCGCACTTTGGTCCCTAGGCTCATAATTCCCTAATCTCTTGATTTACAAGGCCGGCGGCCTGCGACGCTGAGTTAGCGTTTTCATATGCTCTATAAAAATTTTACGCGCGTCAAGATTTAAAATGCGCTATAGCGAGTCACGAAAATTGTCCGTCGCCGTCGCGATGGCTTGTCTCGGGCGTCGCCGATTGGGAGGTCGAAAGGGAAATGCAAGCAAATTCAGGAGCGAAGCTCGGTATCGGCGTCATCGGATGCGGTAACATCTCGATGACCTATCTGCGCAACGCGGCACTTTTCGCCGGCGTGGAACTGCGCGCTTGCGCCGATATCTCCGCCGAGATGGCTGTCTTGCGCGGGAAGGAATATGGCATCCGCGCGCTCGACGTCGATGCGTTGCTCGCCGACCCGGAGGTCGATCTCGTCCTCAACCTCACCATTCCCGCGGCGCATTTCGACATCTCGTTTTCGGCGCTCTCGGCGGGAAAGCATGTCTTCACCGAAAAGCCGCTCGCCACCTCGGCCAGCGACGGCCGCAAGCTGGTGGCTGAGGCGGCGAGGCGTGGGTTGCTGCTGGGCTCGGCTCCCGACACCTTCCTCGGCGCCGCCGGACGCCGCGCGCGCCGGCTGATGGACGAGGGCGCGATCGGCCGCGCCGTGACCGGTACCGCCTTCATGATGGGGCGCGGCATGGAGCACTGGCATCCCAACCCGCAATTCTACTACCAGCCAGGCGGCGGCCCGGTCTTCGACATGGGGCCGTATTATCTGACGATGCTCGTCAACCTGCTCGGCCCCGTGACCCGTGTCATGGCGATGGCCACGCGCGGCCAGGAGGAGCGGCTGATCACCGCCGACGGCCCTTACAAGAACACCAGCTTCAGGGTCGGCACGCCGACCAACATCCTGTCGCTGCTCGAATTCCGCTCCGGCGCCACCGTCACTTTCGGTGCCTCCTGGGATGTCTTCAAGCACTCCAACCACCCCATCGAGTTGCACGGCACCGAAGGGTCGCTCAGGCTGCCCGACCCCGACACTTTCGGCGGCACGGTCTCGCTTTCCGCGCGTGGTGCCGAGTGGACGGATTTCGCCAGTGAAAGCGAGCTCTATGGCGCGCGCAACTGGCCTTATGCGTCGCCAGATCGCGCCAATTACCGCATGCTCGGTGTCGCCGACCTGGCGCATTCGTTGTCGCAGAAGAGAAAGCCGCGCGCGTCCGGCGAACTGGCGCTGCATGTGCTGGAGATCATGGAGGCCATCCTCGCCTCGGGCGAGAGCCGCAACTCGGTCACCATCGCCGGCACTGTCGACCAGCCGCCGCTGCTTGGCGAGGACGAGGCGGCGAGCCTGCTGGCCTGAGGCGGTCCCATGCCGACATCGCCCGTATCGCTCGACCCGCAGGCGCGGACGGTCCTCGACCTTGGCCGACAGGCGCATGAGCCGCCCTTCGAGACCGGCACACCCGAGCAGGCGCGACGCGCCTACAATAACGGTTTCCGTAGCCTGCAAGGCGAGCGCGAGCCTGTCGATTCGGTGTGCGAGCAAATCATTGCCGGGCCCGGTGGCCCTCTCAACGTTCGGATTTATCGCGGGCAGGGTGCTGCGGCGGCCGACGCGCCGGCCCTGCTCTATCTGCACGGTGGCGGCTGGGTGATCGGCAATTTCGATTCGCATGACGAGATCTGCCGCTGGTACGCCAACATCGCCGCCTGTGTTGTCGTTTCGCCGGACTACCGGCTGGCGCCGGAGCACAGGTTTCCGGCTGCGGTCGAGGATTGCCGTGCCGTTCTCTCCTTCATGCAGGATATGCCCGGCGGGCTTGGCATCGACGCCAGCCGCATCGCCGTCGCCGGCGACAGCGCCGGCGGCAACCTCGCCGCGGTGCTGGCGCTGCTTGCCCGCAATGACAAATGCCCTCCGACCGCGCAGCTCTTGTTCTACCCCAACACCGACGCCGCCCAAACTGCGGACAGCTATCGCCGCTTCGGCGAAGGTTTCGGCCTGACGGCCGCGACCATGGCCTGGTTCCGTGACCACTATGTCCGCAGCGCCGCCGATAGGTCAGACTGGCGCGTCTCGCCACTCAAAGCCGAGAGCCTTGCCGGCGCGGCGCCGGCCTTCGTCGCTATCGCCGGCCATGACATCCTCGCCGACGAGGGCGAGGCCTATGCAAGGCGGCTCGAGATGGACGGCGTCCCGATCGTGGTCAAACATTGGCCAGGACAGATCCATGGATTCGTCTCAATGGGCCGCTATGGTCCGGCGTCGCGTCAGGCGGTCGAGGCTGCTGTTGCGTCCTGGCGTAATTTCGATCCGGCGTTTGAAGGCGTCTAGGCCGATTGACGCATCACCAACGTTGCGTCGAGGCTGACCTTCGGCGTCACGGCGGCCGCATCCTCGTCGAGCAGCGCCAGCAGTGTCTCGACGCTGCGGCCGGCCATGGCGGCGAAATCCTGCGCCATGGTGGTGAGCGCGGGGCAGGTATAGCGGCTGAGTGGATGATCATCATGGGCTGCGATGCGAAGGTCGCAAGCCGGTTTACGGCCCACCTTCAGCCCTTTCGAGAAAGCCGCCGCCATCACGCCGAAGGCCAGGCGGTCGTTGGCGCACAGGATGGTCTTGCCCGGCAGGCCGCCATTGTCGAGCAGCTTCTCCGTCTGCTCGTAGCCGATGCGCTCGAACTCCCAAGTATAGTCGTCGGTGTTGCCGAAGACGATCGGCTCGAACCCCTGTCGCTGCATCGAGGCGTCATAGCTGCTCAATCGTTCCGCCGAATTGTGATTGACGTGCGGGATGTCGAAGTAGACCGGGGCATCGCCGGAACGGCAAAGGTAATCCACGATCGTCGCGACGCTTTTTGCGTTGTTGTTGCCCACAAATGGCGTGTCACCTTCCAGGAAAGTGTCGAAATAAACAATCGGGATGGTCTGCGTGAGCTTTTCCAGGGTTCTCTGATCGGATCGTTTGCCCAGCGGCGCGATCAGCGCGCCGGATACCTTCAGCGACAAGATGGTTCGGGTGGCTTCAATCTCGAGTTCGGTCGAGCCATGCGAGGAAATGACCACCGGCCAGTAGCCTTCGTCGCGCAGCCTGAGCTCGATGCGGCTGACCATCTCTGAATAGAACGGGTCGGTCACCGTCGGCACGACAATGCCGATGCTGCGCGTGCGTTTGCGGTTGAGATTGCGCGCGAAGAGGTTCGGCTGGTAGTCGGACGAGCGCAGCGCATCCTCGATACGCTTGCGCGTTGCCGGCTTAACGCTGGTCGGATCGTCGAAGAATTTCGACAGTGTCGGTCTGGAGACGCCGCAGGAACGGGCGAAATCCTCCATAGTCTTGTGCGTCATCGACATTTAAAGCCCTCGCGGCGTGCAACTTCCAATCGCCGTGTCCCTGTGTTGCTCCGGCGCCACCACTACGGTGCGCCGGCGCGCGAGCGCAAGTTGAAATTTTACAGGAAGATTTACAAGTTTCAACGCGTCGAAAGAAATTATTGCATGCGTAAAACTAATTAATTGACGTGAAAAATTTCACGCCATATTGAATTTGCGGACGGCGCACGCCGTGCGGCGGCGAATGCCGGGGGTCATGGATGAAGAAGCTGGTCTGCGCCGGTGAAATCCTCGTCGAGATCATGGCTGAAAGCATCGGCCAGAGCTTTCTCGAGCCTGGACCGCTGGTAGGGCCGTTTCCGTCCGGCGCCCCCGCGATCTTCGTCGGCCAGGCAGCGGCGCTTGGGCAGCCGGCGGGCCTCATCGGCGCCGTCGGCGAGGACGATTTTGGTCAGCTGAACATTGACCGGCTGCGAGCGCTTGGCGCCGATGTTTCGGCGATCGCGTCCCACAAGGGCCACGCCACCGGCACTGCCTTCGTCACTTATCTGCCCGATGCCTCCAGGCGTTTCGTCTTCAACATCCGCAACAGCGCGGCGGGCCTGTTGGCCATCGATGATGCCGCAAGACGCTTGCTTGCCGATGCCGACCACTTTCATGTCATGGGCTCGTCGCTGTTCTCGGACAAGGCGACCGACGTTGTGCTCGCCGCGACAGCGGCCGTGAAGGCCAGGGGCGGCACCGTGTCCTTCGACCCCAACGTCCGGCGCGAGATCATGCAGGACTCAGGCATGCGCGAGGCGCTCGACAGGGTGTTGGCGCAGACCGACGTCTTTCTGCCAAGCGGCAGTGAGTTGCTCCTGTTCTCTTCAGCAGGCGATGAGCAGGGCGCGATCGCCGAGCTGCTTGGTCGGGGCATAGCCTGCATCGTGCTGAAGAGAGGCGCTGACGGCGCCGTCTATCACGATCGCCAGTGCTCGGTCGCAATGCCCGGATACGCCGTCGAGGAAGTGGACCCGACTGGCGCCGGCGACTGCTTCGGAGCCGCCTTCGTATGCTTCTGGTTGCGCGACGCCGCGCCTGCCGAGGCGTTGCGCATCGCCAACGCCTGCGGCGCGCTGGCCGTGACGCGGAAGGGACCCATGGAAGGCATTCACCGGCTCGCCGATGTCGAGGCTTTCATAGCCGGGGCTGGTACACGCGCATGAGCTGCGCGACCAAGAGATTCGCGGCCATCGGCGCGCGGCGCGCGGCGGGCGGCAAGGAAGGCATCACCTCGATCTGCTCGGCGCATCCGCTGGTGATCGACGCGGCGCTCCGCCATGGCGCGCTGCATGGCGCGGATGTCCTTATTGAGGCGACCTGCAACCAGGTCAATCACGAAGGCGGCTACACCGGCATGGCGCCGGCCGCCTTTCGCGGCCTCGTCGAAACGTATGCCGGCCGTGCCGGTCTTCCCCTCGATCGTCTAATCCTCGGCGGCGACCATCTTGGACCCAATCCCTGGAAACACGACTCCGCCGCCGAGGCGATGCGGAAAGCGGCCGCGATGATCGACGCCTATGCGGCCGCCGGCTTCACCAAGCTGCATCTCGACACCAGCATGGCCTGCGCCGACGATCCGGTGCCGCTCCCCAACGAGACGATTGCCGCCCGCGCGGCCGAGCTTGCCAAGGTCGCCGAGGCGGCGGTCGCGCGCACCGGCGGTGAAAAACCCGTCTACATCATCGGCACCGAGGTGCCGGTGCCCGGCGGCGCGCTCGAACCATTCGAGCACATGCATGTGACCGAGCCTGCCGACGCGCTCCGCACGGTCGAGGTCCACCGCAAGGCTTTCTCTCGCCTTGGCCTCGATGGCGCCTTTGACCGAGTCGTCGGCGTCGTCGTCCAGCCCGGCGTCGAATTCGGCAATGCCGACATCATTGGCTATGCGCCGGAGAAGGCGATCGAGCTGGTCGCTGTGCTGGAACGCATGCCGCAATTCGTCTTCGAAGCGCACTCGACCGACTACCAGCCGGCGGAAGCGCTGGGCATGCTTGTGCGTGACGGCTTCGCCATCCTCAAAGTCGGCCCATGGCTGACATTCGCGCTGCGCGAGGCTCTCTACGGCCTCAGCCACATTGCCGACGAACTGGCGCCCGATCCGTTGCGCGAAACCCTGCCGGCGGCCATGGAGCGCGTGATGCTCGCCTCGCCCGGCAACTGGCAGAAATACTATTGTGGCACGCCCGACGAGCAGCGTCTGCGGCGGCATTTCTCCTTCAGCGACCGCATCCGTTACTACTGGCTGGCGCCGGAAGCGCAGCGCGCAACCGCAGCGGTGCTGGCCGCGCTTGCCGACAGGGAGATTCCGCGCCCGCTGATCAGCCAATATATTGGCCAGCTCGACGTCGAGGTCGGCGCGGGTCGCATCAGACCGACCGCGCATGGGCTTCTGCTCGGCAGCGTGACGCGCGTGCTCGACATCTATCGCAACGCCACGAACCAGTAAGCCGTCTTCGCTTCCGGACCTCGGATTTGATTTAGCCCGCGTGGATCTCTCATGGAGGGGCCACGGGGGTTCCGTTCAGGGTCACGGATGCCGAGGCGCAGATCGTCGCGGTGCGGCAGGGGCTCGGGATGACGACGCTGCCGTGTTTCGTGGGAGATGCCGACCCCTGCTGGCGAGGGTGCCGGGTACCGACCTGCACATCTACGGAACGCTCTGGCTTCTCACACAGGGAGAGGCACGCAAGACGAAGCGCGTGCGGCCCTTCACGGAATTTGTATCCCGCAGGCTTGCCGCCTACGCTCCGCTTCTCGCGGGGTTGTCCGTATCGCGCGACTGATGCCTACCAGGCCGTCGGCGACGCTTGCAATGGACAGGTGCCCGCAATCGAACATGCGTGGGACAGGACGCCGGCCCCCTCGGTGTTGAGCAACGTCATGGCGGAGTATGCGGGTTCCTTACACTGATCAAACGGGGGCAAGGCGGGATTGAGCGGTTCCTGGGGCGGGCAACCGCTCAACTGCCCAAACATCATCGACCGGATCATATCAGGCGAGGCCGCGCTGGATACTACCTCAGAGGCCACACCTCGACGACGCCGTGCGCGACAGCAAAGGGGCCTGTGAGATTCTGTCGATGGCTCCGGTGCCCCGCCGAGAGTTCGACGGGGCCGCATTTCTTAGAGCGGTGTGGTTCGCCGAACACGATCGCGTTCAGCCTCAATGTCATCATAAGGCTCCGCGGCAGCGTCAAATCCTGTCCATCCCCGGCCTCGTAAGCGCTACGCCGCTCGTCAAGATTGACGGCACGCTCTCCACGCAGGATCCGTTCAGCTTCGCCGGTTAGCCGATCATCCACTCTGGCAGTCACGAGACTGCCGCCGCGGCGCACGCCCTCGGCATAGACATGTGCATCACGTTCCGAAACACCGGACTCCGTCAGCGCCCCGACGATGCCGCCGGCGGCTCCGCCCACCACAGCGCCGCCGACCGCGCCTACAGCCGTAGCCGCGAGCCAACCTGCCGCCACGACGGGTCCCACTCCCGGGATGGCTATGATCCCGAGCCCGGTAAGGAGCCCGCCCGCGCCGCCGACGAGCGCCCCAAGGCCGGCGCCGGCGGCGGCATCTTCACCGGCGTCTGAAGTCTCGTCCTGCCGATACCGATTGTCGGAATTGTTGGCCACGATGCTGATGTCGTCTCGCGGCACGCCGATCGCTTCCAGTTCGCTTACCGCGTCGGCGGCGTCCTGATAGTCATCGAAAAGTCCGGTGACAGTCGTCATGTTTCACTCCATTTCTGAATGGTTATTGAGCGCCGGCAACAACGTTGCCTTTGAAATCGAGCGCGACGGCAACCTGCTTTCCGTCTTTCTCGGCGGTGCCGCGCCAGATGCCCTGGTCATCCTTCGTCAGGGCGCTGACCTTCGAGAAGCCGGCATCCTGGATCCGCGACTTCGCCTGCGCTTCGGTAAAGCTGTTCGCTCCAGGCACCGGGGCGGATGCATTCTGGTCTGTGTCTGTCGCCGCGGGTACGGTGCTGGTCGTTGCCGTATTGTCGGTTTTGCCTGAGGCGATCTTTTCGATCATCTCCTGGTGCATCTTGAGTGTCGGAAGCGTCTGCTGGGCAAATGCCTTCAGTTCCGCGTTGTCGCCGTCGGCCGCATAGTCCTGGAATAGCTTGACCGCGTCCGCATGCGCGTCCTGCTGCATCTTCACGTAGGACTGGTCGGCCGAACCGTTGGCCGATTTCAGCGCTTCAAGATCGCTCTTGTGCTTCGCGTCCGTTTCGGCGGGAATCTGCAGTTTCTGCTCGCCGGCGATCGACTGCAGCTTGGCGTTGGCCGCGCCGTGATCAGTTATCATTTTCTGGGCGAACTCATTGACAGTCTGGTCCTTCGCCTTGCCCTGGACGATCTTGCTGGACTCGACCTCGAAGATCCCGCCTTCGGCAGCCTTGTTGACGAAATCCTGCGCCTTTTCGGCACTGAGCGCCGGATGGGCAAAACCCAAGGCGACGGCCGTGCACAGCGCGGCCGATAACAAACGCAACTTCATAGATGATGTCCTCTAACGCACTGAATTGTGCTCAGAGGCAAACAGAAGGCCGCCGCGTTTGTTCCAACTCCAACTCGATTTCGGTGTACGCTGATGAGCTTCGCAGCTACGTCGGGCCTAGAGGCTGGGAAGATTTCGATATCCACGGCCTCCTGCGCTGACGGGGCGCAGAACCCGCAGCTCAATTTTCCAGAGCGAAGCTTACGGCCTCGACATTGTGCCCGTCCGGGTCGAGCAAGAAAGCTGCAAAGTAATCCGGCGCGTATTGGGTGCGAATGCCAGGAGCGCCGTTATCGCGACCTCCGGCGGCAAGGCCTGCCTCGTAGAACGCGTGTACCATCGCGCGGGAGCCGGCGCGGAACGCCATGTGGATGGGTCCAGGAGGAGGACCGAATGCCCCGATCCAGAGACGACCGGAGTAGCCGCCCAACATGGCCCAGCCCTCGCCAGATTCCAGCACGCTAAGATCGAGAGGTGCGAGTACTGCTTTGTAAAAGGCGAGCGATTTCTCTAAGTTCCCGACGTTGAAGCCGATGTGATCGAACATGCGCCTATCCTCTGATTGACCCAACTTAGTAACGCTTAGCTTTGGTGATCTGTCACTCGGGCGGCTGACGGTCGGACACCTCTTCGATCTTGTCCAAAACTGCCTCCGGCGCCACATCGCGCTTGAGTTCCTTGATCTCGTGATCCGCGTCGGTATCTATGTTGAGACGCTTGGCAATCTCCTCCACCAGCTTGATGAGCTTGGTGGTTTCGTGCTCGTTAAGCAGGCTGACCTGCAGATCGAGGTCTGCCCTGGAATTATCCTCCGCGGCCATTCGGTTCTGATTGATGAGCACGAAGGTCGAGAGGAAGATGGCCTCGACCGAGGCTAACATGGCCAGGATGACCAGTGACGGGTCCCAGGGTCTGACGGAGCTCAGGATGCCCACATTGAGGGCGATCCAACCGCCGAAGAAGGCAACGTGTAAGTAGACGAAGACCATGCTTCCAGCGAAGCCGCTGATCGCTGCGGCTGCGCGCTCCTCCAGCGTTGCGGCTTTGGCTTCGCGTTTTCGCCTCTCGATCAATGCTTCGATGTTTCGCGCCAGGGCAGGGGCAAGGCCTTCCGGAGCCGGCTTGGTTGGCGTGAAATAACCGTTGCTTTTCGAGGCGGCCATCCGTTCTAATCCAGTCATCTCCCGTTTAGCCAGCCTAACTCGCCGATCGACAATTCGCTCCATCGAGCCTTCTCAGCTGGCAACACGTGGCAGAATGCTTGTCTGCGATCACTGGCGTCGCGGCACAACGGGTTGCCTCTTGAGCCGGCTTTGCTCTGGGATCAGCCCGACCTATTTATCGGATATGCCAGGGCGCCGAAAAACCGAACCTACCACCAAGTTGATAGCCGAGTGGCCGCTTTCGCCGGCGGCCACCTTGGGATCGTCGATGCGGGCGAGGGGCATCTTCCTCGAGATACGCGCTCGCCTTCCTGCGCCACTGAAAAAGCTGCTTCACATTGAATCTCGGGTGCTCACTTTGCGCCTGCCGGAGGGCTCGGATGCCGATGTTAAGGTGGCAGCGCTGGTCGTATCCAAAGCCATGCGCGACATCGAAGACCTGCCGGTCATCCCTCGCGAGGTCGAGGACATCCTGACGATCTCGTCCGGCGAGCGGCACCGCTGGCTGAAGGACGGTCGGCTTCAGAGCGCCGGGACGCGAACCGTGAAACTGCGCGGCCGGGCGAGGAAGATCACCTTCCACGTGTTCGACCCTCGCCACATCGAGGATGTGCTCGACCGCGATCTGGTCACTGTCTGGCGTGACGAAGATGCGGCGACAGCCGCCGAGAACCGGCGACGGGCCGCTGCAAGGGCGGCTCTGAAGCGCTCCCAAAAGAGTCGCGGCGGGGCCGCAAATCACACCGACGTGAGCCGGGACGATGCGCCCCGCCTGAGAGGCTGGGAAGATTTCGATATCGACGGCCTTTTGCGTTGAGGGAATTGCCTCCCAAGCGAAGTGTATATCAATGGCCGAGATGGACCGTCGCTGGTAGGCGAAGCCGGGACCGTATCGGCGGCGATTGTTGCTACCGTCAAAACCGCGATCCTATCCGGCGATACATGAAAGCATCGTCTCCGGCGGTATTGCTGCGCCGCGTTTCATCGACCAAGGCGGCCATACGGGTGTGCGCTGTCGACTTGATGCAGGCTGGATCTGTTGCAGCGGCATCGCCGACAATCGCTAATGCCTGACACCGGCAGCCGCCCCAGTCGACCTCGCGACGCTCGCAGCTTCGGCACGGCTCCCGCATCCATTCGGTGCCGCGGAAGGCGTTGAAGGCCGGTGAGTCGGTCCAGATTTCGACGAGGCTGCGGTCTCCGAAGCGCTCGAAGCGGAGCGAGGGAATCGTCTGGGCGGCATGGCACGGCAACACGGTGCCGTCGGGAGCCACCATGAAGGCGTCGCGTGCCCAGCCGCCCATGCATGGCTTGGGGTAGATGGCGAAATAATCCGGCGTGACAAAATCGATGGTCATGATGCCGGCGAGCTGTTCCTGGGCAGCCGCGACGATGTCGGCCTGCCGGTCGACCGCGGCACGGTCGGGCATCAGCAAACTGCGATTGGCTAGCGCCCAGCCGGCATATTGGACATTGGCGATCTCAAGCCGCTCTGCGTCCAGGGACAGGGCTAGGTCGATGAATTCCGGCACTTCCTCCATGTTGTGCCGATGGACGGGCGCGTTGATGGTGAGCGGCAGCCCGGCCGCGCGGGCGCGGTGCGCCGTCTCCAACTTCTTCTCGTGGCTGCCCTGGTGGTTGCCGATGCGGTCGGTGGTCACTGGGCGGGCGCCCTGGAAGCTCAGTTGCAGGTGGTCGAGACCGGCTTCGGCGAAGGCCTCGATGCGGCCTGCGGCAATGCCGACGCCGGCGGTAATGAGGTTGGTGTAGAGGCCGCGCGCCGAACACCCTGCGATCAGTTGCTCGAGGTCGCGGCGCAGTGTCGGTTCGCCACCGGAAAGATGCACCTGCAGGACGCCGAGATCGGCGGCCTGTGAGAAGAGATCGAGCCAGGTCTGCGTGTCGAGTTCGCGGTTGGCCTTCAGCAGTTCGAGCGGATTGGAGCAATAGGGGCACTGCAGCGGGCAGCGATGCGTCAGCTCCGCCAGCATGCCGATCGGAGGCAGGAGCGCCTCGCTCACAGCTTCACCAAAAGCTTGTCCGACCATTCCTGCAGGAAAGCGACGACATCGTCCGCCACGTCCTGCGGATCCGCATCATAATCGGCCGCAAGATCGGCGATGATGCGCTCGACGGTTGATTGCCCGTCGCAGCGGCGCAGTATGTCGAGACTGATGTCATTCGGCCAGAACACCTTCTCCGGCGCAAGCACGGCGAAGGCCAGTCGCACGGGGTCGTAATGGATGCGCACATGCCTGGGCAGCGATGGCGCGGAGCGCAGCGACACGATGGCTCTTTCGCGCAGCGTCGTCGTCATAAGGCCGCCTCCGGACGGAAGGCGCCTGGCGGTATGTTCCCCGGCGCGCCATAGGCATGCTGGAGCGCATCGAGCATGGCCCACAGTATATCGCATTTGAACACCAGCGCATCGATCGCCTGCTGCTGGCGTTGGGGCGTGTCGGCGTGGACGAGCACGTAGGCGAGGGCGAAGTCGGCGTCGCGCTTCGCCTGCTCCGGTCGCTGCGTGAAATAGGCCAGCGTGTCCTCGGTGATGTAATCGTATCTGGCCAGCATCGCCGGCACCCGCTCGCCGATGATGGTCGGCGAGAACATCTCGGTCAGCGACGACGCGATCGCCTCGAGCAGCGTACGGTTGGTGCAGAATGAGAGATAGGCGTCGACGGCGAAGCGGGTCGCCGGCAGCGCCAGCCTTTCGCTCTTGACCGCTTCGGCATCGAGCCCGAGCGAGGTCGCCAGATGCAGCCAGCGCGCGATGCCGCCGCTCCACCCGTCCTCGCCGTCATGGTCCTCGATGCGCTTGCGCCAGGCGGCGCGAAAAGCCGGGTCTTCCGCACGAGCCAGGATCATGGCGTCCTTGCGCGGAATCACGGCCTGGTAGCAATAGCGGTTCAGCGCCCAGGCCTGCATTTCGGCCTTCGACAAGGCGCCGCCGGTCATCCTGTGATGGAAAGGATGGCGGTTGTGGTAGCGATCGTCGCCGACCCGCCGCAGCACGGCTTCGAGGTCGCGCTTTGACAGGCCGCCTCGGGCCGCATCGTGGAAATCGCTCAAAATTCCATCTCCATGCCGTCGAAGGCGACTTCCCAGCCAGCCGCCTTGATCGCCGCGTGCTCGGCGGAATTCTCGTCCAGAACAGGATTGGTGTTGTTGATATGGATGAAGATACGGCGAGCGATCTTCACATCGGCCAGGCCGGCGATCGAACCCGCTTCTCCCGACATTGCGATATGTCCCATGCGTGCGCCGGTTTTCGGGCCGACCCCTGCCTTGATCATCTCGTCGTCCGTGTAGACGGTGCCGTCGAACACAAGGCAGGTGGCATCAGCCAGCCGCGCGCGCAGCGCTGCGTCGATGCGCGCGCAGCCCGGCACGTAGAAAATCGCGCCGCGACCGACCGCTCCGCTGATACGGACGCCGATCGTGTCGCCCGTGTCGGAGCTGAAATCGGCGCCGGGATCGCCTCCTTGCTCGAGATAGAGCGCGACCTTGCCCGGCACCGGGAAGCTGCCGACGATCACGCCGGTCGGGTGGCCGTCCGCGCCGCAGATCGCCGTCTCCTCCATCGGCGCCAAGAGACGCCGCGGCACGATCGCCGGATCGAGAACATTGAAGATCGAATTCGCCTCCAGCGTCGCCAGCACCCGCGCGGTCGCATAGATCGCGAAAGGCTCTCGTTCACGCAGGCTTAGCAGCCCCGCGACATGGTCCACGTCGGCATTGGTCAGCATCACCGCTCGGATAGGTGTCGAGCGCAACGGTGCGTCCGCCGCGGGCTGCAGCTCGGGCGTTTGCGCAATCTGCTGGCGGATGTCGGGCGATGCGTTGAAGAGAACCCAACCTGTTCCGTCCGCCGATACGGCGACGCACGATTGGGTTCGGGAGCGCAGACCGGGCACACCGGCGCGGGCCGCGCGGCTCAGGCGATAATTGCAGTTCCATTGCGGAAAGCCGCCTCCCGCTGCCGATCCGATGATCTTCACGCGCATGTCAATGCATGCCCAGCGAGCCAACTGACCGGCGCCACTCTTGCGGCTGCGGTCGATTTGCGTCCACGTCTTCCGATATCGCAAAGATTGCATGCCCCGTTGAGCAGGGCATGCAATTCACGGGTTACTTTTTCCGCCGGATTTCAGCAGGTAGATATCGCGAAATTTCGAAGCCCGCCGCCACCTGACACATGGTTGGTTTCTTCCAGGTCTTCTTCATCGAGTTCTCCTTTCTGCAGCCCGCACGGAGCGACGGCGGCGCCAATGCAAAGTGTTGGGCGTTGCTAGGCCGCCTGCAAAGCACGTTGGTTGGCGTCGCTTTCACCAAGAGTGTTGAGCGCCTCGTCGGTTGCCGACTCTTCCTTCAGGGTCTGTCGGAGCAACGGAAGAGCGTCCTTGAGACCGAGCTGTTCAGCCCATGCGATCAGCGTACCGTAACGCGCGATTTCATAGTGCTCGACCGCTTGGGCAGCACCCACCAGTCCTGCGTCGAGCGCCGGCTCGTCCTTGTACTCTTCGAGAATTTCCGAGCCCTCCTCGATGATGCCGTCAATGGCCGGGCAGGTCTTGCCCCTGGCCGGCTTGCCGAGCATGTCGAAGACTTGCTCCAGGCGATCCACCTGGTCTTCAGTTTCCTTGAGGTGCTTTTCGAAAGCGGCGCTTATCTTTTCGGACTGTGCTGCTTTTGCCAGCTTTGGCAAAGCCTTCAGGATCTTCTTTTCCGCGTAGTAGATGTCTTTCAGTCCGTCCAGGAACAGGCTTTCCAAGCCGTTCGAGGTCGCGGACGAGGCTTTCTTCGGCATTTTAGATCCTCCTTGCGGTGTGGTGATATGCCTGCGGCACTCATCCTAATCCGCCGGGAGGCCTGAAGTTCCCAGGAGATCGCCATGTTGGAACAGCGCGGTCGGAGTGGGCGCCGCAAACTGCTCCGGCGTTTGTTCTAAGAATACCGATCACCGCTGGCGCCGTGCTCACAACGACTTAGCTCCGAACGGAGTTCGGTTGAGGTCGAGGCGAGATGTCAACTCCTCCTTTGCCCGCCATCGCGTATTCGCTCAATCTCCTCAGGCTCTTTGTCGTCCATCTCGGCGATCTCGTTGCGAGCCTTGTCGTTCGCTTTGATCAGCTCATCAAGTTTCGCCTGAAGGGCTTGGGTGTCGCGATGCTCAGCCCTTTGGATAAACAGCGTCATCGCCCAGGTGATCAGCGTCGCGGCGCCGTGCCAGTCAAGTGTTTCCCGCTCGAAGAGAAACCAGGAGACAGTGTAACCGCCCAAGATCAGAAAGGCCGCAGGCCGGGACGTCAGTGTGCCGACCTTGGTCAGCGCTTCTCGAAGCTGCAATGTTGCCATGCCTGCGAACGGCTCAGAGCAACCCGGGTTCCCACCAGGTCGGCTTGGTGCGCGAGGTGCTATGCCTAGCGATCGGCATGCCGCCACCCCCACTTTGGCGACTCTCTTCATCCTTCGGCCGCAAGTTGTCCGACAGGAAAGTGCGGCCCCCGAGTGTGCTGTTCTAACGCAGGATCCCGCCTATCATTCCAAGACTGAGCGCCTCGGCGGCGTTGATGTAGCAATTCTCCGTCGCGCGCCGGTAAAGCTCGTCCGCGCTGAGCGAACTGCCTTCGACAAGTTCCCTGAAGCCTTCCATCTCCAGACGTTGCGATGTCTCCAGCAAGGCAAGCTGCTCGCGAACGATCTGGATGCAGGATCGAATCGGGCCGTTGAGCGCAATGCTTGTTTCCATGCGCCGCTCATGCACGAGAAGAACCGCATCCTCGGTCAGGAAGCGGTCTTGCCTCGGGAAGGCGGCGAAGATTGTCACTCCCGCCGAATAGACCTTCGTCTTTCCGACGCAAAATGCCTCCCTGCCAGAATGCCGACGAAAGAGCCGGACCTCCAGCGCCATGCGGCGCGCGGCGTCCGCATCGCCGCCGCTCGTGTTCAACTCCATGATCATGTCCTGACCGTTTTTTCGCACGGTCTCCAGGCGACCCAAGAAAAAGCTGACCGTCTCATCATCGATCAGGCCGTTGATGGAGATGTTGGGCTGGAACAGGAGCTTGTCCTGGCCTGGGGCGGAACCGTCGCGCTCGTGTGAAACGCTGTCGTCGTGGAAAGCCATGGAATGCCTCACCGGATTTTCGGACTCCCAACCGCCCGTTGGTTCGTTCGTTCCTCGCGGTTTCGGATTTACGGGAACCTCGGTGCCGTCGTCCGGTTATCTGGCGTCGAGGAGGTGCTCCATGAACGCGACGAAGGAATTCCTGCGCAGCTGGCTGGAGGAGAATGTCGGCAACTTGCCAACCGACACCGAGATCAGCGTTCCCATGCTGGCGCAGCAATTCGAGCAGGATGCTGATGCCGCCGGCTATGGTCGCGAGGTGCGTGAGCAGGAGGTGGGCAACATTGAAGACGCCATTCAACGTGCGCTCGACAAAACCGGCGAAGAAAACAGAGGGTCGGAATCCACACCCGATGAAGAGAATTCGCTGGCGCCTGTGATCGATGCCCTGGAATCCGTTGAGCCTGAACAGGGTGATGCCGAGGGGTCCGGCAGGCCGGCCGACTCGTCTAGCGGGTCTCCTTGGTAAGCGCCGCGATTGCCGCGTCCAGAACCGCCTTTGGGCAGGTCTCTCCTTCGCGCAGCGCTTCGAACAATGAGGTCACCACGCTTTCCAGCGTTTCGCCGTGATCCTTCGACAGTTTCGAAGCTGCTTGCGTGAGCGCTTCGAATTCCAAAAGGCTGAGTGGAGAGTGGCGCGTCATGGTTCCTCCGTCGCGAGGCGGACGCAGGAGGCAACCGGACGCTTGCCGCAGTCGTAGAAGTGCAGCGGTTCAGCCTCAACCACATTTGTTGCAGTAAGCAGCCGTTGGTTCGGCCCGGTTGCGGAAGGTGGCGAGGCCGGTCGCGCCGCGCACGGAACAAACGACGGCCACAGAGGTTTGGACCCTGCTTCCAACCTGCCCGGAAGCCAGCAGACATCCGACCAAAGCGGAGAAGGTCCTCAATGACGAAGTCGCGTCAAAACCACGATCCTGTGCGATCCACTCCAAGCAGTGGCAGGACCGGCCAGCAAGCAGGAGCGGACAGGGGCTCACCGCAAGAAGATCCGGTTGAAGGCTCGCGCAAGGTTGTGGATCGCGAGCTCGCCCGGCAAAAGCCGCCGGCCGGGGCTGATAAGAAGGAGGCCGAGCAGAGCCTGCGCGACCAAGTCGAGGAAGACACCGATCTGCCTCAGAAAGGGTCGGCCTGATAGCGAGCGGGGCACCACTGTAAAGGTCGCCTACCACCCCCGCCTTGATTTCCAAACATGACGGCAAAGTCCAGGAAGAACCTGCTGCTGTTGCTTGCGGTCGCAACGTTCGGGCTGGCGCTCTATAACAATCGGCTCGCGCGACGGGCGTTGGCCGCACGTCCGCTCGGGCGCTTCATCCATCTCCGGGGAACGAAGCTGCATTTCCTGGAGGCGGGCCACGGGCAACCGCTTCTGCTGTTGCACGGCAATGGCGCCTCGGCGGAAGACTTCACGACAAGCGGCATCTTCGGCAGGGCCGCCGCCAGATATCGCGTACTTGCCTTCGACAGGCCCGGCTTCGGCATGAGTCCACGTCCGGCCGGCAGACCTTGGACCGCGGCTGCCCAGGCCGACCTCATCGATGCCGCGGTCGCGAAACTCGGCATCGAGCGCTACATGGTTGTCGGCCATTCCTGGGGGGCAGCGGTGGCGTTCGAGATGGCGCGCCGGCATCCCCGGTCGGTTGCCGGCGTCGTTGTCGTCGCCGGCTATCACTACCCGTCGCCAAGGCTTGCCCTTGCTATCTCCGCGCTGCCGGCGGTTCCGCTGATCGGGACGGTGCTGCGCCACGCGGTGCTGCCTTCGCTGGTCAGGCTGAACTGGCGCTGGGCGATGAAGAAGATTTTTCATCCGGCAACGATCGCGATCCCTTTCGCGACAACGACAAGGGGGTTGGCGAGCCGGCCCTCGCAGCTGCGATCCATCTCCGCTGAATCCTTCCTGATGCTCGCATCGGCATTTTTCCCAAATCGTCGATATGCCGACATCGCCGTCCCTGTCGGGATAATTGCCGGCGCGGGCGACCAGCTGTTCGATGCCAAGGCCGAGGCGCTGCGGCTTCAAGACGAGATAAGCCATTCACTTCTGGATATCGTCCCGGGTGCCGGACATATGGTGCATCAAAGCAATCCGAAGGCGATCCTAGCGATGATCGACAAGGTTGCGGCTCTTGCCAATATTGGTGACATGGCGAAGCAACCGGCTCGTACGACATGATTAAGTGCGCGGCCCGCGGAATAAAGTAATACGGCCGAGGTTCGGCGGGCTTCCAACGGAGAACAGCCGCGTTTTTTTACCGACAAGAAATTGCAATTCCCGGCCAGGGTGGGAAAGCCGAACCCTGTCTCCGCGCGCGCTGCAGCAGGCAATCGGTGGCGCAAATCCCGAACACGGAGGAACTTTCCCGTGGGTGCGGCTTTATCATCGTGATTTCAAGCGATTGCAAAGAGTGGAAGATGTTGCGCACCGTTGCCCGGCCGTGCCGGGCCTTCCTGCCTCTGCTGGCGCTGGCTTCCTGCTCCTCGTCTGGTACCGTCGACCAGCAATCGAAGCTTGCAGCCTCGACGGCACAGTCGGCGGTGCTGGTAAGTGATGCCTGGCTCGCCGGCGCCGCGCCGTCCCCCTACGCATCGTCCGCCTTGCAATCCTTTGCCGAGACACTCGACGACGCCGGCCGGCAAGTGCAATCGGCGTCTCCGTCCGACCAGGCAAAGCGGGATGCGCTGGCAGAGGCTTTCAGCCGACTGTCGAACGCGGCAAGGCGGGCCAAGGACGCGGTCGAGGCCGGACAGCACGCCGGGGCCGGCGAGGCGCAGCAGGAGCTTCGCGCCGCGCAAGGCGACCTCGCCGCCGCCTATCGACAATATTTCTCGCCGGGCCGATGAAGAAGCTGCTGGAGATCTCGCTTGGTGTCGTCACCAGCGTCGGCGGCTTCCTGGAGGTCGGATCGATGGCGACGGCGGCACAGGCCGGCGCGCTGTTCGGCTTCCAGCTCATCTGGGCGGTCGTGCTCGGCACCATCTGCATCATCTTCCTGGTCGAGATGGCCGGCCGCTTCGCTGCGGTCAGTCATCACACCATCGCTGACGGCATCCGCGAGAGGTTCGGCTTCAACGCGTTCATCTGGCCGCTGCTTGCAGTCTTGCTGGTCAACTTCCTGGTGCTTTCCGCGGAGATCGGCGGTGTTGCCATTGCCGCCGAGCTTGCCACGGGTATCGGCTTCCAATGGTGGGCCTTGCCGGTGGCTTTCCTGGCGTGGCTGCTGCTGTGGAAAGGAACGTTTGGCCTCATCGAGAAAGGGGTGTCGATGCTTGGCCTCGTCACCGTCTGCTTCGTCGTCGCGGCCGTGATGCTTCGGCCTGAATGGAAAGAAGTGGCTGTCGGCGCCGTGCCGAGCCTGCCGCACCATGACACGGCGAAATACTGGTTCATGGCCGTCAGCATTCTCGGCGCCTCGATCTCGCCTTACCTTTTCATGTTCTATTCCTCGGGCGCGATCGAGGATCAGTGGGACAAGAGCTATCTCGGCACCAATCGGGCGATTGCCGGCCTCGGCATGAGTTTCGGCGGGACGATTTCCGTGGGCGTTCTCATCGTGGCCGCGCTCGTGCTTGGCGCTCATGGCGTTACCGAAGTGGACGACTATAACCAGCTGCCATTGATGCTGATCCCGATATTCGGCTTCTGGGGCTTTGTCCTTTTCGTTGCTTCGCTGGCAATCGCCTGCTTTGGCGCTGCGCTCGAAGTGGCCTTGCAGCAGGCCTATCTCGTCGCACAAGGGTTCGGCTGGAACTGGGGCGAGGATCTCAAGCCCCGCGACGATCCCGGTTTCAGCCTGGTCTACACGCTGACGCTCTTCCTTGCCGCCGTTCCGATCACGCTCGGTCTCGACCCGTTGAAGCTCACCATCTTCTCGATGGCGCTGACCGCGGCGAGCCTGCCGCTGACGGTCGTGCCTTTCCTTTTCCTGCTGAATGACGACCGCTATGTCGGCGAGCACCGCAATGGCGTCGTTTCGAACGCGGCGGTGATCTTCGTCATCGCGCTCGGCTTCGTGCTGGCGGTGGTGTCCATTCCACTGCAGATATTCGGAGGCACGTGATGCAGTTGCTGCGCGACATACTGGACAAGCAGGTCGTCGATCGCGAGCAGGTCAAGATCGGCAAGGTGGATAGCATTGTCGCCGAGCTGAAGCCGGGCAAGCCGCCCAGGGTAAGCGCCGTTGAACTCGGCTCGATCGCGCTGGCGCGACGGCTTGGCTCGACGCCCGCAAGCTGGACCGCGAAGCTCGCGGCAAGGCTGAGCGGCAAACAGCAGGCACGGCCGCACCGGATCGCCTGGAACAAGGTGCGCGATATCGGCGTCGATATCGAGTTCGACATCGACGTGCGCCGGACCAGGATCTTCGCCTGGCAGGACTGGCTGCGCGAACATGTGGTCGGTCGAATCCCGGGAGCGTGAGCATGGCGACTGTACACCTCGATCACCTTGCGGGCAGACGCGTGTTCTCCGAGCACGGCAGGAGCATCGGCTATGTCGAGGAGATCATCGCCGAGCGGGACGGCAGCGACCTTGTCGTCACCGAATTCCATGTCGGGATCTTCGCCGCGTTCGAGCGCTTGTCCGCTTCGACCATCGGCACCGCCTTGCTCGACTTCTTCGCGTTGCGGCGGCGTGAAGGCCTTTATCGCATTCCCTGGGACAAGCTCGATATTTCCGATCCGACGCGCCCCAGACTGCTCTGCCCCGACGAGGAGCTTGCCGCTTTCAAGGCGCAGCCCGAGGACAAATGACGGTTTGCTAAAAAGCTGCCGGTGCGGGGGAACATAGCAGCCGGCGCGAAGTTGGATTGGCATGGAGGAGGCTGCGCCATGAACAGTGTCATCTATCTCATCGGTCTGATCGTCGTTGTGCTAGCGGTGCTTTCCTTCCTCGGTTTTCACTAGGAGGCACCATGCAGCGCGAGAACGATCGGGGCCGCGAGCCCGCCGACTTTGCTAGGGCAAAGGACGAAGTTTCCGACAGGATCCAGGAAGAAACGCAAAGCGCCGGCGAAGCGCTCCACGATGCCCGCGACGAGGTTGCCCGCAGGGCTGGGGCGTATGCGGCCGAAGCCCAGCAGGCCGCCACGGAAAAAGCCGAGCAGGCGCAGCGCGATATCGGATCGAGCCTGTCTGCTTTCGGCGGCGCCCTGCGCGCCGCGAGCGATCTCCTGGCCGAGAGCGACCAGGGCGCGGCCTCGAAATTCATGCAGGAGGCGGCGAGCGGGCTGGAACGGCTGTCCTCCTCGTTGAAGGAAAAGCCGTTCGGACAGGTGCTCGAAGACGTCCAGTCTTTTGGCCGGGAGAATCCTGGAACGCTCCTTGCCGGTTCGGTTCTGGCGGGACTGGCGCTTGGCCGCTTCATGAAGGCTTCGCCGCCCGGAACCCGCCGCCCGACGCAGGGCGCGGCCACGCGTGAACATTCCGGCCAACCGGGCACGGGAACGAGCGCCCGCCGGGATGACGCTCCAGCCAACTGGGGTTCCGACGGCGGCATACCGGGAAAGGCAGCGGAGCTGAAGAAATGAGCACTCAGGATAATCCAAGTCTCGGCACATTGGTCGCCGATCTGGCGCAACAGGTGAGCAGGCTCGTGCAAACGGAGGCCAGGCTCCTAAGGGCGGAAATCTCGGAGAGCGCGACCAAGGCCGGCGCAGGCGCCGTCGAGGTGCTGGGCGGCGCGATATGCCTGCTCGCGGCGCTTTTGGTCTTGTTGCAGGCGCTGGTCATCGCCCTGGCCCGCCTCGGTCTGGGCGCCGGGTGGTCCGCCTTGCTCGTCGGTGTGGTGGTTGCCGTTCTGGGCGTGATCCTGTTGCGGACGGGCATGGCAAGCATGGCACCCTCCGAGCTCGCGCCGGACCGTACACAAGAACAGCTCAAGCGTGACGTGAACGTGATCAAGGAACAAGCGAGATGACCGAGAAATCCGCAGCCGAGCTCGAACGCGAGGCGGAAGCCACGCGCGCAAGGGTGGTGGCGACCGCCGACTCCATTCGCGACAAGATGACTCCCGGCCAGCTCTTCGACGAGTTCACTGGGCTTTTCAGGGATGGCACAGGCTCCGACATGCTCCACAACCTGAAGGTCCAGGTGCGGGACAATCCGTTGCCCCTGACAGTGATCGGCGCGGGCCTGGCCTGGCTGATGTTGGGCAGTGGCGCTTCTACCGCGTCGGCTGGTGCCGATGGCGTGACGCGGCGCGGTCCCGGGCTCGATCACGGAGCATTCGGTGCGGGAATGGGTTCCAGGGTCTCGGATGCGGCCGACTCTGTTGGCGAAGCGGCCAGCGGAGCGACCGCAACTGTCTCGGGAATGGCAAGCGAAGCAGCCGGCACAGTGTCGGACATGGCGAGCAGCGCTGCGGACACGCTTGCGAGCTCGGCGGCAGCCACGGCCGACATGGCAACGAGCGCCGGCCGTTCCGCGCACAATCTGCTTCAGGACCAGCCTCTCGCTGCGGCCGCCGTCGGCCTCGCCATCGGAGCTGCGATCGGCGCCATGCTGCCCCGCACGGAACTCGAGGACGAGCAATTGGGCGGCTATCGCGAGAAGCTTCGGGACACTGCCGGAGAGACTTTGAAAGAAGGCCTCGACGCCGCAAAGCAAGTTGCGGCCGAAGCCTACCAGACGGCGAGCGACGAAGCCGGACGGCTGGCGTCAAACGAGGGGACGCTGGCCGGCAAGGTCGGCGGTGTCGTCAAGGCCGCGGCCGACAAGACCGACGAGTCGGTGCGCCAGAAGCTCTCCGATTCCGATCCGTTCTCCTCGCGGGAATCGTAATCGGAACTCACGTTCAAGGAACAATGCACGCTGCCGGCGGTTCGGGCGGCGTCAGATCGATGGAGACACTAAAATGGCTGAATCGCGCGAATGGCTTGTCCAATGGTTGAGGGACGCTCACGCCATGGAGGAGCAGGCAGAGACAATGCTGTCGGGACAATTGAGCCGGATCGAGAGTTACCCTCAGCTCAGTGAGCGAATTCGCGCTCATCTGGAAGAGACGAAAGAGCAGGCGAGGCGGCTGAAGAGCTGCCTGGACGGGCTCGACGAAGGGTCGTCCATGCTGAAGGATGCAGGCGGCAAGCTGACCGCCACGGCGCAGTCGATCAGTGGCGTGTTTGCCGGCGACGAAGTCATGAAGGGCTCGCTGGCGAGCTACACTTTCGAACATATGGAAATCGCCTCCTACACGATCCTCATCGCCGCGGCGAATGCCGCGGGCGAGGCCGAGATTGCCCGCGTGTGCGAACAGAACTTGCGTGAGGAGGAAGCGATGGCCGAGTGGCTGAAGAGCAACCTGCCGCAGGTCACAGAACAATTCCTGGCGCGGGCAGACATGGACAGCGACAGCGCGAAACGCTGATTTTGGAAGCAGGAATAATCGGAGGTTCCACAAGTTGGAGCCCAGGTCGGTCCTCCCACCACCGGTCTAGGCTCCAAGCCCGTCCTGCTTTCAGCAGGGCGGGCTCGACTCGGTTTGCCGTCAAGGAACATTCCTTGCTGAAAATCATTAGGTCGCTGCGGTCCTGGAGTTCCCGTGGCGATTTCGAACATCCAACTTGGCTTGCTCGACCTGAGTCAGACGAGGCTGGCGCTGGCGTTTGTCGGTCTGCTCGCCATTGCCGTCACCGCGCACGCCGAGCCGCAGAAGATGGTGATTGGCTATCTCGGCGAACAGCGCAAACTACCTCTACCCCTGGGGCCGTTGGACGAGGCCGTCACAGACGATGGCCTGCAGGGCGCGAGGCTGGGGATCGCCGACGACGCCGGCACGGGCCGCTTTCTCGGCCAGCAATTTCGTCTGCAAGAAAGGGTTCTCAAACCGGGCGAAGCGCCTGCCGAAGCTGTCAACGCGTTCGCGGCCGCCGGCATCAGCTTCGTCGTTGCCGATCTCGATGCCGCGCAATTGCTGCAGGCGAGCGCAGCGCCCGGTGCCGAGCGAATGACGCTGTTCAACAGCCGCGACCCTGATGACAGCCTGCGTCAGGAGAACTGCCGAAGAAACGTTCTGCACACCATTCCGAGCCGCGCCATGCTGGCCGACGCCCTGGCGCAATATCTGGTCTGGAAAGGCTGGCAGCACTGGTTCCTGCTGACTGGTCCGCATCCCGACGACCTGGCCATGGCGGCGGCCTTTCGGCGGGCAGCGACGCGTTTCGGGGCGCAGATCACCATCGACAAACCTTGGACGTTCCGGCCGGCCAGCGGCCGCGCCGACACCGGACATGTCACGCTCCAGACGGAGATACCTGCCGCAACGCAGGTCGGCGACTATGATGTTCTGGTCGTCGCCGACGAAGCCGACGAATTCGGCGCTTATCTCGAGGGGCGCACCGCCTTGCCGAGGGCGGTGGCCGGGACGCAAGGGCTGGTCGCCACCGGCTGGAGCGCTGTCGACGAAGAATGGGGCGCCACGCAGCTCCAGGACCGCTTTCACAAGCAGGCCGGACGCTGGATGCTGCCCGACGACTACGCCGCCTGGCTGGCGGTCAGAAGCGTCGGCGAGGCGGCAACGCGGCTGCACAGCCTCGATCCGACCGCCATCGCAAAGTATTTGCGCAGCGACGATTTCCTGCTCGCCGGCTTCAAGGGGCAAGGGCTGAGTTTCCGTCCGTGGGACGGGCAGATGCGCCAGCCCATTCTGATCGCGGGCCCCCGGCTGCTCGTTTCCAGTTCGCCACAACCGGGTTTTCTGCATCAGCGCACCCCGCTCGACACTCTGGGCATCGATCTGGAGGAGAGCGCATGCAAATTCTGATCACGCTCCTGCTGGTGTTGGTCTTTGTCCCTCCCGCGGCGGCCGAGACGATTTACGTCTCCAACGAGCAGGACAACACTGTCGCGGTCGTCGACGGGGCGACCATGACATTGCAGGCGGCGATCGATGTCGGCCGGCGCCCGCGCGGCATGGCGCTTTCCGTCGACAAGAAGACACTGTTCGTTGCCGAAGGCGACGACAACCGCATCGACGTGGTCGATCTCGCCAAGCGGCAGGTCGTGGGTCAACTGCCTTCGGGCGCCGATCCGGAATTCTTTGTCGTGCACCCGGACGGCAAGCGGCTCTTCGTCGCCAATGAGAACGACAACCAGGTCTCGGTGGTGGATATAGCCGGCGCGAAAATCATCGGCACAGTCGATGTCGGCGTCGAGCCGGAGGGCATGGCGATCAGCGCCGATGGCCGAACCGTCGCCTGCACGTCGGAGACGACGAGCATGGTCCATCTCATCGACGCCACTGCGCTCGAACTCATCGACAATCTGCTCGTCGACACGCGGCCGCGCGCCGCGGCGTTCTCGGTGGACGGCAAGCAATTATGGGTGTCGTCCGAAATCCGAGGCACCGTCACGATCTTCGACACTGCGACACGCGCTCAAACGGGCAAGATCGAGTTCGAGGTGCCGGGCATTCGGCGTGAGGGCGTGCAAGCCGTCGGCATCGAGATGTCACGCGACGGCGCGACTGCCTATGTCGCGCTCGGCCCAGCCAACAGGGTTGCCGAGGTCGACACGAAGACCTTCACGGTCAGGCGCCTTTATCTCGTCGGCCAGCGGCCCTGGCATGTCGCGCTTTCTGACGACCAGAAGCAACTGATCAGCGCCAACGGCAACTCCGGCGATATCTCCTTCATCGACGTGGAGAACCAGGAGGTCGTGAAGTCGCTGCCGGTGGGGCGCGGTCCATGGGGCGTCGTGATCGGCCCATGAACGCCCTGGCGATCGAGAATCTTAGCCACAGCTTCGGAACCCGGCAGGTTCTCCAGAATGTCTCGTTCACCGTGGCTGAAGGCAGAATGTGCATCCTGCTTGGCCGTAACGGCGCCGGCAAGACAACGTTGTTCTCGCTGATCACCGGTCTCTACTACGCGCGCACCGGGCTGGTGCGTGTATTCGATATGGCGATGCAGGCGAACCCGTCCGCTGCGCTCGCGCAAATGGGCGTCGTCTTCCAGTTGCCGACGCTCGATCTCGATCTGACGGCGGGCGAGAACCTGCGCTACCACGCCGCGCTGCACGGACTTCCGACGGAACTGAGCAAGGCGCGCTCACGGGAGGAATTGAGCCGCCTCGAAGTGCTGGACAGGATCGACGATCGGACCAGCGCGCTATCCGGCGGCCAGCGCCGGCGTGTGGAGATTGCGCGGGCGCTGATGCACGGCCCGCGCCTGCTGCTGCTCGACGAGCCGACCACCGGGCTTGACGTGCCGGGACGGAGCGCGCTCGAGCAGCATGTAAGGAACCTTTGCCGTGAACGTGGCATCGCCGTCCTATGGGCGACGCATTTTCTCGAAGAAGTAGCGGCCGACGATGACGTCGTGGTGCTGGATCGGGGTAGGGTTTGCTGGACCGGCCCCGCGGACCGCATCGCGCCCGAACTCGGCGTAGGAAGCGTCGCTGAAGCATTCGCCTTGCTGACGGGTTCGCCATGAAAGTCGATCAGGCATTACGGGCACTCGACGGCATCTTGCAGCGGGAAATGCTGCGCTCGCTGCGGCAGCGCGCGCGCCTGTTCTCCGCAATGGTGAGGCCGCTGGTCTGGCTGGCGATTTTCGCGGCCGGCTTCCGCTCCGTTCTCGGCCTGTCGATCACGCCGCCCTACCAGACCTATGTTCTTTACGAGGTCTATGTAGTGCCTGGGCTGGCGGCCATGATGCTGCTGTTCCACGCAATGGCGAGCTCGTTGGCCATGGTCTATGACCGCGAGATGGGCAGCATGCGCCTTTTGCTGACGGCCCCGCTGCCGCGCTGGTACCTGCTTGCCGCGCGCCTGCTTGCCAGCGTGATTGTCGGCCTGCCGCTCGTCTATCTGTTTCTTTTCGTGGCGCGCTTCTGGGACGTGCGGCCGCCGGTCCTGGGCTATGTCGCCGTGTTCCCGGCGCTCGTGCTGTCGGGCTTGATGCTCGGCGCGTTCGGTCTGTTGGTCTCCTCGATGTCCACTCAGATGGAAAACTTCGCCGGCGTGATGAATTTCGTCATCTTCCCGATGTTCTTCGCCTCGACGGCCCTCTATCCGATCTGGCGCCTCGCTGAAGCCGGTCCGGTGCTGGCGACGATCGCCGCCTGGAATCCATTCAGCTCGGCGGTCGAGTTGATCCGCTTTGCGCTCTACCTGCGGTTCGACATGGTTTCCATGCTCGTTGTTGTCGCCTGTCTCGTGGCATTCTTCCTGGCGGCGGTGACCGGCTATGATCCCGGTCGCGGCCTGTGGTCCCGGCGCCGCGGCGAGGGCTGATCATCTGAGGGCATAGAGATAGGCCGCGATGTCGCGCGCCTGCTGCTCTGTGATCCTTGTCGAGGGCATGGCGGTGTGCGGATTGATTTCCCGTGCCGAGCGGATCCAGCGGATCAGATTCTCCGGATTGTTCGCCAGCACACCGCCGATGTAGATGCGCCCGGCGAGGCTGCCGTCGAGCCGCGGCCCGACCTGGCCTTGCGCCCCCGGCACCCCGGGAATCGTATGGCAGCCTGAGCAGCCATTCGCTGTCATGATCGGAATGGCGCGCGCGCCCACGCCGCCGGTCGCCACGTCCGACTCGTGTTGGACACGCTCGCGGCGGTCGAGCCACAAGGTCGTCGCCGCGATTACGACCACCAGAAGCACGATCGCGACGAGGACGCCCCCGAGCAGCCTAACCAGGTCGGAGCGCATGGGCCGCCTCCCTGGTTCCGCTGTTGCTTATCCAAAGGCCGGCGAGCAGCAGGGCGGCTCCGCCGTAGATCAGCCCGGCCGGCACCCACATCACAAGCCCGGCGAGTTGCTGATCCTCGAGCGGGCTCAGGCGCCAGAGCGCGGCGCCGAAGGCATTCTCAGGATACCAGAGTTTTGGCGAGACCAGCAGCAGGACGCCGAGCAAGCCGGTGTGAAGCGAGGTGAAGAACAAATGCATGACGGAAATGCCATAGGTCTGCTGTCGGCCGGAACGCGGCAGAAGCACCCACCAGAACAGCAGGGCAGTGCCGAGGAAGCTCGCATGCTGCGCATGATGCAGCACACCCTGCTGCAGCGCTGCCTCGAACAGCGCCGGGACATGCCAGATCCAGATCGCCATCCCATGAAGGATCGTCGCGCTGAGCGGGCGAGCGGCGAAGGCCCAGAGCGCCTGCAGCACCTTGCCATGGGTGAGCTTTCCCGTCCCTCGGCGGAGTGGGGCGGGCAATGCCCACATCAAACCCGCGCCGGGGGAGGCGGCGACAAGAAGCGGCGCCGCCACGGCCATCAGCAACTCATGCTCGATCATATGGGCAGAAAACACCCTCTCGCCGAGCGCATGGATCGGGCTGACCAGCGCAACGGCCAGCACGCTCCAGCCGGCCGCGAACAACAGAGCTTGCCGCAGCCGTTCGGGACGGCCTCGGCCGCTGCGACGCCATAGACGGCCAGCGCCGATCCCATAGATCATAGCGATCGCCGCCAGGGGAAGAGTGATGGGAAGCGCCAACGTCCACCCGGCCTCCGGCGCACCGGCGCCGTAGCAGATCGAGGTCGAGAAGAAGGCGTCCAAGCTCATCGCAGGCACTCGTCGAGGATGAGCGCGGCGCTGCCCTGCATGATGATGACGAGGGCGAACAGCAATGCTGCGAGAACGCCGAGATCGGCGACGAAACGCTCGGTGCTGCGGGTGCGGTCCGGTTTGAATGCCGCGCCGCCTTGCTGCTTCGCCCGCCATGAAAGCGCGCCGCCAAGCAGCGAAAACACCGCGAGCGACACCGCCACCGGTAGCACCACCTGCACCTGGCGATTGCACTGCCAATGAACGAGGGCGTAGTTCAGCTGCGTCGAGATTGCCCAGGCCAACGGCCCCGACAACAAACCTCCCCAGGACGTGCCCAGCCGCAGCGCGCGCATCTCAGCCTAACCTCGGTAGCCAGTAGATGAGCAGGTAGATCGGGATCCAGGTGAGGACCACGAAGTCCCAGTAGAAGACATTGTCGCCGACATCGCCGAAGCGCCGGCCGCTATAGCCATGGTGCGTGAACATCAACACCGTCAGGACAATCGTGTCGCCGACATCGGTGATCAGATGCGTGGTATGGAGACCGAGAAGCACCCAGAGCATCGAGCCGTAGGCATTCGTGTCCCAGTAGATATTCAGGGCGGGAAACTCAAACCAGCGCACGACAAGAGGCGCGAGGCCGAGCAGCGACATGACCACCATTCCGATCCGCACGGGCCGCATGGCGCATCGCTTGGCATAGCCGTTGAGGATGTGGTTGGGCACCAGGCTGGCGATGAGAAGCAGCGTCACGATGGTTCCCGGCCAATGGTTGGGCTGCGGAGCGCTCAGGCGCCAGTTGGGCCACAAGGTAACGAGGTAGAGGTAAGCGCCGGCGGCCAGCGCGAAGCCCATACCTTCCAGCGCCATGAAGCCAAGCGTGCCCCACCAGGTCGGGCTGCGCGGGCCATGGCCAAAGGTCGGGAGGCCGGTAAGATCGAGGGCGGGACGCTGGTTCATTCCTCGTCCTCCGGATCGTCCTTCGGCCAGAACCAGCCGACCAGAGTGACGGCGATCGGCGCGGCGCCCCAGATGATCGCCCAGGGCGTGAAGATCGAGTACAGGAAGGTGGCGCCGACGGCGATGGCCGCCAACAGCGGCCAGATCGACGGCGTCGCCGATTTTTCGCGGATGTCGGGATGGGCTTCCGCCACGGTGGAGACGAGCAATTCGCGAACGTCGACCCGAAGCCCGGTCGCGACAGGAAGCGCCCCGCGTTCGGCCCAGAGCGGCTCGACATTCGTCACGACCGGAATGCGCGCGAAATTATAGCTGGGGGGTGGCGAGGACGTCGCCCATTCAAGCGTGCCGGCATCCCAGGGATTGTCGCCCGCGGGCGTTCCGCGCAACGCGCCATGCACGAGGTTGAAGGCAAACAGCACGAAGCTCAGGAAGAAGAGCACCGCGCCGGCGCTGATGAAGAGATTGATGTTCCCCCAGCCGAGCTCGGCCGGATAGGTGTAGACCCTGCGCGGCATGCCCCACAGGCCGACGATGTGCATAGGGAAGAATGCCGCGTTGAAGCCGATCATCGCCAGCCAGAAATGCCAGCGTCCGAGGCGCTCGCTCATCATGCGGCCGGTGATTTTGGGGAACCAGAAATAGGCGGCCGCGAGCAGCGGGAAGACCGAACCCCCGATCAGCACGTAGTGGAAATGGGCGACGACGAAATAGGTGTCGTGCACCTGCAGGTCGAGCGGCACCGAGGCGAGCATGACGCCGGTAAGGCCGCCGATGACGAAGGTGAAGAAGAAGCCGAAGACGAACAGCAGCGGTGCGCGGATCACCGGCCTGCCGTCCCAGAGAGTGGCCAACCAGCAGAAGATCTGAACGCCGTTGGGGATGGCGATCAACATGCTGGACGCGGTGAAGAAGCTCGCGCCGAGCTTCGGCAGCCCGGTTGCGAACATGTGGTGGACCCAGAGCCCGAACGACAGGAAGCCGACCGCGATCAGCGACAGGACCAGCCCGAGATGACCGAAGGCTGGGCGCCGGGCGAAAGCGGGAATGATAGCCGAGACCATGCCGGTCGCAGGCAGGAAGATGATGTAGACTTCAGGATGACCGAAGAACCAGAAGAGATGCTGGAACAGCAGCGCGTCGCCGCCTTCAGCAGGGTTGAAGATATGCGTGCCGACGAGGCGGTCGAGGATCAGGAAGGTCGAGGTGATCATCACCGCCGGCATGGCGAAGACGACGAGGAAGGACGTAACGAGAAGCGCCCAGACATAGAGTGGGATCTTGTCGAGTGACATGCCGGGTGCGCGCTGTTTCAGCACGGTCACGATGGTCGCGACGGCGACGGCCAGCGAGGATACCTCGGTATAGGTGATCATCTGCGCCCAGACGTCGGCGCGCTTGCCTGGACCGTATTCCGGCCCGGACAGCGGCACATAAGCGAACCAGCCGACATCCGGCGCCATCGCGAGGGCGAAGGACACCCAGGCGAAGAGGCCACCCGAAAGATAAACCCAATAGCTAAAGGCGTTGAGGCGCGGGAAGGCGATGTTGCGGGTGCCGACCATCAACGGCACCAGGTAGATGCCGGTCGCCTGCACAATGGGCACGGCGAATAGGAACATCATGGTGACGCCGTGCATCGTGAACAGCTGGTTGTAGAGGTCCGGGCCGATCAGGCCACGCTGCGGGCCCGAGAGCTGGATGCGCATGGCCACGGCGTTGAGTCCGCCCAGGCACAGGAAAAGGAAGGCGGTGATCAGGTAGCGGCGTGCGATGACCTTGTGATCGACGCTCGACAGCGCGCCGATGGTTCCGGGAGGCGTCCGCCACGTCCGCGACAACCAGCGATGCAAGCTGGCGTCGTCCATGCCGGTGTCGCGCGGCCCGTCACGCTCTGGTGCTATATCGCCCCTGACGGACGTTTCCCGCTCCGGCGGCAGATCGCGTTCGCTGGTGAGATCCGCGCTGCTCATTTCAGCCCCTCGAGATAGGCAACGATGGCGTTGAGTTCGTCGCCGCTCAGATCGACCACCGGCATGTGCGAGCCGGGCTTCACGCCTTGCGGGTCAGCGATCCAGGCGGCGAGGTTGCCTCGGCTCATCGTCAATGTACCGGCCGCGAGCGTTTGCCGGCTGGCGAGATGAGTGAGATCGGGCGCGACCGTTCCGCCCGCCGGCGTGCCGCCGATCTTGTGACACATCACGCAGGGGCGTTTCAGGAAGAGGTTCTCGCCGGCCTTGGCCTCGTCGCCTGTTGGAGCGGCGGCCGGCTCCAACTGGTCATTCCACCAGGCATCGAACTTCGCGCGCGGCTCGGCGATGATGAAGGTGCCCATACTCGCGTGCTGCGCGCCGCAGAACTCAGCGCATTGGCCTCGGTAGACGCCGGGCTTGTCGGCCTTGATATCGAGCACATTCATTCGGCCGGGAATGAGGTCTAGCTTGCCGGAAAGGCTTGGCACCCAGAAGGAGTGGATGACATCGGTCGAGGTGAGAAGAAGCCGCACGGGTTCGCCGGCGGGAATATGGATCTCGTTGGCCGTGGTCAGGATGCGGCTCGGCGTGGCGTCTTCGTAGCGCACCTCCCACCACCATTGATGACCGGTGACGCGAATGGTCAGCGCGGCGTCCGAGCCGATCGCGGCAAGGGTTCTGTTGGCGAAGAAGCTGAGCAAGGTCAGCCCGACCAGGATCACGGCGGTCAGCCCGACGGCGATCATCACCACGCGCAGCTTGCGGCTGTCGGCGCCGGCGTCCAGCGCAAGCGGCTCGGCATGTTGCCGCGAGCGCATCAGCAACGGCACGGCAAGGGCGGCCATCACCAGCACCCACACCACCGCGCACAGGCCGGTGAAGAACCAGATCAGCCATGCGAGCTCGCTCGCCGCCGGACCTTTCGGGTCGAGCGCCGATTGCCAGCCTGCGCATCCCTGAAGAAACAGGGCGATTGCCGTGGCGAACGCAATCGAGGCGAGCCGTTTCACGGCGACTTCCCCAGCGTGGCGGCATCCGGCATGCGGTTTTCGGACGGATGCGCCATCATGTCGTCATTGCGCGACGGCGCGGCGGAGGAGGGTGCGTTGCCGCTAAGCGAGCGAACGAAGGCCGCAAGCTCCCAGATCTGGTCGTCGGGGATCTTGTCGCGGAAGCTCGGCATGCCGTTCGGGCGACCGTCGCGGATCGTGGCATGAATGCTTTCCATCGAGCTGCCATAGATCCACTTTTCGTCCATGAGCGCGGGGCCCATGCCGCCGCCGCCATTGGCATGGCATCCCGAACAGTTGAACCAGCCGAACAGGCGCTTGCCTTCGCTCAGATGAAAGGCATTGGCCTCGAAGCTCGCCGCCTTGTTGTCCGTGGGGGAGGGGCGCTGCCCGCCGGGTTCCAGCGTTGTCACCGGCGTCGGCTGCTCGCCGGAGCCGAGCGCCGATTGCGGGCGTGTGTCCCGTTCCTCGCGCTGGCAGGCAGCAAGGGCCAGCGACGCGAACAGGAGCAGCGCGGCAACCGGTCTCATCGCACAGGGCTCCCGGAGGCATCGAGGCGAGGCACAGCATATTGGCCCAGCAGGGCGTCTATTTCGGCCTTGTGCCTGGCGAGAGCGCTGTTCACATCACCACGCAGCGCATCGTCGTCACGCCGAACGCCCATGGAGATATCGTAAATCATGGGCAGTTGCGGTCCGTCTATGCGCGGCGCAACGGGCGTGACGCGTAGCGGCACCCTCTGTTTCTGGGCGAAATAGCCGGCAAGCGGACCCCACACGACGGCGACGTCGATCTCGCCGCTCGCCACCGCGTCGATGATGCGCGCGGGCGGATTGGGAGCGGAGTAATCGCCATAGACGGGGTAGCCGATGAGGTGCCCGACGATGCCGCGGCGCCCAAGCGCCTGGACAGGAGGCGAGTTGGCGCCGTCGTCGCCGATGAGTTGAACGCCGATGCGCAAGTCGCGCAGCCGCGGGTCGTTGAAGGAGGTCACGTCCGGGCTGTCCTGGCGTGTCACGAAGACATAGGACGACCGATAATAGGGCGTGGTGGTGCGCAGCATTTCGAGATTGGCAGGCGTGCCGGGCACGAGGTCGCACAGTCCCGCCTTCAGCGTGTTGCGCACGAAGCCGCGGCGCTGCGCCCACCAGGTGTAGGTCAGCTTCGCCCCGAGATCGTCAGCAATGATCTGCGCGATCCTGTTTTCGAAGCCCTGGCCGGCCGCGTTGGAAAAGGGCAGGTTGTTCGGGTCGGCGCAGACCCTGAGCTCACGAGGGCCGGCGGTCGCCGGCGAGATCAGCAAGGCGAGCGCGGCGATGCCGGGCGCCATGCGCGTGAGCAGCTTCTGGGCCACGCCGTGGATCAAGCCGAATGCATCAGGGCAGACGGAACACATAAAGCGTGCCTCCCGCCGTGGTCGCGTTCTTCAGGTCCTTCATCGCATTGACGAAACCGAGCGCGGCGGTGGCGTCGCGCGGGTCGAGGTCGCCCGAAACGATGGCGCCGGCCCAGCCGCCGACGCCGGACAAAACGGCGACATATTGGTGGCCGTCAGGGCCGCGATAGGTGATGGGTTGGCCGATGATGCCGGACGAGGTCTTGAACTGCCAAAGCAGGTCGCCGGTCTTGGCGCTCACCGCCTTGAACCAGCCTTCCATCGTCCCATAGAAAACCACGTCGCCGGCGGTCACGACCGCACCGCTCCACACCGGGAAATTCTCCTTGAGGCTCCAGGCTGGTTTCTCGGCGGCGATATCCCAGGCCGTGAAGGCGCCGCGATTGCCGCCCGGCCCGGGGATCATGCGGACGTTCATTCCGACATAGGGCGTGCCGGCGATGTAGTTCACCTCGACGCCCTCTTCGTCCATGCACAGATTGTTGTGCGGGATGTAGAGCAGACCAGTCCTCGGCGAAAAGGCCGAAGGCTGCCAGTCCTTGAGGCCCGACGCGGTCGGACAGATGTCGCGGACGACCTTGCCGGTACCCGTCAGTTTGTCCGGGTTTTCCATCAATCTGCCGGTCTTGAGGTCCACGCCTTTGCTGGAGTTGACGGGGCCATAAGGTTTTGCAGACAGGACCTCGCCGGTGGCGCGATCAAGGACGTAGAGATAGCCGTTGCGTTCCGGGCGGACCAGCACCTTGCGCGGCTTGCCCTGCCAGTTCATGTCCAGCAGGACCTGTTCGTTGATGCCGTCATAATCGTGGAGATCGTGCGGGCTCCATTGATAGAACCATTTCGCCGCTCCGGTGTCGGGGTCGCGCGCGAAGATTCCCGACGTCCATTTGTTGTCGCCAGGCCGCAGGTCGGGATTCCACGGGCCGGGATTGCCGGTGCCGTGAAAGATCAGGTTGAGGTCGGGATCGTAGGAAATCCAGCCCCACATGTTGCCGCCGCCGATCTTCCAGGCTTCCGGCGGCCATGTCGTGACGCCGAGGTCCTTGCCCTTGTCCATGTCGTAATGCGGCTTGAAGTCCGGGCCGATCAGCACCTCCTTGTCGGGCCCGGTATTGTAAGCCGTCCACACGACATGACCGTCGCCGGCGTCGAGCGCCTTGACCCAGCCGCGCACGCCCATCTCGCCACCGGAATTGCCGACCAGCACTTTGCCTTTCACCACGAGCGGCGCCATGGTGAGGGTCTCGCCGATATTGATGTTGCCGATATGAGCGTTCCAGATTGGCTGGCCGCTGGTTGCATCGAGTGCGATGGTATGGCCGTCCAGCGTGTTGAAGAAGATGCGCCCGTCCGCGAAGGCCGCGCCGCGGTTGACGACGTCGCAGCACGCGACCCCTTGCGCGGCCGGTTCGGGGTTGGGCTCGTATTTCCATTTCATCGGCGCGCCGGGCTTGGAGAGGTCGAGCGCGTAGACGACGTTGGGAAACGGCGTGACGATATACATCGTGTTGCCGACGACCAGCGGCGCTGCCTCCTGGCCCTTGTTCACCCCCGTCGAGAAGGTGAAGGCGACCTGCAGGTTCTTGACGTTGCCTTCGTTGATTTCCGCGAGGTCGCTAAAACGGGTCGAGGCGTAGTTTTTGGCCGGCATCGTCCATTGCCCGTCATCGGGCGGCGCGGCCGCGGCAGGCGGAGAGATCGCAGATGCTGGCGGGACCTGTGAAGCGGCCATCAGCAACGTAGCGCAAGCCAGCAGCAGGGTCGCAAGGATGCTTGGAGAATATCTTCGGAGTGCCGACGGGTAGCCGGCCAGCGAGGCGTGGTCCCTGGATCGTGCTGGGTGCGCTTGCTTCATTTGGGCGTCGAACCTCCGACGCCGGAACCGATTTCGGCCGCAATGTCGGCCTCATGGCCGGCACAAAGCGGATGCCCCCAGCCGGAGGCGCTTTTTCCGCCGGGATCGAGATCATAGATGATGGCGTCCTTGCGATTGGGATTGACGCCCGCCGGGACCTTGTCGAAACCGAGGGCTGCGCGCACGCGCCAGGCGATATTGTGATCGGCGCAGGAGGAATCGCCGCTGACACCGAGGCCACCGACAATGGCCTTGCCGTCGTACAGAGCCAGGCCCCCGCCGAACACGACGACGCCTCCGATCGGTTTGCCGACCAGCGGGTCACTGGCGCTGCCAAACGTCTTGGGGTCGCCTGTGTAAGCCGCTGCCTCATTGACGGGGTTGGTCGCCTGCAGGCCGAACAGCGGCCCGCCGGGCTGCACCCCGGCGTACAGGTTGGCTGTCGAAAGCGCCATGTTCGTCAGGCTGAGCCCATTGGCCGTGTTGGCTTTCTCGGCCGCGATTAGCCGGCTGCCCGGCCACTGCGCATCAACCGTGGGTCCACTGAAGGCAACCGCGCAGACGGTGCCGTCGCGAGCTACGATCGCTGCCCATTCATTGGTCTCGAAGCCGCCATTCGCGGGGCCGCCGCTCGCCTTGACGTTGGCCTTCAAGGCCGAGAGCAGCTTGTCGTGGTCGGCCGGGCAGGGCGCCTGGGCCCGAGCAGTGCCTTGCTGCATCGAGCTAAACGCCAGGACAAGCAGGCCCAGAGCTAGTGACAGGAACCGACGATGAGCCATGACCCGAAAACGTTTGTTGATGTTACCGAACTGACAATCGGCTGCTTTGTTCCTCGAACATCGCGAAGGGCTGCACTGGCGAGGTTGGCTGGCCGAGGCTGCCGGATCGGAAGAGGAATCGGACGGAGCCGAATCCGCAGCAGATCGCTTCGTCCCATCACGGCTGTTTGATACGCACGCCCGTTTATAACTGTCGCCGGTTTGCGATCTTGCCGGCTCCGGGGCTGAGGTGACCGATCGGCGGCTCGGAGAGCTTTACCCTTCCGGCTTCCCTGCGAGTCCGACGCAGCGGGAGGCCAGGGTTTCTGAACACAAGTCCGGTCTGGGCGTTACAGGAGATGTTCGTCGATATCCTGCAATTCGTCGTCGGAGCCCTTGTGGTCTGGTTCACGCTTCGCGATGTCTTTGACACCGTCGTTGTGCCGGGCGAGAGCCGGGCGTCCCTGCGTCTCGCAAGCCGGATGGTTTTCGCCGGCTTGTTCGGACTACGGCATACGCGCAGACGCGGTGCCGCCATCCCGGCGGCGTTCGCGCCTTTCGTGCTGGTAGCGTCCTTCACCGGCTGGATGCTGCTTCTCATTTTCGGCTTCGGGCTGATGGTGGCTGCTCTGAGCGGTTGGTACCGGCCCGCGGTGCCGACCTTCTCCCAGTCGGTGTTCGTTGCCGGAAGCAGCCTGGTGACGGTTGGCCTGAGCGAGACCGACGCGACCGGTCCTGCCCGTTGGGTCAACATCGCGGCGGGATTCTGCGGCCTGTCGGTCATGACGATGGCCGTCACCTACCTGCTTCAGGTGCAGACCAGCATCGGCAGGCGTGACTCCGGCATCCTCAAGATCACCACAGCGTCAGGCGATCCGCCGTCCGCGGTGGCGCTGCTGGAGCGCTATGCTTCACTCGGTTGCAAGGACGAGCTGGAACAGGTGCTCGTAAAGGGCAGGGATTGGTGCGCAGAGGTGCTGCAGAGCCATGCATCGCACCCATTCCTGATCTATTTCCGGTCTTTGGAGACTGGTGCGGGGTGGCCTGCCACTCTCGCGGCGTTGTTGGACCTTGCTGCCGTCATCGAGGCGATCGATGAGCCCAAACTGCGCGGCAAGGCTGTCCTGCTGCGTGAGGAAGGCACCCACCTTGCAGACGAGCTGAGCAAGTTGCTTCGGCTCGACATCGGCCGCCCGACAACCGATAGAGAGGTGCTGCAGCAGGTCCTGGAACGTGCGGCAAGGGCAGGCCACGGAACCCCAAAACCGCATGGCTTGGAGCGACTGGCATCGCTCAGAAAACGCTATGCCCCAACTGTCGAAGCCTTGTCGCGTCACCTGGGCAGTCCAACGGCGCCGCTTCTACCAAACGACCGCGGCTTGTCACGCGAAGAGCTGGCGCAGCTTCCTTGACCTGTGGTCACATTTCGCTGTTGCCGATTATCCCGGCTTCGCCCCCGGCGAGATTGGTGGCGTGCGGAGCTTTCGAAGTGTGCAATCGCACGACAGGCTTGCCGGAGCTGTCCTGTCCAAAGAACGCGACGCCGGCGGCCTGCAATACCTGGCGCATGGCAAGCAGTTTTTCCGCCGAGGGCACCCGACCCCCGCGCTCGAATTCGCGAATGCTCGCTTCGCTCAAGTCGCATTTTGCCCCAAGCCGCACCCGCGGCCAGTTCAACAAGGTTCGGGCGGCTATTACCTGCTCTGGTGTTAGAGGAGCCACCAGACATCTCCACTGCTTTTTGATCGTGTCTCGAACTGAAAGTTCAAGAACATGTTCCCTTGCCCCCAAAAATCGCAGGCGAAATGCCCCCCCGGACCGCTGCCCCTTGGAACAATGATGATCACCTTTCGTTCGGTGGCGATGAAACAGCTTCTTTCAGACTTCGCGGCAATGGCGCAGCCGGGTTATTGGATTGCCCTCGGACTTCTTGTCATCCCTTACGGAGTGGGCGTGTTTTTCCTTGTGAGGGTTTGCCACTGTATGTGAGCGCGTGCGTGGCGCGATCATGAGCCCGGGCCTCGACGTTGTTCGGCGGGTTTTCTTCTTGCAACTCGGAACAAGCTGCAGTTTGCCATGTTGAGAAGGTCTGCGACTGTCCCCCTCAAGCGGTCGCAGAATGGTGGAAACACCGGCCCGCGTCCTCGCCGAGGGGGCGCGGGTTCCCCTTTTTCAGGGCACGCCGGAACCAACCAGCACGGTTGGCGCTCCCTCTCGCTCGAAACCGGGGGAACGAGTGCACGCTTAGATTTCGGTTTTTATAGCCTCGCGATATCCGCCAGATCGGCGGCGATCGCTTCGGCGCCAGTGGCAAATGCGAACGGCACACCGCGTGACCTAGCAAATGCACAATCGAACATCGACCCGGACGATGCTCGCGTCGAGTTGAGCAAGGGACATAGGGCCCCCTTCTCAGGATGTCGTTGCTGATCGAGTGGCTTGCGTACGACGCCTAAACGCGCTCATTTGAAAGTGTTGCTAGCAATGAACAGTCGCGGTTGTACCTTGCGGCACGACTGTCGAAGCGCGAGGCTCAGTCGCTTGGGCACTGATTCAGATCGCAGGACGCTGTCATTTGGCCCCTTTAACTTGCTTCCTGCGCGGGAGCTGCTGGTACGCGGGGATCAACCTGTGCGGATCGGTAGCCGCGCCTTGGGGATCCTTGTCGCGATGGCCGAACGTGCTGGCGAAGTCGTCAGCAAGAGGGAGCTGTTCGATATCGTTTGGCCCAACACGGCTGTCGAGGAGAGTAGTCTCAGGGTCCATGTCGCTGCCCTGCGTAAAGCGCTTGGCGACGGCGAAGGCGATAACCGGTACATCGCCACCATTCCCGGCCGTGGCTATCGCTTCGTCGCGCCAGTTGCAACAACCGGAGAACCGGTGCCTCGCCAAATAGACGCCGCCGCACGACCGCGAAGCGACGGGAAAGTGGTCGCCGGAATTCGCATCTTCGGCCGTGACGACTTCGTGGCCTCGCTGAACGCCCTTCTGTGCGAACGGCGCCTTGTCAGCGTGGTCGGTCCGGGAGGAATGGGGAAGACGTCCGTCGCACTGGCTGTCACGGAATCTGTCGCGACGCGTTACTCCGATGGGGCATATATTGTCGAACTCGCGCGCTTGGTTGACCCACGACTCGTCCCTACTGCGCTCGCCACGGCATTGGGCAAGCCGGTCCGCTCCAAAGACGCGACCCCCGAGCTTCTCGAGTTCCTCCAGAACAAACACATGCTGATCGTGCTCGATAATTGTGAGCATCTTATCGACGCGGCGGCTGAACTGGCAGAACGGATCACCCAAAACACGTCACAAGTCAGCGTCCTGGCCACGAGCCGCGAGCCCCTTCGCGCTCTCGGCGAGACCGTGGCACGATTGCCGTCGCTTGAGTTCCCGACCCGGCTGGAAGGCCTCACGACGGCCGAGGCGCTCAGCTTTCCGGCCACGCAACTCTTTGTCGATCGTGCGAAGGCGACGCGAAGCGATTTCGAACTCGACGATTCGACGGTGCCATTTGCCGCCGACATATGTCGTCGCCTCGACGGAATACAGGTTGCTAGAATCGACTCGAAGCTACGCTCGCGAGAAGCTGACCGAGGCAGGCGAAAGCTCCGCCTCGGCGCGTCGCCACGCATCCTACTACGCCGCGCTTCTTGATCGGGCGCATTCCGAGTTTTTCAGCAAGCCGCTAGCCGAGTGGATGGCCGAGTACAGCAGCTGCATCGACAACGTCCACGTTGCCATTGATTGGGCTCTATCGCCTGATGGCGACGGTGATGTCGGCGTGGCGCTCACTGCCAACGCCGTTCCGCTGTGGACTCGTCTGACCCTCCTCGAGGAATGCCGAACTCGCGTCGAACGCGCTCTCTCAGTCTTGAGTCCCGATGTCGCTCGCGGAGGCAAGCGCGAGATGCAGCTCTTCGCAGCATTTGCGGCGGCCTCGACCCTGACCAAGGGGCCGGGACCGGAGTCGGAACTGGCCTGGTCAGCGACGCTCCAAATCGCTGAGCGGATCGGCGACATCGACTATCAGCTCCGTGCACTATGGGGCATCTGGATTGGCCATCACACCGGCGAGAGCCAGGCTAGGGCCCTCGAGGCGGCGCGCAAGTTCAGGGACGTCGCGGCGCTGTCGTCGGATGTTGCCGATCCCGTCGTGGGCGATCGGATCATTGGAACGGTCCTCTGGGCTCAGGGAGAACTGCAGGCCGCTCGCAGCACGATGGAACAGGTCCTTCGCTCATATATGGCTCCGTCCGATCGTTCGCACCTGATCCGCTTCCAATTCGATCAACGGGTCACGGCCTATTCGGCATTGTCTCTGACGCTTTGGCTTCAGGGTTTTCCCGAGCAGGCAATGAAAATAGTCGAGACCAGTGCGCAACTGGCACAAAACCTTGCCCACGATCCTTCGATATTTCATGCGACCGCATTGTCGGGTTGCCGGGTCGCGCTCCTGGCGGGCGACAGGCCTTCCGCCGATAGGCTGCTGGCCTTGCTGCAGGGCGCGGTTGCGCGGCAAGTCAGCTACGGCGTCTGGATTCGAGCCTACCGGGGCGAGATCATGATCCGCGACGGCGATCCTGAAGCTGGTTCCCGTTTATTGGAGGTGGCTCTCACCGAGCTCCCGAAAGCGGCCTTTCACGCTCACTACGCGTCGCTTCGGGCCGCCCTGGCGCAGGGTCTCGCCGCGGCGGGCCGGGCTGATGATGCGGCGACAGTGATCGAGCATGCACTCGCACTCGCCGAACGCTCGGGGGACGTTTGGTATTTTCCGGAGTTGCTGCGCGTCAAAGGCGAGTTTTTGGCCGCACGACGGGCACCCGATGCGGCCGAGGAGACTTTTCTACTTTCCCTGGACTGGGCCCGACGGCAAGGGGCGCTTGCCTGGGAGCTCCGCACGGGCATCAGCCTGGCGCGTCTTTTGGCGGAACAGGGCAGGATCGCTGTGGCGCACGCGTTCCTGTCTGAGTTGCGGGCAAGATTCACGGAGGGATTTGAGACGGCCGATCTCGTCGAAGCCGCACAGCTTCTCACGCGG
This sequence comes from Mesorhizobium sp. M2A.F.Ca.ET.043.05.1.1, assembly GCF_003952445.1. Classification (NCBI taxonomy): domain Bacteria; kingdom Pseudomonadati; phylum Pseudomonadota; class Alphaproteobacteria; order Hyphomicrobiales; family Phyllobacteriaceae; genus Mesorhizobium; species Mesorhizobium sp. M2A.F.Ca.ET.043.05.1.1. The sequence continues at coordinate 6,593,425 of NZ_CP034446.1, forward strand.
CTAGAAGACAGTCGACGGGCCGATACTGATGAGATTGAGACCGACAAGAGCACCCGAGGGAAACTGCTGTAACCTGCCGCCTTCGGAGAGTCGGCCGAGATCGATGCCGGCCAGGCCCAGATGCGCGATCATCCTGCCGATCACCGCCTTGGCACGCGCATGGTCGCCAGAAAAGAAGATGACACGCCGCCCAGTCGCAGCCTCCGGGGGCATCAGCAGCAACTGAGGCGGCAGCGTGTTGAAGGCCTTTACCAGTCGTGCGCCGGGGACGAGGTGGGATACAATCTCGCTGGAGTTCCTCGCCAGGAAATCGGGGAGTGCGGCGGTAGGCATGTCGGGGTTCGTTGCATCGATCACGATCCTGCCGTCCCAATCGGGCACTTCCAGTAGCGCCACGGCAAGCTGGGACCATGGTACGGCGAGCACGACGATTTCCTCTTGCGCCGCCTCGGTCACGCTAGCGGCGACGGCCAGGTCCCCGAGTTCCCTTGCAAAATCCTGAAGGGTTGACCTTCCTCGTCTGTTGCTGACAACCGCCACCATGCCGGCCCCCACTGCGAGGCGCGCGATGGCTGAGCCGAGCCGCCCACAGCCAATGATACCGATCCTGGCATACTCGACATCGGGAAGACTGCTCTGAGATGGTTGGAGGGGCATGGGCTGGTTGGCTCGCGGACTCGCTCCAGGATGATGCACGGCGCTCCGTTAAGCGAATGAATCGATGTGAACGTCGAAGCAACTAGCGCAGCAACTTTTCACATCGATTCACTCGCCGGCTTAGCCCGCCCAACCTATCGTCCACTTACCGACCTGAAACGGTGCCCTCCACCGAGCGCTGGAGGCCAAGTCCACCTACGACACGCAATGGAGGACAATGTGAGCAAAGGAAAAGTGCTTATTCTCGGGTCCAATGCGACCAGGATCGAGATCAAGGGCGGCCGGTGGGGCGCTACAGGACAGTACCTCAATGAGACGGTCGTTCCAGCAATGGCCGTCATCGATGCCGGCTATGAGGTCGTGCTCGCGACGCCGAATGGCGAAAAACCGGTAATCGACAAGGCTTCTGATGCGCCGGCGCATTTCGGCGGCGACAAGGCGGCGTACGATCGCGCCAAGGCCTTCTACGCCGACCATCCATCGATGACGCCGCGAACGCTGCGGTCGGTAATCGAAGAAGGGCTGGACAACTATGCCGGTGTGTTCGCTCCGGGTGGGCAGGCCCCGGTCGTCGACCTCATGCAGGATCAGGACGTCGGCGATGTGCTCCGCCATTTTCATGAGAAGGCGAAGCCCACGGCCCTGCTTTGCCACGGACCCATATCAGCGGTCGCCGCGATGCCCTACGCACGCGAGTTTCGCGCGGCTTTGATTGCCGGAGATCCGGACAAGGCGGCAGAGTGGGCCAAAGGCTGGCAGTATGCGGGCTACAAGATGACGATATTCTCTTCGACCGAAGAGAAGGTGATCGAGGACAACATCTTGCACGCGAAAATCTATTTCCACATGCCTTACGCGCTGACGCTTGCAGGTGCCAATGTGACCACAACTCCGGTCGATTTCGATCCCTATGTGGTCGAGGATCGCGAACTGATCACGGGCCAGAACCCGCGTTCGGATCATCCGATCGGTGCAGCGCTGATCGCTGCGCTCGACCGCCAGTGCGAAGGCAAGCGCGCCGCCTGAGGTCCTGCGGGTCGGCCTCGGCGCCGACCCAACCTCTCGGAGAAAGAACTGGATCATGTCGACCGGCGTCAAGATCGTGGGAATCCTTACCGCTCGGCCAGGCAAGGCCGCGGAGCTCCAGCGGCTCCTATGCGCCACACGAGTATCCAGCCGGACGGAGCCCGGCAATATGAGATGGGACGTCTGGCGCGACCGTGCCAATCCGGACCGCTTCATACTTGACGAGCTCTACTCGGACGACACCGCGCTTAACGCCCATCGCGAGACGCCGCACTTCAAGAACTATGCAAAGAAGATCGACGATCTGGCCGAACGAACGCCGATCGTTCTCGATCCGGTCGACGTCACATGAAACGCTAGGAGAACAGGACAATGAAACGTGCAATTACAGGATTACTCGCAGCCATGATCACAACCGCTTCCCCGCTTGCAGCCTCCGCTGCCGAAAAGGCCGTCTCAATCGTGCTCGTTCACGGTGCCTTCGTCGATGCCTCCGGGTGGCAGGCCGTCCATGACATCCTGTCCGCGAAAGGTTACGAGGTCTTGGCGGTGCAGAACCCGACTGTCACCCTTAAAGGTGACGTTGAAGCGACCCGCCAGGTTATCGCCAGGGCCAAGAAGCCGGTGGTGCTTGTGGGTCATTCCTATGGCGGCGCGGTCATTACAGAGGCTGGCGATCTGCCCAAGGTGCAGAGCCTGGTCTACCTCGCCGCCTACGCACCCCAGGCCGGAGAATCCGTGTTCGACATCGCGACGGCGCCCACGCCCGGCGAGGACAAGGCGCCGCTGCTCCCGCCAAGTAACAACTTCCTGCTCTGCGACTCGGAGAAGTTCCCGACTTCCTTCGCTGCCGATGTCGATCCCAAGACGGCTCGCTTCATGGCGGATGCGCAGGTGCCCTGGGGTCTGGAAGCCGTGCAGACAAAGATCACCGCCCCCGCCTGGAAGGACAAGCCGACCTATTTCATGGTGACGACCAAAGATCACATGATCCCACCCAGCCAGCAGCGCGCCAATGCGGCACGCGCGAAAGCAAAAGTGATGGAAATCGACTCCAGCCACGCGGTGATGCTCTCGCATCCTCAGGAGGTCGCCGACTTCATCGCTGGCGTGGCCGCCCAGACGAATTAATGCCGGTTGTAACCCATACAGGCCCAACGGGAGACAGCGAGACCGCCCAGCGGCAGTCTCTCTTCATCGAACGGCGGAAGGGCCGTCAACTATGCTGAACTGCCGACGCGGCCTTCCCGGATGGCTGGCGTCGGCCCCGTTGAATGCTTGAGCGGCTGAACACGCGACGGCGGTTGTTTCGAGCAGTGCCACAAGCGGACGGACAGCAGCAGGCCCCAAAGAGKACATGGCTGAACGCGATACCGTCGCGGCGGTTGCCAACATACATTGGAGGTCATTGTGAGACGAACAATCAGGGGATTTCTCGCCGCCATGATCCTTGCCTCCCCGTCGCTTCCTTCGCCGCCGACAAACCTGTCTCGATCGTTCTAGTACATGGCGCCTTCGTGGACGGCTCCGGCTGGCAGGAAGTGTTCAACATCCTGCTCGCTGCCCTGAAGAAGCTTGCGTAAAGCCGTGGGTGTCAGCACGGACAAATGTCAGTCGTGCTTGCGCTATTGTCTTCCAAGCGGAGTGGAAATGATGTCTCAGACCAATCTGATATCGCGAAGGAGTTTCTGCCTCTGTTGCGCAGCCGCTTCTGCTTCAGCGGCTACCGGCGGATGGCTCAGTCCCAGGGAAGCGTACGCCGAGGCTCGCGGTGTTGTCAGTCTTGTCAGGGATAGCGCTGCCGTATCGCCGATCGTCGTGCATCAACTGCGCGGCAGTATTAGCGTGCTGGAGGGTTCGGGCGGGAACATCGCCGTCCTCACGGGGCCGGAGGGCAATCTTCTGGTTGACGCTGGCATCGGAGTGTCACGGACACACGTGACCGAAGCCTTGGATAAGCTCTCGGCCGATCCCGTAACACACTTGATTAACACGCATTGGCATTTCGACCATGCCGACGGCAACGCGTGGCTTGGCGCGCTCGGGGCAAAGATCACGGCCCATGAAAACACGCGCAAATACCTAACCTTGCCGCCTAGATGCATCTTGATTTTTGCACCGACTCCGGCGGCATGTGCCTGGGCGACGGTATCCGGATCATTGACCGTCATCGCGCCCTGGAGCTTCACAGGATGGTTCAGTGCGGCCTTCAGGATCAAGGTGCTGTCCCCCGGCGCGCCGGCCAGCGTCCGGTCACCAAGATCGGCAAGCGCCTTGGTAATGCCGCTCTTGTCCTTCGCAGTTGCATCCAGGGCCTCTGCGATCGTCACGGTTTCATCCTTGAAGCACTCGCGCAGATCCCAGAACTCCTGGGCATAATCCTCGACGATCGCCTTGGCTTGCGCATATGGCCCGTTGCTCAGTATCACAGCGGCCTGACCCATGTCCGTTAGATCCGCAAAGCGATAGGCGTTGTAGATGCTAAGGTCCACCACTAGCGCTTCCGACTTCTCGAGCGCACGGGCGCGTGCGTGCATTTCCTTCAGTGGGCTGAGATGAGTTTCGAGCCTGCCGGGGGCAATCATCCGGGTTTTCGCGAAGGTATAGACCGGGCGCAGACGACCTTCCAGGACATCGAAAACCAACTGGACGACTTTCTTGCCATTGTCGTAGTAATCGTCATGGGGATTGTTCTTGCAGGCGATGCAGATGTCGGCTGCCTTCAACATCTGCGGCGTGATATTGGCATGAAGGTCGAGACCAACTCCGATGACTGCGTTTCCGCCGATGGCGCCGCGAATGTAGGAGAGGAAATCACCTTCCGCATCTTCGAACTCAGTCGTGGACATCGACCCATGCAGGTCGAGGACAATCGCATCGGGCGCGAGGTTCTTGAGCTCCTCGCCCCAGAACTGGCGTTGCTCAACGTAGAAACCATGATCGATGGCGCCGCTCGGGGCGACCATCGAATCTGAAACGGGAAGGATTTCAATATCAGCGCGTTCAATCAAGGCGTCGACAATCCCGCCGAGCGTGGTGCCATTTCCCTTGGCCGCCTCGATCACAGCCTCGCCGCGAACGACCGTGATATCTGCCGCCGCTGTCGCAAGCGCATATCCGTGCGATTCATGAAACAGGCGTCCAACTGCTATGCGCTTCATAATCTTATATTTCCTCCTGAATGTCAGGCTTTGATCGCCAGCGACTTCGCGGCTACTTTACTGGATCAGCGTGCGACGGCGTATTGCTGCGTTTTATACTGCGGTTTCAAGTTCACGGGGCGGACGGCTGGCGGGTAGTGGCCCGCAAGAGGCTGCGCCGGGGACAAGTGCTGGAGTTCTTAAGGGGGCCGCAGGTTGTTCCTGTTCGCCAAGGGTCGGGAATGGTGTGATCGACCAATCGATTAAGTCGACGGCACGCTGAAGTATCGCCTCAGTCCGATCATGGGTGGGTGAAGCAGCGATGACATATCCGATCCAGTCTCGAAGATCGCCTTTCCTGACGATTGGCGTCTTGGGTTCAACATAGAATTTGACCTCGACTATACCGGGTATGGCAGCCGCTCGACTGTCGCCGCTGATCCAATCGAGGGTGCCATCGCGATCAGGAACGAGGAACCGCGCGGCCGCAGTCTGCGAATGCCTTCTGTGCAAATCCCATTCTTCCCCAATGGCAAGCTTGATGTGCTCGGTGACGAGATCGACACCGTAAGCCAGATGAACCAGTTGAGGATCGGGCGCGCCGGCAAGGCGCGGATTGACTTCAATGACGACTGGCCCACGCGTCGTCCACCGGAATTCAATACCCGCTGGCCCCCAGCCAAGGTCGAGAGCTCGCAAACAGCTCAGGGAAACATCGGCGATACGCTGATGCTCGTCATCAGTCAGCCCGGCCGGAAAGGTGAATTCACGAAAGACGAAATGCGGTGGGGAGCCGAAATCGGCGGCGGAAATGCCAATGATCTCATTTCCCATTATCTCGGCACAATAGTAGGGGCCTTGTGCGAATTCTTCCACGAGTATTCTCGGCGAAGACCGCCATATATGCTTCCCGCCCAACAGATAGGTCGTATGTTCAACCAACTCGTTGACGTTGCGGCACAATCGGACTCCCCTACTGCCGCTGCCCACGGCTGGCTTGACAATCACCGGCAGGCCGATCTCCGCGGCAAAACTTTCCACCTCCGTCGCATCCGCTGCCAAGCGATAGGCAGGTATTGGAACGCCGGCCTCTGCGAGTAGGTGACGTTGCTTGAATTTGTCGCAGCATTGTTCGATGGATGTGGGTTTCGGTCCCGGCAGATCGAAATGGCGGCAGAGCTTGCCAACTGTCGCATAGAATGAGTCCCCGACGGACGTAATGCCAGCAATGTCATAGGTTGCATGCAGCCGGGAGCATTCGCGGATCAGCGCATCGAGATCCGCTGTATCGACACGGATTGCCTCAATTCCTTCGGCCCCAAGATAGTCGTACTGATCTGGATCAGCCGATAGGACAATTGGATGAAGACCAAGTTGCTTGGCCGCCTGGACGTATAGCGGACCATTATACCTTGAACCTTCAAGCAGGATGAGCGCTCTTCTTGCCATTGGCCGTTGACTCCGACGTTACGTGCTTTGTGGCAGTCCTTCGTACATCGGCAGAAGCTTTTTCAGCCGTGCCCGATCTCAGACCTTGTAGTGAACGTATCATTGTGAGCGATTTGCGGTCGCAAAGATTCAGTAAATTTACTTCAAGGATTTGTTGCAACAGTTTGGTCGCCGGCCCTTGTCCGGCTTTTGCGATCTGCTGCTGGTGCCGTCGCTTAGTCGTTTCGATTGAGATAATCTTTGAGCTTCGTTGCTAGGACGCTCACATGAGGCGGAGCGACCATCGTGTAATGGTCACCTGGCACCTCATGGATTTCCAGGCGCGTCCGCGCGAATTGCTTCCACCCAAGATCGCCATCAGGTTCATTAGTGGATGTGCGCAGCCCCTTCTTGGCTGCAAAAAGAACGGACTGTTGATTGTCACTGAGAACTGACCCGGCGACACAGGATAGGGGGTGCGGACGAAAACTTGGACCACCAGGAGGTAGTTCATGTATTCCTACGCAGACAGAATCCGAGCGGTCGAGTTATATGTAAAGCTTGGCAGGCGGGTTAAGGCGACTATTCGTCAGCTGGGTTATCCCACCAAAAATGCTTTGAAGGCGTGGTGCCGTGAGTTCGAGCAGCATCGCGACTTGCGTGTAGGCTGTGCCGCAAAAGCTCCGAAGTATTCTGAGGCTCAGAAGCAGGCGGCTGTTGAGCATTACCTCTGTCACGATCGCTGCATCGCTTCGACGATGAGGGCATTGGGTTATCCCGGTCGTGGAACCTTAACCGCATGGGTTCGAGAGGCGTTTCCGGAGACCAGAACGTCCATAGTCGGTCGATCTTGGCGGCCGGCGTATCCCGAGGCGTTGAAGCAGGTCGGCGTCATTGGGCTTTGCAGTGGAGAGGAAAGTGCCCAGGACGTAGCTGACCGGCTGGGCGTATGCAGACCGACGTTGTACAACTGGAAGAACCAGTTACTCGGTCATGAGGCTTCCTCATCCATGAAACGCCGCAACGCCTCTCCGCCGGCGCCGGACCGCGAGGAACTCGAGCGACAGCTTGAAGCCCTCCAACGCGATGTCCGCCAATTGCAGCTCGAGCATGATCTCTTGAAGAAGGCCAATGAACTCTTAAAAAAAGGCCTGGGCGTCGATCTGCCACTCCTGAGTAACCGGGAGAAAACGAGGCTGGTTGACGCCCTCAAGGATCTCTATCGACTGCCAGAACTGCTTTCCCAGTTGGGGCTGGCACGAAGCTCATACTTCTACCATCGCGCCCGTGTGAGCTTGGCGGACAAATATGTCGCTATTCGTCGAAGCATCACCGAAATCTTCGAAACCAACCATCGCTGCTATGGCTATCGCAGACTGCAGGCGTCGCTGGCTAGGGAGCGCGTGACGATCTCGGAAAAGGTTGTGCAGCGGCTGATGAAACAGGAAAGTTTGGTCGTCTCTAGGCCCAAGCGCCGGCGCTTCGGTTCGTATCTGGGAGAGATCAGTCCGGCGCCTGAGAACCTGATCAATCGTGACTTCCAGGCCGAGGTGCCGAACCAGAAGTGGCTCACTGACATCACCGAGTTCCAGATCCCGGCGGGTAAGGTGTACCTCTCGCCCATTATCGACTGCTTCGACGGCATGGTCATAAGCTGGTCCATTGGAACGCAGCCAGATGCGGGGCTGGTCAATACCATGTTGGAAGCCGCTATCGAAACCGTGGTCGACGTGGATGCACGGCCCATCGTTCATTCCGATCGCGGAGCCCATTATCGCTGGCCGGGCTGGCTCACCAGGATAGGCGATGCGAAGCTGGTTCGCTCAATGTCCCGCAAGGGCTGTTCGCAAGATAATGCTGCCTGCGAGGGCTTCTTCGGCCGGCTGAAAACCGAACTCTTTTACCCACGAGACTGGAAGGCGACCACGATCGAGCAGTTCGTCAACGAGGTCGATGCCTACATCCAATGGTACAACGAAAAGCGCATCAAATTGTCACTCGGCGCCCTCAGTCCCATCGAATATCGGAAAAGCCTTGGACTTAGCGCATAACCAGTCCAACTTTTTATCCGCACCCCCATATTTCCACCGAGAATTGACCCATGTTTGAACCTTACCGCGCGTTTTTTCAGCGGGGATTACGGAGTGATCGACATGGCATTATTGAGCGTGATCCGACGCTGGCATTTTCGAGAGCATTTTATCGATCCGAGAGATTAGCCATAGGACCGGCCCGTGCGCAAATACCTGCGGGTGGGCGAGGTGGGGCCGAAGTTCAAGGTTCCAGAGCGGCCGAGCAGGCTTGATGCGTTTGCCGACCGTTTGTCGGCCTGGCTGAGGACGGAAGCCAAAAAGAACCGCAAACAGAAACGCACGATCAAGCAGCTTCATGCCGATCTGCTTAGCCTTGGCTATGAGGGGTCATACGGCCGTGTTGCTGCTTTCGCCCGGGAGTGGAAGGCTGATCTGCAGAGGGAGTTACAGACGACAGGGCGCGGGACATTCGTGCCGCTTTCGTTCGATCCGGGTGAAGCGTTCCAGTTCGATTGGTCGGAGGACTGGGCAATCGTCGGCAATGAGCGCACCAAACTGCAAGTGGCCCATTCAAAGCTAAGCTACAGCCGCGCCTTCATCGTTCGGGCCTATCTGCTGCAGACGCATGAGATGCTGTTTGACGCGCACAATCACGCTTTCCGTGTCTTTGGCGGCGTTCCTCGGCGCGGCATCTACGATTACGTGCCCGGGCACGTAATCGTAAGTTCACCGCGGCCCACAATGTCGACCAGATCAAACGAACCGAGGTGCTCATCGAGCCATTCATCGACGATTGGTTGTTCACTCGTCGTGCCGACCGATCCGCTGAAGCGTGTCGACGCGATCGCAACTTCGTCGGGGCGTTGTGCGGCATTTCTTCAGCCATGTCGTCTCGAAGTCGGACAACACCAGCCATAGAACAGCCTGGCCGATCCCATTCGCTACCCAGGTGTCGGGATTCTTTGATTACCTTCGCGAAGAGCGGGGCCTGCGTGCGAGCTCCATTCATCACTACCGGCACTACCTGCGTGGGTTCGAGCGATATCTCAGGGATGTTGGATGCGAGGTGACCGCGCTTTCGTTGCCAGTGGTGACGGGGTTTGTCACGACGCAGGCTCAGCACTTCGGGCCCAGATCAATGATCGGTCTCGCAAGCACATTGCGGGTTTTTCTCCGACTTATCCAACGCGACATCAGCAAGCTCGTCGAGGTGCCCCAGCATTACAGGTTGGCCGACATCCCCCGATCGATCGGTTGGGATTCCGTCCGGAAGATGCTCGACCAAGTCGATCGCCGCACCGTCGTTGGCCGCGCGATTACGCCATGCTGTTGCTAATGATCACATACGGTCTGCGCGCCCGCGAGGTCGCGACGCTGACGCTTGATGACCTCGATTGGAAGCGGGTGCGGATTCCGACATGAAGTCGGCCTCCATTCCGATCAAAGACCGGCCACCATTCCGATTTGAAGCCGGCCACCGTTCCGATCAAAGACCGGCCAGTTTTCGGCACTGAAGATTACCTCCTGGGTCAGCAACTTTGGCATCAAGTGCCCGCCGTAAAAGGGGAGATTTGGATGCCGGCGAAGAGAAGGCTGACCAATGAGACAATTGAGACAAATGCTTCGGCTTGCCGGAAGCGGGACGAGCTCCCGCGAGATAGCAGTCATGTTAGGAATAGCGCGCAGCACCGTGCAGGATAACCTGCAGCGTGCGGCAGCAGTTGGATTGAACTGGCCGTTGCCGGGCGAGCTGACCGACGATGCGCTCGAGCACAAGCTTTTCAGCCGCAACGGCGTCAGGCAGGGCACACGGCGGCGCACGGAACCGAACTGGGCCGATCTTGCGGTCGAGCTCAAGAAGCCAGGCGTCACTTTACTCATCCTCTGGGAGGAGTATCGAGGGGCGCATCCCGACGGGTACGGATACAGTCGTTATGTTGCGGCCAAATTTATGTTGCGCAAGCCCCGCTGTTGCTCGGGTGCTTGGGCGGCGTGGGGTTCTTGACGCAACATAACTCAGCAGGTCGGTAGCAAGCCTTTTCCAACGGAGGTTTGCTATGGATCAGACGACTGATGCCGGCCGCTCGGTCGGCCACGACGACAATGACGAGCCCTTTGCCGAAGAGCGGGACCGTTACCTTCGCCACTGTGCGGAATGCGGGGCGACTCCCGCTTCGCTGACAATAAAGCGCAACGAGCTGCTGTGGATTGCCATGCGTCTCGGCCCGGATGCCTCGTCGGAGGGCATCGGCATAGACACACTTCGACGGATTGGCATTGAGAGGGAACAAGCCCACGGAGCCATCACTGCGGCGCGAAGAGTTGTCGATATCGGACGACCTTGGCTTCGATTTCTCGGTTGGTGGCGTGAACCGAGTGCCGGGTTCGAGTATCAGAGCCAACTCGATGAGTATGTGAGATGGATGCGCGATGAGCGCGGCTTCACACCATCCACGCTCGAGCAATGGACTCGTGTGATCGGCAGGTTTCTGCGGTGGTGCGACCAGACGAACTGGCAACTTGGGAATCTTCAGGCCGCCGACATCGACGCTTATTTTGTTACCCAGGCAACGGGACGATGGTCCCGCGTGTCCGTCGCCAACACTGCTTCCGCTCTGCGGGTATTTTTGCGCTACGCCGGCAAGCGGGGAATGTGCGCAGACACTCTGGCCGGATCGATCTGTCGCCCGCGGCTTTACCGCCAAGAATCGTTGCCGTACGCCCCGAACTGGTCAGACGTGCAGTGCATGTTGGCCGATGCCGCGACCGACAAGCCACGGGACATTCGCGATCGTGCAATCCTGCTGCTGCTCGCAGTCTATGGAATGCGCAGCGGGGAAGTAGTGGCATTGCGCCTCGATCAGATCGACTGGTCCGGTCGGACGCTCAGGCTTTTCCGTCTGAAGCGTCGGCAGCCGCAGATCTATCCACTTGTTTCGTCTGTTGCTGAGGCGCTCGCCCGCTACATAGACACGGTGCGGCCGCCGTCATCGTGCCCAGAGATCTTCCTTTGCATGCAAGCACCCCGTCGACCGTTGAAGGCGGGGAGCATCTATGATGTCGCGAACCGCAGATTTGTCGCGCTTGGAATCGAAGCGGCTCATCGCGGGGGGCATGCACTGCGCCATGCCTGCGCCTCTCGGCTTCTTGCCGAAGGTCTGTCGATAAAGGAGATCGGAGATCATTTGGGACACAGCAGCGCGGCAACAACCAGTATCTACGCCAAGGTGAATATCAAGGCCCTGCGCGAGGTTGCTGCATTCGATTTGGGAGAACTCCAATGATGCTGGCCGATGTCATCGACAACTATCTGACCAAGCAGCGGTCATTGGGCATGCGTTTTGAGTCCGCCGAGGCGTTGCTGCGCCGGTTCTGCCGCGTGATGGGCAATCCCGAGATCAGCGAGATTGCCCCAGAGAGGGTAGCCGCGTTTCTCCAAGGCAGCGGTTCGCTCAGTGCCAGCTGGATGCTGCGCTACAAGGTCTTGAGCGGATTTTATCGCTTCGCCGTCAGCCGCGGCTATGCGGCGTTCTCGCCACTGCCGACGTCATTGCCGAAGTTGCCGCCGCAACAAACGCCGTACGTGTATTCGACGGAAGAGCTGCGCCGGCTGCTGGCCGCGACCTCGATCCTGAAGGATGGGCACAGCCCCCAGGTGCCGACAATTTATCGTACCCTTCTCCTGCTGCTTTACGGTAGCGGCATGCGCATCGGCGAGGCGCTTCGCTTGGTCTTGCACGACGTGGATCTGACCGAACAGATCATCACCGTCCGCGACACGAAGTTCTTCAAAACGCGTCTCGTGCCAATCGGACCAAAGCTCAACTGCGAGCTGGCTGCGCATATCGAACGCCGGCACCTTCTACCTTTGCCGCGTGGGGAAGAATCATCGTTGTTCACCACGCGCGATGGCCGGCCGTGGCACTACGTGCGAGTTATTTCCTGGTTCCAGCATGTCCGTCGAGCCGCCGGAATCAGTTGCCCTATCGGGGAGCTTCGGCCGCCACGATTGCACGATATTCGTCACACCGCCGCCGTGCACCGGGTGGTCGCCTGGTATCGCTCCGGCCAAGACGTGCAACGGTTGCTTCCGCAGCTAGCAACCTACCTTGGCCATATCGATATACGTTCAACGCAGCGCTATTTGCACATGACGCCCGATCTCCTCGATGCGGCAAGCCAGCGCTTTGCGCAATATGCAATGGGGGCCGACCATGAAGGATGAGACCCTCCTTGGTCCGTGGATCCGTCGTTTCCTGTTGGAACATCTGGTCGCCGAACGCAATCTTTCCCGCAACACCCAAGCCAGCTACCGCGACACACTGGCCCTGTTGCTGCCATTCGCAAGCAAACAGGAAGGCTGCGCCATCGATCGCATGACAGTTGAAGACCTGACACCGGAGGTCGCCCGCAAGTTCCTGGACCACCTGGAACGTGACCGCCGATGCAGCGAAGCAACCCGTAACCAACGGCTAGCGACCATTCACTCATTGGCACGCTACATCGGCATGCGTTCGCCGGTCCACCTGGCCTGGTGTTCCGAGATAAGGGCAATACCATTCAAGAAAACGGCAAAAGCATCGATCGGCTATCTCGAAAAGACCGAGATGGATGCGCTCCTTGCTCAACCCGACAGGCGTACGACTCTGGGCGCGCGCGACCGTGCTCTGCTGCTATTCCTGTACAACAGCGGTGCCCGCGCGGATGAGACAGCAAAATTGACGGTCGGTAATCTTCAACTGGGCGCGTCTCCTTCAGTGCGCCTTCATGGCAAGGGGAACAAGATCCGGATCTGCCCATTGTGGCCAGCGACGGCAACATCGCTGGCCGGCCTCGTGACCGATCGGGATAAAAGCGATGCCGTCTTTCTGGGGCGGATGAAGGAGCCTCTGACGCGGTTCGGAATACACCGCGTCGTGACTCAATATGCCGCCATGGCAAGCAAAACCGTTCCGACCCTGGCCACGAAGCGCGTCAGCCCCCATACGATCCGGCACACGACAGCCGTCCACCTCCTGCGTGCCGGCGTCGATATCAACACGATCCGCGCTTGGCTGGGCCATGTGTCGTTGGACACCACGCACATCTACGCCGAGGTGGATCTGGAAATGAAGGCCAAGGCGTTGGCCAAGGTTGATATCGGCGGCTTGAATGAACCCCCACGGCAACGATCCCTGCCGTCATTGATGGCATTCCTGAAAGCCTTGTAGGCAGCTACTATCGGCGTTCTTCTTATGTGGCGGCTTGGGCCAAGGAAATCACCGAGAACCTTGGCTCATCCCCTGCAACCGCAACATAAATTTGGCCGCAACATAACGACTGATATGTTCTGCAGAACATATCAGTCGCTTTTGTGAACTCCTGCGGGGATTCCAGCAGCGACTGTCGCCGACAATGCGCCAGGAACACGCCGCCGGCGACAAGGTCTTCGTGGATTATTCCGGCAAGAAGATCCCGATTGTCGACCGCAAGACCGGCGAGATCCGCGAGGCGGAGATCTTCGTGGCGGTGCTGGGCGCCTCCAGCTACACCTTTGCCGAGGCGACCTGGACGCAAACGCTGCCCGACTGGATTGGCTCGCATGTCCGGATGTTTCGGTTTTTTCACGGCGTTACCAGGCTCGTGGTCTGCGATTTTGTTCCCGGGAACAAAATCGGGATTTTGTGTCCGACGCCATTATGTGGCTGGCAACGGTTTTGAGCCGGTCTTCGCGGGTGGGCCGCGGGCGAGAGGACACATAATGCGTTACAGGGAGTTGAGCCAGTTGAGGAGGGTTTTGTCATCCTTCCAGGCAACACGTGGTCGGGGCACCGTTGAAATACCTGAACCACCCACTTCGCAGGCCCGCAGCGCCTCGGCTTTGGCGCGTAGCGTCAGCTCGGCATAACGGTTTGTCGTGTCGAGACTCACGTGCCCGAGCCAACTGCGTATGACATTAACTTCGACACCGGATTCCAGTAGGTGGCAGGCAGCGGTGTGCCGGAATAGGCGCGGGCTGACTCGTCTGGATTTTGGCCCGTGTGTATCGAAGGAAGCGCCGTGTCGTCGGACAATCTTGTAGATCCCGAACCTTGTTAGGGGACGAGCCTTCGGAGCGCAGAAGACTGGCTCGCCTGGCGCTACGCGGCGCGGGGCCAGCATGCTTCACTGTCTCATCCCAGAGCGGGCACGTCCGCCACTTGTCACCTTTGCCGTGCAAGTGGACTTTGGCCGGCGGCTTGAGTTCGAGGTGCTCGATACGAAGATCGGCAACTTCCTGTACCCTAGCGCCGGTGTTGTAGAGGAAGAGCAATAGTGTGTGGTCGCGTAGCGCGAGATGCCCTTGCCGAGGCAGCGAACGAAACAAGGCCACCACCTCCCTCCCGTTCCAGGAAGTGCGTATCGGGAAGTGATGTGCGCTTGACGGGGATTGCCGCGACCCGCTGGCAAACTGCCAGCATCTCGGGTGCACGCACAGCGAGGTAAGCAAAGAAGGTGTTCAGTGCAGCGCGACGTTGATTACGCACCGAGTTGCCGCGTTCTTGTTCCAGGTGCTTCAGGAATGCCAGACACCGTTCGAACGTCAGATCATCAAGGGCCAGTGCAGTAATTTTGCGGCCACGCTGCTTGGACACGAAGCACAGAAACAGGCGGATCGTGTCACGATAACTGCGGATCGAACCGAGCCGCAGCCCCTTCTGTACCGGGAGATGATCGGCAAAAAATGACTGAACCAGTGTACCGAGGGAGAGGGTCATGACCGATCCTCCCCGAGTGTTGCCGCGGCAAAGGCACGGAAGCGTTGGTTGGCGTGTTCGAGCAGTTCCGGGGTCGGCGCCAGATACACGGCAGTGGAACTGATGTCGCCGTGCCCCATGAAAGTCGAGAGTGCAAGAAGCCTCGTCTGAGGATCGAGGCCGAGTCTATACCAGCGCATGAGTGTGCCAGTGGCAAACGAGTGGCGCTAATTCCGAGCTCGGAATTAGCGCCACAGCTTTGCGGTCGGGCGACTTCTACGGTGGTATCGCGACGGACATAATCCCACCGACAAACTGGTCAAGCTGTCGACCTTCATGGGTCATGTGGATCCCGCTTCCACCGCCGTCTATCTCACCGTTACCGCCGATCTCCTAGAAGCCGCCGGTCAGCGCTTCGAACGCTTTGCAGCGCCGCTTTCGCGTGGAGGGCGGCCATGAGGACCGCCGGCAGCCTCGTCTATCAGTTCTTCGAACACCATCTCAAAGCCGAGAAGGGTTTGGCGTCCACCTTTGCCGCCACCGTGGACGACGGGCAGGTAGCCGATCTCGTCGACTGATGTTGAGCTCAACATCAGTCGACTCATGTGCAGTACGCAGCTTGCAAGAGCTTGATATCAAAAGACCCTTTTTGATTCAGGCTCTTAGACGGAAAGCGTAGACATCCTTGAATTCCTGGAAATCCACTCCGGTGACTGTCGTACCTACGCCATTCTTGGTTTCAACCAGACCCTCGTATTCAAGACGCTGCAACGCTTGCCGGACCGGTGTACGACTGACATTGAATTCCGCTGCCAATCCTGTCTCGACGAGCAGTTCTCCGGGCCGATATTGTAACCGACAGATCCGGTCTCGAAGAACACGATGGATCTCGATTGACTGGCCCCGAGGAGGCGCAGCTCGTGGCGCCTCTCGCCTAAATTCTGTCGCGGCTTTAGACATCAGTTCTCTTTGAAAAGTCGGCCATAATTGTCGCTCCGGTCATTCACCCCCGCCAGCCGCAAGCAATCCCACATCATCGCCTGGTTGCTGGTAATCACCGGCTTACCCGATTCTGCTTCAAGTGCCTGGATAATGTCCACCGAGCGAAGGGCGCTGCAACTGATAAAAATGGCATCGGAATCTGCCCGATCCACCTGCTTCGCGAATTCGTAGATATAGTCAGGGGTCACCCGCACCATGTCTTCATCATTTTCAATATTCAAACCCTGCATATTCAGGATCTCAAATCCCCGTTCCGCCATATAAACCCGCTCGATCTCGTTGACCGGATCGACATAAGGGGTCGCGACGGTGATCTTCCTCGCATTCACGGCCTTCAAGGCGCGCATGACGCCGGAGATTATAGACGTCGGCTTGGCGCCGGGTGCACCGCGCGTGAGTTCGGCGAACACCTTGTCTTCGCCGATCACGACGCTTCCCGAAGTGCATCCGTAGCAAATTACGTCGAGTTGCACCTCCGGAACGATCAGAGCAGCAGCGTCACCGATTCCCGAAGCCATGGCAGACAAAGTTTCGATTTCCACCTTATTTGCCATCGGGGCTCTCTGGAAGTGAACGCCGACCCCGTCTGGAGCCATCTTGAACATATCCTCTTCGATGGTCTGCTCCATTGCCAGAAGAACGAAACCTAGCTTGGCCTTGTGATGGCGTCCCGCGTCGAACCGGATGCCTCCGCGACCGAGTGAATGTTCAAATTGTCCAGTCTGTTGCATTCCGTCTGCTCCTTCTTACCTGTACACAGCCAATGGGAATGCACAAGATTTGTGTCCAAAAAAACGCCAATGCAGCACGAGGCGGAGCCTTTAGCAGGCTCACCGGTTAAGTCTTGGACCGGCGTTATCCACTTAACTAGCGTTCAGGGATTTGCGGCATAGACCGATGGCATGAACACCGCGACCGTCAGCTCCAGGCGCCATCGTTTCCCGCCGAAGATCATCGCCCATGCAGTCTGGCTCTACTACAGGTTCCCCTTGAGCCTGCGTCTGGTCGAGGAAATGCTGCTGGAGCGCGGGGGATCGTGGTTTCGTATGAGACAATCCGCCGGTGGGGCATCAAGTTCGGTCCGCATTACGCTCGCCGCTTGCTCCGCAAGCAGCACAGTCTGGCACCTGGACGAGGTCGTCATCACCATCGCCGGCAGGAAACACTGGTTGTGGCGCGCCGTCGACCAGGATGGCTAGGGACTCGACGAGATCGTCCAGAACCGCCGCAAACCAAAGCGGCCAAGCGTTTGCTGACGCGGCTGCTGAAGAAGCAAGGCGTCGCGCCGCAGCCGGGCGGAGAATGCACATGCCGCTGCGAAAACGCGAGCGGATGATGCAAGACTTCCGATCACCAGGAGCACTGCAACGCTTCGTTTCGATCTTCTCGGCTCTGCGCAATCTCTTCGTCCCGCCCCGCTCAAAACGCTCCGCTCTCGCTGCACATATTCACCGCCTGCAGGCCATGGCGCAATGGAAAGCCGTGGCCATGGTCAGCTGACATCAGCGGCCGCAGGTCTCAATGCGTTTATATGCAGACAACGTGACATCGCCCTTGGACCGAGTTCCTACAAAACCTGCGGTTCTTTTCCGTCTTCAATAGGCCGAGCTTGACCCGTCATTGAGGTTGTGGCGCTCGGTGCCCTTGAGCGGCGGATTAAAGATGCTGACGAGAACCAGGTCCTTGTTCCGGCCCCCGCGCAAATAATGCTCGTCATGCTTGTCGAGCACGTAGATGTCGCCTTTGCGAATGGGAAAGACATTGCCGTCCATGTCCTCAACCTCGCCCTCCCCAGCAATGCAATAGCAGGCCTCAAGGTGGTTGCGGTATTGGAGCAGGGATTCCGTGTTGGCGCGCACTACCGTGTGACAGACGGTAAAGCCCATTCCGTCCTTTTTCGTCAGCAGACGGTGGCTGGTACCACTACCCCACTCAACGAAGTGATCGGTGGCTTCAACATCTTGCAGGCTGCGTACGAACATGGTGTTCTCCATTTAAGGAAAAGTGCGATAAAGGTGCCACAGCTTGTCACATCGAAGGACGCCGGCCAGCCGCGCGACCGAAGGACAAGATGCATGATCGTGGCTTTTCGGACAAACGGTCATTTCTAACACAACTGAAAGGAATGCTTACAGATGGAACTGCCTCCTTTGAACGCGCTGAGAGCGTTCGAGGCCGCGGCTCGCTTGGCCAGCCTGACCAATGCAAGCCGCGAGATAAACGTTACGCATTCGGCGGTGGGCCAGCAGGTCAGACAGTTGGAGGAATGGATCGGTCGACGGCTATTCAGGCGCGTCGGACGAGGGATTGCCCTCACACCTGCCGGCGAGGAGTTCTACGAGGCCGTATCGACTGCGCTACGCGTGATCTCGGTCTCGACCCGGCGCCTAAAGTGCAGGCCCGGCAGCCGCCCGCTGTCGGTCGGCTGTATCGCATCGATCGCCACACGTTGGCTCGTGCCGGCTATCCAGGACTTCCTGAGGATGCATCCGGACATAGACATGCGCGTTGAATACGCCCATGCGCAGGAAACCTTCGATGCCGACAAGCACGATGTCCTGATCACGCTTAGCCGCGCGGACAGCGAGGCCTGCCGGTCCGTCAGGCTTTTCTCACGCATGAACAAGCCGGTGGCGAGCGCCCATTACGTGAAACACAAGCCCGAGATTCTCCACAGCAATGGATTGGAAGGCGCGGAACTGCTCCATGACGAAAGCTTGGATGGCTGGGCGCAGTGGTTCGAGAAGGCGGGCATGACGCGTGTCAAGCCGCTGCGCGGGCCGATCTATCAGGATTTCAATCTTCTGACGGGCGCCATCATGGCCGGCCATGGTGTCGCACTTTGTCCGATCCAGGTGTTCCGACGGGAGATAGCGCACGGCGATCTCGTGGTCCTGTCAGAGATCGCGACGCTTGAAGATCAAGGGTATTACCTATTAAGGGCCCATGATGCGGGCCCCACCGTGGACGCGTTCACCGATTGGTTTCAGCAGATCTGTGCAAGCGAGGACGACGGGCCGAACGCCTAGCTCTTATGACCGTGGTCAAGTGTGGTAGATGAACTTTTCCGTCCGATGTTCTTTGCCACAGGATGTTTGCCCCTTTGATGGACGGCCCGGGGACGGGATGAGCCCTTGAGACGACGCTCGATCATGCTCTTATCCTCGGGTTGGCTACCGCACTTTCGTAATCCGTCTTGGGTATCCTTGCCTAGAATCGGGCGTTGGGCCGTTGCCCAGCCACATAGCTAGCGCGGGAATTCCCCACCGTGGCCACATCCCGTCTCCGTGCTGTCCCGGTTTGTTGCGCCGGATTGAAGCCGGTCAATTAGCTTCAATCCGGCGGCGCCCGTGGGAGACGAGCGTTTGCCGGAAGCTCAATCTCCACAGGGGAGCGCACAGCATCTTCAGCGCACCGGCTCAACCTGGTGGCCGATGGCCCACAGGAAAGCCGCGATCTCGCGGGCGATCGCCGCCACGACGATCGGTCACGGTCTCTTCTTGCCACAGGCCGTCAGGCGCGGTAGCGAGCGCACAGTCGGGTCTGCGCCTTCCAGGCAATCTCGCGAACCGCCCTGGGCAGGGCCCTCGAGGCGGATGCGAATGGTTTCGTCACCCGGGCCGGATAGCGGTAGCTCCAGGCGCCCTCCACAAGGACGCGGCGTGCGCGGCTTTGCCGGCAAGCCTCAGGCCGCCACGCTTCACCGTCTCGCCGGTTGACCGCTCCGACGGCACCAGGCCGAGAAAGGCCATCAGCTGCCGCGGATTGTCGAAACGGCGTACATCTATAGCGCGACGAACGGGATGATACGAGTCTCACCTTGATTGTCGCCGCGCAGTACATCGCCGACTTCGTTGACAAAGGTGACGGCAACGATGAAGGAGACACGTAGCGCCTGATAGGCCGCCACCACCGGCGCCATCGACCAGCTCGGCACCAGTTCGGCGAGCTGGGCACCGAGCCGCTCCAGCCGGTTCTGCGCATCGGTGATCACATCGACTTGTCCTGGAACACGATCTGCTGGGCCGGATGGTCCAACTTCTGCGCCGCCAGCCAGCGGGCATGCGCCGGGCCCCAATTCGTGCGTCCACTAAAGACCCGGCCATGGCGCAGCAGGAACGACAGAAGCTGCTGGCGCTCCTTGCGCAGATCCTCGCTCGCCGAGCTCCGAACGCGCACCGCTTCATGCACTGCGTCGGGAACCCAGATCCCGGTCAGCTCCCCCGCCCTCAGCAGCCGTGCCAGGGTGACCGCATCGCGTCGGTTCGTCTTGACGCGTTCGCCCGGGCGCTTCGGGATCAGCGACGGCGCGACAACATCGCAGCGGTGGTTGAGCTCAAC
The DNA here is from genome assembly GCF_003952445.1 of Mesorhizobium sp. M2A.F.Ca.ET.043.05.1.1. Taxonomy (NCBI): domain Bacteria; kingdom Pseudomonadati; phylum Pseudomonadota; class Alphaproteobacteria; order Hyphomicrobiales; family Phyllobacteriaceae; genus Mesorhizobium; species Mesorhizobium sp. M2A.F.Ca.ET.043.05.1.1. The sequence continues at coordinate 6,613,768 of NZ_CP034446.1, forward strand.
GATCTGGCGGCAAAGCCCGTAGCCCGTTGGTCCGGCCTCGTAGCAGAAATGCAGGCGCGGATATTTGCCCTCCAGCTTACGCATGAAGCGTTCCACCGCCGCCGGTGTCGCCTCGATCTCGCCGAAATAGGGGACCTCCCCCTCCCGGCCACCCTCCGCAATCGCAAATCGCGTGCTTGGCCTTCGAAACATCGACACCGACGTAAAAACCCTTATCTTCTGCCATGGCCCGTCCTTCCTTTGCTGGGGCTCGGCTCGGCATTCCCGAGCAACCCCGTTTGCTTACAGCTACAAAGACTAAGGACGGGCCGCCGCTCAGACCACGGTCATAACGTCTAGTACGTGTCCATAAACGGCTGTTTTCCCGGAGGTTTCAGTGGTCTTTGGCCTGCTGAAGCGATGTTTTGGTGCGTATTCCAATCGTTCCGGACAGGGCTCGACGAGATCGTCCAGAACCGCCGCAAACCAAAGCGGCCAAGCGTTTGCTGACGCGGCTGCTGAAGAAGCAAGGCGTCGCGCCGCAGCCGGGCGGAGAGTGCACATGCCGCTGCGAAAACGCGAGCGGATGATGCAAGACTTCCGATCACCAGGAGCACTGCAACGCTTCGTTTCGATCTTCTCGGCTCTGCGCAATCTCTTCGTCCCGCCCCGCTCAAAACGCTCCGCTCTCGCTGCACATATTCACCGCCTGCAGGCCATGGCGCAATGGAAAGCCGTGGCCATGGTCAGCTGACATCAGCGGCCGCAGGTCTCAATGCGTTTATATGCAGACAACGTGACATCGCCCTTGGACCGAGTTCCTACAAAACCTGCGGTTCTTTTCCGTCTTCAATAGGCCGAGCTTGACCCGTCATTGAGGTTGTGGCGCTCGGTGCCCTTGAGCGGCGGATTAAAGATGCTGACGAGAACCAGGTCCTTGTTCCGGCCCCCGCGCAAATAATGCTCGTCATGCTTGTCGAGCACGTAGATGTCGCCTTTGCGAATGGGAAAGACATTGCCGTCCATGTCCTCAACCTCGCCCTCCCCAGCAATGCAATAGCAGGCCTCAAGGTGGTTGCGGTATTGGAGCAGGGATTCCGTGTTGGCGCGCACTACCGTGTGACAGACGGTAAAGCCCATTCCGTCCTTTTTCGTCAGCAGACGGTGGCTGGTACCACTACCCCACTCAACGAAGTGATCGGTGGCTTCAACATCTTGCAGGCTGCGTACGAACATGGTGTTCTCCATTTAAGAAGATTTGACAATAGCTGCGTGCGAGTTCAGACCACTCGCGGCAGGTGCTTTATCTGCCTGGTTTCTGCATGAAACAAACGCGGATTCCTCATCAGATAGTTGACCCCCTGGGCGCTTTACGGCGACGAACGCCTCTTACCAGGCGCCACCAGCGCTGGTTAAGGGGCCGCCGGTTGTTCCTGTTCGCCAACGGTCGAAAATGGTGTGATCGACCAATCGATTAAGTCGACTGCACGCTGAAGTATCGCCTCAGTCCGATCATGGGTGGGTGAAGCAGCGATGACATATCCGATCCAGTCTCGAAGATCGCCTTTCCTGACGATTGGCGTCTTGGGTTCAACATAGAATTTGACCTCGACTATACCGGGTATGGCAGCCGCTCGACTGTCGCCGCTGATCCAATCGAGGGTGCCATCGCGATCAGGAACGAGGAACCGCGCGGCCGCAGTCTGCGAATGCCTTCTGTGCAAATCCCATTCTTCCCCAATGGCAAGCTTGATGTGCTCGGTGACGAGATCGACACCGTAAGCCAGATGAACCAGTTGAGGATCGGGCGCGCCGGCAAGGCGCGGATTGACTTCAATGACGACTGGCCCACGCGTCGTCCACCGGAATTCAATACCCGCTGGCCCCAGCCAAGGTCGAGAGCTCGCAAACAGCTCAGGGAAACATCGGCGATACGCTGATGCTCGTCATCAGTCAGCCCGGCCGGAAAGGTGAATTCACGAAAGACGAAATGCGGTGGGGAGCCGAAATCGGCGGCGGAAATGCCAATGATCTCATTTCCCATTATCTCGGCACAATAGTAGGGGCCTTGTGCGAATTCTTCCACGAGTATTCTCGGCGAAGACCGCCATATATGCTTCCCGCCCAACAGATAGGTCGTATGTTCAACCAACTCGTTGACGTTGCGGCACAATCGGACTCCCCTACTGCCGCTGCCCACGGCTGGCTTGACAATCACCGGCAGGCCGATCTCCGCGGCAAAACTTTCCACCTCCGTCGCATCCGCTGCCAAGCGATAGGCAGGTATTGGAACGCCGGCCTCTGCGAGTAGGTGACGTTGCTTGAATTTGTCGCAGCATTGTTCGATGGATGTGGGTTTCGGTCCCGGCAGATCGAAATGGCGGCAGAGCTTGCCAACTGTCGCATAGAATGAGTCCCCGACGGACGTAATGCCAGCAATGTCATAGGTTGCATGCAGCCGGGAGCATTCGCGGATCAGCGCATCGAGATCCGCTGTATCGACACGGATTGCCTCAATTCCTTCGGCCCCAAGATAGTCGTACTGATCTGGATCAGCCGATAGGACAATTGGATGAAGACCAAGTTGCTTGGCCGCCTGGACGTATAGCGGACCATTATACCTTGAACCTTCAAGCAGGATGAGCGCTCTTCTTGCCATTGGCCGTTGACTCCGACGTTACGTGCTTTGTGGCAGTCCTTCGTACATCGGCAGAAGCTTTTTCAGCCGTGCCCGATCTCAGACCTTGTAGTGAACGTATCATTGTGAGCGATTTGCGGTCGCAAAGATTCAGTAAATTTACTTCAAGGATTTGTTGCAACAGTTTGGTCGCCGGCCCTTGTCCGGCTTTTGCGATCTGCTGCTGGTGCCGTCGCTTAGTCGTTTCGATTGAGATAATCTTTGAGCTTCGTTGCTAGGACGCTCACATGAGGCGGAGCGACCATCGTGTAATGGTCACCTGGCACCTCATGGATTTCCAGGCGCGTCCGCGCGAATTGCTTCCACCCAAGATCGCCATCAGGTTCATTAGTGGATGTGCGCAGCCCCTTCTTGGCTGCAAAAAGAACGGACCTGCTGTCGTTGAGCCGAGGCGTATATTCACGCAGCGCAATTTTATTTGCCTCGGCAACTGCCAGAATATTATTGAGCTGCGTTTCACCCATGTCGGGTACATTGCCTGCTTGCATTCCGAAATCCAGCAATGCCGTGACCTGACACTCACGTTTGATGGATTTCAGCTTTCGCCAATGTTTCTTCAGCGTAGGAAAAAGGACGCTCAATGTGACCGCTTGCTCGCTAAGCCAGTCAGGAATACGGCGGTCGCCGAGCAAGCGATGATACCGGTCGCTTGTGTGCTCTTCATCCTTGTGAAGCGCTTTGGCATCGAGCAGCCCAACTATTGCTACCTCGTCACCAGCATCGTGCAATTGGCAGGCCATTTCCCAAGCAATGCTACCGCCCATAGACAACCCGGCGAGCTGATAGGGGCCTCGCGGTTGAACGCTCTTGATAGCCTCTACGTATTCCCGCGCCATCTCCGGAATGCTCAGGTGAGGTCTTGCTTCACCATTCAGACCGCGCGCCTGCAGGCCGAACAGCGGCTGCTCCGTGCCAAGTGCCTTAGCAAGAGGCGTATAGAGGAGTACATGTCCCCAAAAGGGTGGGGCAAAACAGAGGCGTCCGTGAACCGCCGGTTTGTATCGGCACCAATGCGTTCTGACGCGCGCTTCCACGGGTCTTCGACAGGGCTATTGCGAGCCCTCTTGGAGTCTGGTGTTCCAGCAGCAGGGAGACAGCCACTCTCTCTCCCGTGAGCTGCTCGATGCGATCGATGACGCTTAAGGCGCTCAACGAATCGCCACCAAGATCAAAGAAGCTGTCGGTCAGGGCAACCTCATCCAAGCCCAAAATGTCCCGATAGACCGCCCCAATTTGGCTGTCTAAAGCTGCCTCAGCAGACATCTCAACTTCAGTCGGACTGCGCACCCCTTCGTTCCCAGTCGGGCGATCGACGGATGTGGCTGCAATATCAGGCTGATTCAAATCGGCATTTTGTTCCTGCTCCTTGGTTACGACCGCATCGAGCCAGTAACGCTTGCGATCAAAAGGATAAGGGGGGAGGGGGGTGCGCTGTGGGTGGTGATGGGCGTGCAGGCCAGACCAATCTACGCGAACGCCGCAGCTCCAAAGCTTGCCCAGTGTCTGTAACAGTCTCAGGCGATCACCTTGCCCATGGTCGCCTCCTGGCAAGGCCGCAAAGGCAAGGGGACTGTGAGGGTTGATCTTTGACTTGAACCGCTTGGAATGTCCCGTCAGGGCTGCGCCAGGCCCCATCTCAATGAACAACTCGTGGCCCGATTGCACTAGCCGATCGAAGGCCTGATGGAACTGCACCGTCTCTCGCAGGTTGCGGACCCAATAGTTGCTATCGAGCCGCACGTCCGGCTCAAGCCAGTCACCGAGTACCGTTGACATGAAAGGCATTTGCGGCGCGTGCAAATCGACTTGTGCTGCGTGAATCTTAAACTCCGGAAGGATTGGATCGAGTAGGGATGAATGTACGGCATGACTTGCACGTATCCGTTTACTCGCAATGGATCTCGACTCCAACCGCTCATGAAACGCCGCGATCTCGGATGCTGCCCCGAAACGAGGCACTGACGAGGCCCGTTTATGGCCGCCAATGAAAGGCGTTCGTTCCAATAGGGCTGGAGCTCTTCCGGCGACAGGCTGACTGCAACAATCCCGCCGGCAGGCACACGCGACGTTAACTGTCCTCTTATCAGCGTCAGACGAATAGCATCAGGTAACGAGATAATGCCCGCAAAATGAGCGGCTGCATATTCGCCGATGCTGTGGCCGATCACAGCTGCAGGGACAATGCGCCACGACATGAAGAGCTTCGTCATTGCATATTGCGTAGCAAAGATGACAGGCTGTATGACGGGTTCCAGCTGAGCCTCAGGCTCGCCATCAGATTTGCCTTCGCAGTAGAGCAGGGGCGGAAATCAATATGTGCGAGCTCATTAAGCCAGTTTGCGCATTCGTCGATGGCGTTGCGGAATACCGGCTCTTCTTCATAGAGCTCCCGACCCATTGCAATCTGCTGCCCGCCCTGGCCGGAGAACATGAAAACGATGCGTTCACTGCTTGACACCTCTCGCGTCGCGCCCGCCTGCAGTGCCGCCTGGTCGATTTGGTCGGTTAGTTCCACCAGACCGGATCCCACGAAACTTGTGCGATATCTGAGAGCGGCTCGACCCGTTTGCAGGGTGTATGCGATATTTGCGGCGCTATGCTGAATATCGCTTCGGCGCATAAAGCCGGCCAGTTGCTGGAGCATTTCGGTCATTGCCGATCTGCTCGCCGCCGATACCGTAAAGACGTGCGGCCGGCGACTGGCATGCGCACCGGTTCGCGGCGGAGCCTCCTCGAGAATCGCGTGCGCATTCGTGCCACCAATGCCAAATGAGCTGACCCCGCCGCGCCGTGGCTCACCACCTTTGGGCCAATCGGTGCAGGTCTTGTTTACGAAAACCGGGCTCTCGTGAAAGTCGATATTTGGGTTGGGCTTGTCAAAATGTAGGCTAGCCGGAATGACGTTCCTGTTCAGCATCGTGGCGAGCTTGATCAATCCCGTTACGCCCGCTGCGGCGTCGAGATGGCCGACATTTGTCTTCACCGAACCTATTGCGCAGAATTGTTTCCGTGCTGTGTAGGAACCGAAGGCCTTGGTCAGGCCGGAGATTTCGATGGGGTCTCCAAGATAGGTTCCCGTACCATGCGCTTCGACGTAACCAATGGTGTCCGCAGAGACCTCAGCATCGGTGAGGGCGGCTTGGATCACCGCAGCCTGTCCGTCGGCGCTGGGGGCGGTGAACCCTACCTTGGCGGCGCCATCATTGTTGATGGCGGTCCCCTTTATCACTGCCCAGATATAATCGCCGTCTCTACAGGCGTCGCTCAGCCGCTTGAGAACGACGACCGCTGCTCCGCTGCCTCTCACCGTTCCCTGTGCTCTAGCATCGAACGCACGGCAGTGACCGTCAGGGGACAAGATATGGCCCTCTTGATGGAGATAGCCTTTTCCGTGGGGCAGGGAAATCGATGCACCGCCAGCCAGCGCCATGTCGCACTCATTGCTGCGCAGGCTCTGACAAGCGAGGTGGACGGCCACCAGCGAAGTGGAACACGCCGTCTGAACTGACACGCAGGGACCGGTCAAGTTGAGCTTGTAGGCAATGCGCGTCGCCGTGAAATCGTGGCCATTAAGAATGCGGATCTGCAATTTCTCCGAATCCAGCAAGTCCCGGCCTGCTTCATGTTCAGCGAGATAGTGGTTGGCTCCCACGCCGGCAAAGATACCGACTGGATCCTCGGCGGTCTCGCGCGATCCGTATCCTGCATGATCGAGCGCCTGATACGCCGTTTCCAGCAGGATCCGCTGTTGCGGGTCCATCCACGCTGCTTCCTTTGGCGAGATGCCGAAGAACGCTGCGTCAAACAGATCGACCCCCCTGATAACGGCTTCGCGCCTCACATAATTGGGCTTGCCAAAGGTATTGGGATCAACGCCAGCTTGTCGCAATGTCTGTTCATCCAAGTCTGCGATGGACTCTATGCCATCAACCAGATTGTTCCAGAATTGATCGACGTTTTCCGCTCCCGGGAACCTGCCCGCCATGCCGATGATCGCGACAGCATTGCGGTTCTGTTCGGCCTTGCTTTCGCTTGCGGCCACCCCAATTGGCTTCTCAAGATACGAAGTGAGGCGAGGGGCGTCGGAAATTGCGGCCAAGTGCGCTGCGAGCGTTCTTATGGTGGGATGCTCGAATAGATCCAGAATCTTGCAATCAATGCCCAAATGATCGTGGATACGCGCCTGAACCTGAACAATGGCCAGGGAATGTCCACCAACATCGAAGAAATTGTCTTCAACGCCGATGGAGTCCACCTGCAGAATGTCCTTCCAGATGTCAGCCACTTCTGTCTGTAACCCACCAGTCGGTAAAGTGGCGGCCTTCGATGTCGAGCCGTCTCTCTTCGGCTCGGGAAGAGCGCGCCGATCGATCTTGCCGCTGCGGTTGGTTGGTAGCTGTGGAAGGAACACGAACTGTGAGGGAACCATGTAGCCAGGCAGCGCGGCGCGCAGGAAAGCCTGGAGTTCATCGATGTCCTCCGAACTTTCCGATCGCCTCACCACGTACGCTGTCAGGCTCGCATTTTCAACGGCACGGTTTGTCAGCGTGACGCAGCATGCTTTGATGTTCTTATGCTCCATCAGACATTGCTCGATTTCGGCAAGCTCGACCCGCATGCCGCGAAATTTGATCTGTCCGTCTTTTCGGCCCAGGAACTCAATCGTGCCATCTGACCGATACCGGGCCAGATCCCCAGTCCAGTAGAGCCTGGCTTGCGGATCATCATCGAACGGGTTTGGCCGGAAAACCTGGCGCGTGAGGTCATTGTGATTAATGTAGCCGCGAGCTAGGCCGACGCCCCCGATACAGAGCTCGCCGATTGCGCCAACCGGAGCCGGGTTACCATAGCGGTCGAGGATGTAAGCCTTGGTATTGATGGCAGGGCGCCCTATGGGTGGCCTTCGCCAGTCGGGTTTCACCTCGCTCCTTATGCAATAGACGGTCGTTTCGGTTGGCCCATAAGAATTGAAGACGCGGCGTTTCTCACCCCATCGCTCAACGAGGCTTGGCGGCAACGGCTCTCCGCCTGACTTGATCACGGTGAGATCAGGAAGATCAGTAGACGGCAAGGAGGCCCATGCTGTCGGTGTGAGACCGGCTGCGGTAATGCGCTCACGGCGCATGAAGTCGACAAGCTCTGCTCCGGGCAGCGCCGCTGATGGGGGCGCCAGGCACAATCGACCCCCAGAAGAAAAGGCCAGCATAAAATCGAACAGCGATGCGTCAAATCCGCAGGAAGCGAACTGTAGTACCCGGCTATCCGGCCCCAGCTGATACGTGCGTTTTAGATCCTCCGCCATGTTGCAGGCGCTTCGATGTTCAACCATCACGCCTTTCGGCTGACCCGTAGAACCGGATGTATAGATAACGTAAGCCAAATCCGAGGGACCGGCGGGGCAGTGCGGAGGAGTGACTTCGTGCAGGGCGATTTCGGTGTGGTCCTGGTCGAGGAGAACCACAGCGCATCCATTCGCACCTTCAATGTTTCGCCCCGACAGGGCACCCCCGAACGCCTGTTCTGTAAGCTCTGCCTTGCTGATCACTGCAGTGGCTTCAGCGTCCCGCAACATGAAGTGTAGGCGCTGGGGTGGGAGTCTAGGATCGAGAGGAAGATGGACGGCGCCCGCCTTCAAGACAGCTAGAAAGCCGACAATGAGATCGCACGAACGCTGAACGAGAACGCCGACCACATCTCCAAGGCGCACACCTTTTGAAATCAAATGATGGGCAAGCCTGTTTGCCCTTTGCTCAAGTGCTGTATAGCTGAGCGCCTCCGATGGGCAGCTGACGGCGATATTGTCTGGGTAAGCGGCAGCCTGCGCTTCGATCAGGTTGTGCAGGCAAATGTCCGAAGGAAAAGGTGCAGATGTGTCAGTAAAATCACGCAGAAGCTGGTGCTCCTCCTCTGGCGTCAGAAAACTATAATCGCCTATCCGTCGCCCTGGCGCATCTGCAATCGCCTCAAGCAACAACTGATACTGCTTGGTCAGCCGCTCGATGGTGCTGCGATCCCACAAATCCGCATTGTATACGGCGTCAAGGCGGACGCTTTGTTTTCCAGCGAGGATGCGAAAATCAAGATCGATCCAGACGTCGGTCTCGCAAAGTCGGATTTGCGCAGGCAAGCCGCACAGGTCGACGTCGCATCGCCTGAAGCCAAGAGAACTCACCGCCTCCGGGATGAAGTTGAAAACAGCTTGCGCAAGCGGGTTGCGATCAGGTGCAGGAGGGAGCTTTAGCTTCTCCAGCAGTAGGGGAAGAGGAAAATACTCGTGTCTACGCGCGCAGCGCATGAGCTCACGAACCCGCTGCAAATGGTCGAGGAAAATGGAATTTTCGGAAAGATCCTGCCGTAGGGCCGCCAGTGTCACAAAGTAGCCGAAGGTCCCCGAAAAATTTCCGGTCGGACGACCGAGGCGTGGTACGTAAAGGGTGATGTCGTCCTGGTCGCCGTAACGATGCAGCAGGACGTAATAGGCAGCAAGCAGCACGGTGGCGAGCGTCACTTTTTCTTTATCCGCCAGTCGCTCCAAGCGCGCGACCAGCGGCATCTCGACATTCACGGAGAAAACTGACCCGGTGTGCGTGGCAAGTGCAGCTCGTGGTCTGTCGGTCGGAAGGGCCAGGTCAGGTTCATGATCAACAAACTGGCTGCGCCAGTAGGCCCACATGCGTTCTCCGTTGTCGCCGGCGAGGAGGCGCTCTTGCCAGGCTACGAAATCCGCGTAAGCAGCTGCCGTGGTCAGATCCGGCGTATCCGTGTCGCCGCAGAACGCCTGGTAAAGCCCGCCGAACTCGTGCAGGAAGGTGCGAATGCTGTAGCCGTCGGAAATGATGTGATGGAAATTGAGGAGGAGAACCTCTTCCGTGGCACTGCTGATGAACAGGTGAGCGCGAAACACCGGCCCATGTTCCAGATCGAAAGGCGAGCGAGCTTCCGCTGCGATGGAGTGATGGAAGTCCGCCTCTTCGAGACCTTGTAGCCGAACGACATGAAAACTCAGAAGGGCTGTCTCATGAATGCGCTGAACGATCTGCTCGCCTTCCCGGTGAAAGGTCGTGCGCAGCATTTCATGGCGGTCGATCAATGATTGGAGCGTGCGCCGCAAGGCATCAATGTCGAACGGTGCCCTTATGCGCAGTTCGACGGGCAGATTGTATTCGCTGCCGTGAGGTCGTTTTTGATGATGTATCCAAAGGCCCATCTGGCCATGCGACAGCGGACGCGCAACATGATCCATTGCTTTCTCCAAGCGCATAGTTGTGCGTAGAACACTAGCCGTCTTTGCTTGGAAACAGTTTGAATTTTTTGTGAATAATTCAGTCGATTATGTCCACATCGTATCACGAATATTAATCTTAATAATAATCGCATTGCATTGGCAGAAACAAATTTTTAAAGGAAAATTTAAAATGTGGACAGATTAGTATCGAAATTTTTTTGCATTTCATAAATCTCTTCCCATCACGGGCCGTCGCTCCTAGAAGTGACTCCTAGTCAGTCACGCATCCACGCCTCCAAGGCAGCCGAAGGGTATGAACGGCCAAAGGGTCGAAATGAATGACCCCCCTGCTAATCAGGCAAGGTAGCACGCGGTATGCATGCACTCGAATAAGCAGACGGGCACAATCGACGTTTGGGTTTTCCGGCATGCGCAGCTGACGATCCCGACGTTGCACATGCGCGAAGTGTTGAGTCCAGCTGAGCGGGAACGGGCCGAAAAAATCCGTCACTCAGACCTGCGCCTTTCGTACCTTCAGGCGAAGTTTGCTTTTCGAACTATCCTTGCTTCGCACTTGCATGTTCCGCTGAGAGATCTCCAGATGACCGTTTCGCGGTTCGGCAAGCCCCTATTACCGGCACACAACGTTGAGGTGAGTCAGTCTCATAGCCATGACTGGTCCGCCGTCGCAGTATCAGCCACGGGCTTCGTCGGGATAGATATTGAGCATTGGCGCCCCCTGGCTAATTGCCCGCAATTGGCTTGCCACATTATGACTGACCAAGAGGCAATGACCTTTGAAGCGATTCCGAGCGAGCTGACTGCGCGAAAGTTTCTGGAGCTCTGGACCAGAAAAGAGGCCGTACTGAAATGCGCTGGTCTTGGCCTCCGCCAAGACCCGCGCGGCCTTCATACGGGCTGGGATGAGCCGGCTGTGCAATTTGGTGACGTGCGATATTACCTCAGCGCACTCCCGGTCTGCGGGCATTTGGTAGGGCATTTAGCGTCGCATGCTCCCCAAAAAATCATCATGCGCAGCCTGCCATCACAATTGGACGCTTGGCCGAAATGCCGTGCTGCATCAGCGCCAATGAGTTCAGGCCCGATGAGTGGCTCGTCCTGAGATTACTTGCGGATCGTTCCCGGCGTTGGCTGAAACGGGGTCGCCAGCCGAGAGCCGTCTGCACTCCCAAGGATCTAAATCAAAAGAAAAGAATTGCCGAGCAAATCGAGGCCAGCGGCTTAGAACGTCCTAACTGCTGGAAGAGCTACCTCGAGACATTCGAGGCGATAATGCCGGATCCCGCCGAGATTGGACTGACCGCCGAGTAGCCCAGAGTTGGCTTACTCCGGGAGTTTGACAAACCCGCCTTCGAGGCTGTAGCACGATCCAAAGCTGAAAAGTCGCAAGGCAGAACAGTTTGAGCCTTTGACGAACCCAAACCCCTTGCTTGCGTTGAACCGATGCCGAGGGTTCGTCCAGCACGGTCGAATTGCAACTATGCCGCGGGCGGAGCCTTCGCTTTGATAAGGACATCGATGCCGCCATTCTGGCGCGGCTGATCCGTGCGGTTGAGGCAGCATGATCGGACCGGGAGCTGGCGTTCGGGTCTATCTTGCCTGCGGCGTAACAGACATGCGCAAGGGATCGAAGGCCTGGCCGCCCTGCCCCAGGATGTGCTGCGTCAGAAGCCGACGGGAGGAGCGGTCTTCGCCTTTCGGGGCAGGCGCGGCGATCGTTTGAAGCTTCTTTATTTTGATGGCCAGGGGTTCTGTCTCTACTACAAGGTCTTACAGAAAGGCCGCTTTCCGTGGCCATCGGCGGCGGATGGGACAGCTCGACTGACGTCAGCGCAAATGGCGATGCTGTGGGAAGGGATTGACTGGTGACGCCCCAGCTGGGGAGCGCCGCCGGCGCGTGTCGGGTGATTTTATCCTTTTGAACCTGCTTGTTTATATGGCTCTTCTGCCTGACTTGTGGTAGTCAGGTTCATGTTGAACGCTGCCGAGAATCTTCCCGACGATCACGCCTCGCTGAAGGCGATCATCGCCGCCTTGCGGGCGGAGAATGCGAAGATGTCGGCGACGTAGAGTCTGCGGCCGCGCATCGCCAGGCTGAAGAAGCAGGTCTTCGGGCAAATCCTCGGACGAAAGCCTTCCGATATGGCTTGAGCCGCTGGCCTTCATTCTGCCTGTTCTTGGAAGACGGCCGCGTCGCCATGGATAACAACGCCGCCGAGCGCGCCTTGCGCAAGAAAGAACTGGCTATTTGCCGGCGCCGACACTGGTGCCGAAACGCTCGCGCGCGCCATGACGATCATCGAGACGGCCAAGATGAACGGCATCGATCCGCAAGCCTACCCGGATGACGTGCTCGACCGTATCCACGATCACAAGATCAATCGTCTCGACGAACTGCTTCCCTGGAATTGGTCGCCTGTCGCCGCCATCTCCGCCGAGGCCGCCTGATGGCAACCGTGACCCACGTGTTCAGCATCGACTACGTCGCCAAATTGATCGATGAAAATCCCGAACTCCTTCAGGCGATCGTCCGCAACGATGACAACCTGAGCTACGGCAGCATCATCAGCGTCTACACCGGGCCGGATGAGGCAATAACTGCTCTAACCGACGATGGCATGGATGAACTTAGGCAAATGCTTGCCGACGCTCGCCGCACCGCCGACGAATGGAGCGACTTCCTCGACGCCTTCGTCGACGACGAGGAACTCATCACACGCATCAAGCGGAAATCTCCGCGGTAACAACCGGGCCGTTACGTTGAACCACTTCACGTGGGCGTCGACAGGCGCCGCGACCGCGGGCGGTGGCCGCTGAAAGAAGCTGGGCACGAAAAACTTTTCCGGAAAACAAAACGGCTCGTCGTCATCTCGCTGCCGACGCGGCTTGGGATGGTCTTTGTACCTGCTCATGTTCTCTCGGCTGGCGTAGGAGGGAGGCGTTGCGCCCCTATGAATAAGGTGGGACGGCCGGCTGATCAACAATCGGGGTTGTTTTCGAAGCAGCGTCCCTACCCGCGAAATGTCGTCGCATCCATCGCCAGCCGCACCTTCGAGCTCTGCCGATGGCGCTCAACCTTGCCCAACTCCTCGAGGTGCTCTAGGCCTCCTTTGGTTGGACCGGTAGCCATTTGCACCAGTTCAACATCGGAGGCATCATCTATGGCGCGCCGGAGTTCGACGACGACGGCTTCACCGCCAATCGCATCTTCGAGGCAACCGAGTTACGGATGGTCGTTTTCGTTTTTTTCTACGATCCCGACGAGCAGCCCATCACGATCCTCTATGAGTACGACTTCGGCGACAACTGACGCCATCTGCTCCGTCTGGAACGCCTTCCGCGCGAGGCAGGCGCAATTATCCTCGCTGCATTGCAGCTGGCCGGTTAGGGCCGCCAGAGGACGTCGGCGGCCCGCACGGCTATGCCGAGCTCCTCGAAGCATGGCGCGACAGCGGTCACGAAGAGCATAAGGCCATGCGCCGGTGGGCCGGCCGCAAATTTCATCCCGAAAACTGCGACCTCGATGCCATAAGCAAGGCGATCGCCAAGGCAGTGCGCGCCGCACGAAGAAACTACCGCTTCCGCCGCCAACCCAGGGCAGAGTTGTGCGCACGCGACAGAAACCGATTCAAGCTCAAACCCGCCAGCAAAATGTAAGGCGGCATGGCGAGCGAATAGTGACCACAGTTCAATTCCAAAACAGTCGGCCTGGCTCCAGCGTCCTTGAGCCTCTGCATGAACCTCGCGGAGAGCTCCGGCAACACCACTTTGTCTCTCTTGGCCAACACAACGTGAAGATCGAGATCAGGCCGTGCCAGACTATGTGCGTAATTCTCCAGGTTAAGTGGAGCCCAGGCCCTTCTGAGATCGGTCAGCTCAATCTCGGCCTCAAGGCTATCGCGTATCGATCGTGTCGCGCGGCCCGTCCAGACCATGTCCGCCAGACTCCCCGCCGTCAGATACAACGAGGCTTTTGACACGGCGGCATCGCGCGCAGCAATCAACCCCGCGACCCAGGAACCTAAGCTCATACCAAGAACCGAAATCTCTCTGTAGCCTTCGCTCTTCAACCAACGTATGAGCTTTCGCCCGTCCAATACCCCCTGCCTCATTGACTGGACCGTTCGCCCAAGGTTGGGGCTAAGCATATAGTCGGCGTAGGCGGAGCCGGGACGGCTGCGCTCGAAGTGATAAGGCATGGCAATCTCGACAACGGTGATACCACGCCGCGAGAAAAAACTGGCAATCTGACGGTTCCGCGCGCCGGCATTCCAATGGTGAAAGATCACCATCGCCCGATCGAACGACCCGCTTTCCGTGATTTTCGCCCACACAACATTGTTCGCCGCGATATCAGTCGCAATGTCCGATGGAAATCTTAACCACCCATCTTTCCGGTCGAAACGCTGATCGCTCTCGCTCGGCTCATCGAAAAAGGCCGGATCGGCCACGGCCTGGTCGGCAAGGACACAAAACTCTTCGATGCTTGCAATCTTCCCCGCGCCTGGAAAGGCACGGTCCGCGTCAAGGATGAAATCCGTTGTCTTCTTCCCTTCCTCACCGCGTCGCGCACGCCGCTCATCCCAATGATCAAGCCAGCTATGATACACTGTGATTTTTTCCTAATTCGCTTGCTCGCCATCGCCCAAATGCGGGATCAATGAGACCGTATATCGCGAGCAGCACTCCAACGCCCAGAAGGATCGAAAAGCCAGCAAATGCATCGATCAGCAAGTAGCCAGAAACGAGTAACGCCACGACCGCCGACATCTTCCACAAAGGAACCGGAACCCGACTTCCGCCGCCCAAACGGACGGTCCCATACACAAAAACCACACAGGTCGAAATAACGATAAGAAAGCTGCTGTAATGCGTCGGCATCCTATAGGCGATGCCATCGCTCACGTCGTGGCCGCCATGGAAGGCTGAAGACATATCGCCGACCAACCAAGCCACGACATTTTCTCCACGCGATGTCAGGTAAGCACTCTGAACCTTCATAACTATGCCGATCAGAACCCCCAAAACAGTACAGCGAAAAGTTCCGCGCATCACTCTGAGGCTGGCTTCGTTGAGCTCGTGTTGATAATCCACTTCCGGTCGATTACTCGCTGCTTCTCCAATTCTGCAAAGATCATGGACAACCGTATAGAGCAAAATGAGACCTACGAAGAACAGATAAAAGCAAAGGCACATGTATAAGTAAGCGAGCCCGGTGAATACGACCGCTTCTGGAACCGATATGACCTCGGGGCGCACAATCGCTAACGAGCCCCAATCCGTCGCATAGTCGCCACCACCTTTCATCAACGGGATCAATGACACGCCGATCCACTGAAAAAGACCGGCGAACAGCACACAAATCAAAAAAACCGCCCAATATGAATACGAAGAAGCTTCTACGCTGCGCGCCCAGGCATCGTCGCTTTCCATCTTATTGCCATTCCCCGCAACCTTTGGGCGGCCTTCATCTTTCCAAAAGGTCACTAGCTCGGTCACGAAGGCAAAAAACAGTGGCAAAAATACCATGAAGACGAATGTCCAATTCGCTGTCCAAAGAAACCCCACCTGCTTGACGACGCCATCCGCCCGGCCATACGTCACGCTGTGAATCCCCAGAGTATATGACAAAAACCCAAGAGCGGTGACACCTGCAAACACCGACGCCGGCAAATTCAGAGGAGATCCGTGAGTAAAAAACGCCTCCGATTTCCTCGCCAAACTAAAACGCCGCCTTGGCCCCTTGGCGTCAGTATCCCGTTTTAGCTCTGCCGGAGACGCTGTGTCGTCATCAAAGGTCGCAGCCAGTGCTGTATCTGGAATCTCCCGTGCAATGCTGCTTCCGGCGCTCTTCGATTCTCGTCTCTTGGCCGCTAACCTCGATTGCGCAGCACTCAGTTCCATCTGCCATTCGCTGGTGGCCGCCGGATCACCGCAGCCAAAAACCCTCGCCAGCCAACGAATGTTGGCAGCGCTAATACCCTTGTCGTTCTCTTGAAACCAAAGCTGCACTGTTCGCAGATCGACCCCGATCCGGTTGGAATCAATTTGTGAAATTGCCTCTGCAAGAAGCTCGGGCGTCCATGGGCCTGCAGGAAATCCATCCTTGCCCAACGGCCGACCCGCACCCGCAGCCGCTAACCGTTTGAATATTTCCTTGAAATCACTCCCATCTCTCGGTGGCGGGAGAAATAACTTTTCATTCTTAAACAACGACTTGCAGGCTCTGATTTCGCTTCGTTTCGTATCCTATCGTGCCATCGTTCCTGATCAACGTATTTCTCAACTCGATGCAACGGGCGAGGGGCGGGCCGCGAATTACTCGGAGCAGGACAATGGCTGTTGAACTGGCATGCAGCAACGGAGAGGCGCAAAAGGCGGAAGGAGTCGTGGGTCTGATCGCGGCGCACCGCCGCGCCATTTCAGCGCTGGAGTGTCTCGGGAAACGTTTGATGCACGCCGGAGAGGCCGAGGCGGCGCTGATCGGTCCGCGGCTTGACGCTGCCATGAAGACCGAGACGGTTGTTCGACGGCAGGCAGCGATGGCGCCGGTGGCTAATGTCGGCGAGCTGAAAATCAAAGCCGCATATTTTAAGCGGCTCATCAACAACGGTTGGTGCGACGTGGATGCGGACGACCTGCAGGAACTGCTGCGGTCATTTGCCGAGTTGCCGATCTAAGAAAAGAGAGCGGAAATCCACGACATGAGCTCGTGCCATGCGGCATAGGTCAGCGCCGGCACCGCGATGATGGCGATGAATGCGAGCGCCCCGGCTATGGCACCGTGCGTGCGGCCCTCGACCGGGTAGTAATAACGGCTCGATTCATCTTCGTGGTTCATTGCTTGCGCTCCCCTGCCCGTCTCAGCAGAAGTTCAATGGGATGTTGAAACTTCGTCGCCCAGAGACCATCAGCTTTCATCTTCGCGTTGAGCTCAGCCACCAGATAGGTGGCGCTGACCGCCTTGCCTTTCGCATCAGTAGCGGCGAAGGCGTAGCCGGCCGCGATGAGCGCGGTGCCGAGGTCGACCGTATCGCCGTCGAGTTTCGCGCCACATACCACAAACGTGGCTTTGTCGAGCGCCAAGGCGATCGGCTGGCAGGTCACGGCCGCCGTCGAAAACAAGGCGGCCAGGTGCGCGAGCGAGACGTTGCCGCAATCGAGCTCTTTGCCATTGGCATCCGCGGCGATCGTGCCCCGCAAGCATGATTGCACGCCATAAAGCCGGTAGAGCTTGCCATCGTCGCGCCACGTATCTCCGGTCAGCAGCTCGACGCTTTTCGACACCAGGAAGGGCGCGGCTGTCGCGCTTCTTGGCTCGACGCCTGCGGCGCTCACGGCGTGGGCGGTCGCGAGTGAGATAAGCGCTGCGAGGCTAGTTCGCTTCATCGGTCTGGAACTGTTTGCCGAGATCTAAGGCATGTTCGAGATCCGGCCGCAGGGACTTGCCGTCCTTGTTGCGGCCGATCGCAGCCATCTCGAAGAAAACCATGGAATCGTCGTCATAGGAGACCGAATAAGGATCGTTGGTATTGCCAGCTCCGACGAGGGCAAAACACGAAACCGCGTCCGGCACCCCGGATTGGCTTTTCAGGACCAGCGTCTTGCACAACACGACGGAGGCGCGGGTGTTATAGACAGCCTCGTCATAGTCCCGCACGGCCTTCGTGCAATCCCATTTCTCAGCCTTGTAGGTAATCTTGGGTTTCGGGCAGGCCGCGAGCCCACGCAGCCTGTAGATGACGCCGTTGATGACGCGTTCAGTGGCGGACCTGATGTCCACCGGCTTTGCCAGCGGTATCACCTCGCGTTGAAAAAGGCCTCCGCGTGCGTCGTAGCGCTCGTAGACGAAGGTCTTTTCGCCAGGCTTTGCGAACTTCTGCAGATACGCGGTCGAGGGCTGCTCGAACGGATGCGGCTCGTTGGCGCCCAGATCGGCGGCGCCTACGACGGTGCTGTGGAACAACAATGCCGCGAGGAAGAAGAACTGCTTCATCGGAAAATTGGCCTCGATCCTGCTTCTCGTATTGACACTTTACTTTGGCACCATGTACCCATAGTAAAGTGTCAACCTTGGTGGCGCAATGAAAAACCGGATCGCCCTTGCGCTTTCTCTCTCAGCCGTCATGGCGCCATTAGGCGCCCATGCGGACAACACGAGTTCGACGCGCATCGCGGTGGCATTTGCTCTGCCTGCCCGCCCGGCGGTTTCGACCCGTTCGGCCGCTGAGAACGGTTTGCCGATCGGTGGCGGGTGTGCGCCGACGGATCGCGGGCGGGCCGCGGCCTTGGTGCGCCAAATTGCTGAGGAAGAGGGCTTCGATCCCGACCTGACCGAAGCGGTTGCCTGGGCGGAAAGCGACATGGGCGGCAATCAAGGGCCGTCCCGCGCGGGCGCGCTCGGCATCATGCAGCTCATGCCGGCGACAGCGTCCCGTCTCGGTGTGACTGACAGGTGTGACGCGAATGCCAATATCCGTGCCGGCGTCCGCTATCTGAAAGCGCTTTATGATGAGTTCCATGATCCGCTTTTGATGTTGGCGGCCTACAATGCAGGCGAGCAGAACGTCTACAAGGCCAAAGGCATCCCGGTGAACGACGAGACCACGAAATACGTGGTCAAGGTGCTCAATCGCTGGAAGCTCGGCAAGCTGATCAAGGCTCCCCTTCCCAACCCTGTTGACGATCATCGCGCAGCCGCGACCGACGCGGTCGATGGCGTCGCCTGGCAAGATGGTCACGTCATGGATTTTGGCAACTGAATAGGAGTGAGACGAGGATGGATTATAAAAAGGCGGGCAAGTTCGCCCTGCAGTTTGTGGCCGCCGCGGCGATCGGCATGGCGCTGGCGCCGGCGAGCGCATACGCGCAGTCAGCTGCCCCGGTCGAGGGCGTGCTGGAATGGTTCGTCGGTGTGCTGCAGGGCAGCATTGCCCGATCTTTCGGGATCATAGCGGTTTGCTTTCTCGGCTTCCTCGCCATGACCGGCAGACTGGTGTGGATGATGGCGCTTTCGATCATCATCGGCATCGCTCTGGTGTTTGGCGCCGCAGCCCTGGTCGATTCCATCCGGTCTACCGCTGGAGGCGCGTGACCGATGGAGGATGAAGAGGTCTATGTCGAGCCGGTCAGCCTGCCTCTGACGCGCCCGCCGATGAAATGGGGTGTGCGCTACGAGGTGTTCGCGCTTAACGGCATGGCTGCCGTCATCGGATTCATCGCGACCAGCAGCTTCACGCTTGGCCTCGGCCTATTCAGCGCGACCCATCTGATCAGCGCCTATCTGTGCCAGCGCGACCCATACATCTTCCACATCGTCGAACGTCGACTGTCGAAGCGGGACGCGGTCGCAAACTCAGGCTTCTGGGGCGCGAGGAGCTATTCGCCGTGAGCCTGAACGCCGACCTGAAATTCGCCAAAGCGCGCAGACGGGAAAAGCCTGTCGAGGCGCATGTCCCCTATTTGCGCCATGTCGACGATAATTTGGTCGTCACCAAAAGCGGCTTTCTCCTCGGCGTCATTCAGCTTGGCGGCCTGCCCTTCCAGACAATGGACCAGGCAGAGCTCAACAACCGCCTGTTCAATCGCAACACGACATTCCGCAACCTCTCCACGTCCCGTTTTGCCGCCTATGCGACCATCATCCGGCGTCACATCACGCCCGAGATCGAAGGGGATTTCGACAACCCTTTCGTGGCGGAACTCGATGCCCGCTACATGGACGAGCTGGGCTCGAAGAACCTGTTCGTCAACGAGGCCTTTTTGACGCTGATCCGCCGCCCGATGGTCGGGCGTATCGGCTGGGTCGACAGGGCGCTCAATGCGTTCCGCATCAGCACGGCGGGCGAAGAGACACGTGAAGAGGCCATGGCCGAACTGCACGATGTGCTCAATGGCGTCGTGAAGGACTTTTCGGCCTACAGGGCGCGACTTTTGGGCGTGGTGACACGGCGCGACAGCCTGTTTTCCGAACCTGCCGAATTCATCGCCAAGATCCTTGCCGGCGGCGCGGATGTCGAAATGCCGCTGCCGCGCATGAGCTTGGCGAGCGCCTGTGCGACCCGGCAAATCTTCTTCGGCAAATCCGCGCTGGAGATCACGGGAGCGCAGACAAGCAAGATCGGCGCCATGGTGTCGATCAAGGAATACCCGCCCTTCACCGCACCCGGGTCGCTTGATGGCCTGTTGCGGTTACCGCATGAATTCATCCTGACGCAGTCCTTCGCGATTGAAGATCGCGTGACGGCCATGCGCCGCATCAACACGATCTCGAACCAGGTCAGCGGTTCGGATGAGGCCGGGACCACGGTCGAGGATTCCGTGCACGCCGGCGCTGACAAGCTCGCCGGTGGCGAGGTCGTTTTCGGGCAGCACCACATGACGGTGATGGCGCTCGCTGCCGACGTCCAAGCGCTAAACCGCTCCCTGTCCGACATCACGGCCGAACTGTCGCGCATGTCGATCGTGCCGGTGCGGGAAACGCTCAACACCGAACTAGCGTTTTGGGCACAGCTGCCCGGCAATTTCAGCTACATCGCGCGCCGCGCCCTGATCTCGTCGCTGAACTTTGCTGGGCTGTTCTCGGGTCACAATTTTCCCTCGGGCCAGCGTGAGGGACTGCACTGGAAGCGGCCGATCGCGCTCCTCGAGACGACCAGCCAGACCGCCTATTATTTCAACTTTCATGTCCACGACGTCGGCCATTTCACCGTTTTCGGCCCGACCGGTTCGGGCAAGACGGTGGTGCTGTCATTCCTGATGGCGCAGGCGATGCGCATTTCGCCGCGACCCCGATGCGTCTATTTCGACTATATGCGCGGCGCCGAACTCTTCATTCGCGCGCTCGGCGGCCGCTACGAGGTCATGGAGCCGATGCAGGCCACCGGCTTCGCGCCGCTGCAGCTGGAAGACACGGCAGAAAACCGCACGTTTCTGGAAGGGCTGCTACGCTACTTGCTCACCCCTGACGACGCTTCGCTCGACGTAGTGGAGATGCGCGTGATCAACACGGCCGTCGACAAGGTCTACAAGATCCCGCGCCAACAGCGCACGTTCGAGTTGCTGCCAGAGGTGCTGCGCGGCTCGCTGACCCCCGGAATGAACGACCTTTCGGCTCGAATTGAACCGTGGCTGAACCCTGACGACAAGGGCTGGCTTTTCAACAACCCTGTCGATCTCGTCGATTTCTCGAAGCCGGTGGTCGGGTTCGACATGACGAAGATCCTGGCCGACAAGAAATTGCGCTCGGCCGCTCTGCTTTACATCTTCCATCGGCTCGAAGAGATCATCGACGGCACACCGCTTCTGATGTTCCTCGACGAAGGCTGGAAGCTGCTCGATGACGACGTGTTTGCCGCCTTCATTAACGAGACCCTGAAAACAATCCGCCGGCGCAACGGTGTCGTCGGCTTTGGCACCCAGACTGCCGAGGATGTGGTGAACTCGTCGATCTCGTCCTCGCTGATCGAGCAGACGAAAACCAACATCTTCTTCCCCAATCCGAAGGCGAGCAAAGATTCCTACATGGCGCGCTTTTCGCTGACGGCGAAGGAGTTCGAGTTCGTGCGCCGTACGCCCAAGGAAACGCGCACGTTCCTGGTCAAGCACGACAGCGATTCCGTCGTGGCCAAGCTCGACCTCTCGGCCATGCCCGACCTCGTCAAGGTGCTGTCGACCAACGAAGCCAGCATCAAGGAATGCGAACGGCTGCGCGAGATTTACGGGCAAGAGCCGGAAGCGTGGCTGCCATACCTTTGTGGATGGGAGAGCGAGCATGAAGAAGCGGCTTAGCAGCGCGATCGCCGCTGCCGCGATCATACCTGGGCAGATGGCGGCTCTCCCGGCGCTGGCCCAGATCGCCGTGATCGACAATTCCAATCTGGATCAGCGCGCGCAGGACGAAGAGCACAGCACGAAGTCGGAGGAAAACAAATCCGACGAGAAGGAGAAGAAAAAGAGCCTCGTTTGCACCTATACGAACAAATACAGATCGCAAATGTTCAGCCGCTCCCCTGGCGAGGCGCTGAGCCGCGACGCCGAGAACGCAAGGCTCATCCGCTACTATGCGCAAAAATATGGCGTTCCGGAGGGCCTGGCGCTGTCGGTCGCCTACCAGGAATCGCGCTTGGACAGCTGCGCCGGTTCGCACACCGGCGTCAAGGGCGTGATGCAACTGACGAAGGGAACGGGCAGGCAACTCGGCTTCGATCGCGACATCAACGAGCAAAACATCGAGGGCGGCGTCAAATATCTCGGCAAAGGCGTCGCGCAGTGTGGCGCCAGCAACTACAGCTGCCTGGCGAGTTTCTATAACGGCTCGAACGCCGCCGAACAGGCTGGGTGGGCCTCGGGCGTCGGCCGATGGCATGGCTATTTTGACAATTACGTCTCCAGCGGAGAGGCGCCGGCGGCGTCTCCGCCAGCGATCAGCATCGTGACATCAAGCGGACCGGGCGGGTCTGCCCAAAGCGACGCCCTCGATTCCGTCTCCAAAGCCGCGGCCGACCTCGACGGAAGCTCCGCACAGATGACGGCCAATTCCTCGCGGATCGACGCGCTTGCCGGCGGCGTCGGACATGTTGGCGAATACAAGGACGCCTGGGAGCTCAACTCGTCCGCTCGAACTCTCAATGCCGATGTGACCGGCCAATATATCGGTCAGGCCTCGGACTTCACCGCCCTGCTCGGTCAGTTTCTTTCGTTGAACAACGTCGGAGCCTCGCAGACCGCGCGGACCATCACGCCGCCGCAAGGTGGATCCCCAAATCCATTTTCATGCGACCCGGCCGAGCTTGAACGCCTGCGGATTGATCGAAGCCAATGGCTACCCTGTGCGGGCCGGAGCGCCGAGAGCGTTTCGGGGAACGCGCAGTCGGTGCAGATCAACGTAGATCCAACCGGCGCGGCCCGCGCAATCGAAGCAATTCAGGAATAGGAGGCTGACGTGAGAAAAATCGCTTTCGCGGCATGTGTAACACTTCTGTCCAGCGTCGCTCATGCGCAGATCGCCGTCATCGACAATGCGAATTTGGACATTGCCCGCCAGAACGCTGACAACACCAATTCGATCATGGGCACCAACAAGGACATCCTCGAGAAGAGCAATCAGATTCTGCAAGCCCTGACAGGAAGCCGCAACGGCTCTCTCGGCATCGGCCAGATGGGCCTCGGCGGCAACATGTCGATTGCGCAAGCGCCGAGCTTCGGATCGATCTTGAATGGCGGCGCCCTCTCTTTCGGCGGGCTGTCGCCTGAAATCCAGAAGATCGCCGGAGCGGTCATCAACGGCCTGCAGCTGGTCAAACAGCTCCAGCAGATTACCGGCCACGGCAGCAGTGCCGTCAACACAGCCTATAGCGGCAGCGTCAACGTCGCCTCGCTGTTGAGCGCCCTCACCTCGCAGGCCTCGCAAGGCGTCGCGCAACGCGAGCAGTCGTTGCAGTCGGCCAGCGGCCAGATCGGACAGTCCGAGGACGTCAAGGGATCGGTCGATCAGAACACGCGCATGCAGCTCGAGAACGCACGCGCGGTCAACGAGCTCATCGTCGTCCAGAACGGTGCCGTCGCCGCGCTCAACGAGGAAATGAAGACCCGGCTGTTGCGCCAAAGCCAGGTGCAAAAGCTGATGACGCCGGCGCAAGTCAATCCGTTCGAAAATTTCGGCACAAGCGGGAACTGATCGTTGAGGTGCCGAGCGAAACGGATGCCAGCCTGGTGGCGGCGGGTCGGCGTGATCGCCGCAACGGTCGCTAGCGTCATGCTAGGCGGCTGCGCCGGGCCAGGTCGCGAACTCAAGGCCCCGTGCGCGCCGCTGGCTTATGCCGGCGATACGGGCTGCGGACCCCTGAAGCCGGTCAACGCACCGCCCTTCGATCGTGTTGTCGAGGCTGGATGAACGGTCTGGCGACAAGCATTCTGGGAGGCATCGACGACGTCGGACGGGGCTTTGTCTCCAGCGTCTACCTGCAGCTCGGCTATGCGCTGGGGAATGTCTACGCGCTCATGCTCACCCTCTATATCATCTGGTGGGGCTACTCGATCCTCAGCGGCCGCGAGGCGATCTCTCCGATCGAGTCGGCATACCGTCTCGGCCGTGCGGTGGTCATCTATCTGCTGCTGAATGGATGGGGGACGTTCTCCGAGACGATCTACAAGCTCGTGCAAGCCGTGCCGAGCGAAATCGGCAAGATCATCGTCGGGGCCGTCTCGCGCGCCACTGGAAACCAGCTCTCGGATCAAGATGCGATCCCAGCCCTGATCGACAATCTCTACCGCGGCGCCCAGGACGTTGCCAATCAGGTCTACAGCGGCACTTTCTACGACATATTCGGCGCGCTGCTTTCCACCATCGTCCTTCTGGCCGCCATCATCTTTTCGGCGCTTGCGATCGCGGCAATCATCGCGGCCAAGATCATGCTTTTCATCACTTTGGCGCTCGCGCCGGTCTGGATTGTGCTTTGGCTCTACCGGTGGTCAACCCGGATGAGCGAGGGATTCATTTCGCTCACCACCTATCTGATCATCCAGCAAATCCTCATCTACAGCTTCCTGGGCTTTTATTTTTCGCTGGTCAATCTTGCCTTGAACACTGCCACCTCGGGAGGCGCCAGCGTCGACAACAAGATGTCGATGGTCCTGCCGCTCGTCCTGGTCACGATCATCGGCATCTATGTGCTGATGCAGATCCCGGCAATCGCCTCGATCCTGAACGGCGGCGGGTATCTGAGCACAGTCGGCGCATACCGCTCCTATGGCAATGTGCCCGGCAATGTCGCGCGTAGCACGCGGATTGTCGCCAACCGGTGGCAGCGGCTGAGATCATCCCGCACCAGCGAGGCGGCTCGATCATCCATTCAGCAAGCGGCGCGCGATAACGCGAGGCCGTTGGCCTAGAAGCGCAAACATCCGCCTGAGAAGTGTTGCTTGAGGGCCGCAGTGGGAGCTTGGACGTGAGGCTAAAGTAAAGTGACAAAAATGCAGGCAAGCATCCCCGCCGAGATCGGTAAACTCGTTGACCAGCGCTACTATCAGGCCGGCGCAACATGGGAGGACGACACACACCGGTCTCTCAGACGTTCGCGCACGCTGGCGTGGCTTGTCAGCGGCGTCGCGAGTGTGGTTGCGGGCCTGTCATTGCTGACGCTCGTGCTCATCCTTCCGCTCAAGCAATTCGAGCCCTATGTCATCGAGGTCGACAAGACGACCGGATATCTCGAAGTTGCGCGCGCGCTGAAACCCGGCGATCTGTCGCAGAATGAGGCGGTCACGGCCGCCAATCTCGTTCGCTATATTCGCGCCCGCGAAACCTATGACGCGCGCGAGATCAAGCAGAACTACGATCTGGCGCAGCTTTATTCGACGGGAACGGCGTCCAAGGATTTGACTTGGGCTTACACGCCGTCCAACGCGCAGTCGCTCGACAAGGTCTACGGGCGCAACGTCACCATTTCCGTCGACGTCAAGTCGGTTTCCCTGCTCAACAACACGACCGCGTCGGTGCGGTTTTCGACCACGACGCGTCGCGAGAATTCCTCCACGACCGACAATTGGGTGGCCGTGGTGAAATTCCGTTACACGACGACGCCGATCAAAAACGAATGGCGTTTCGACAATCCGCTTGGCTTCCAGGTGATCGAATACCGTCGCGATCAGGAGTCCGCGCCGACGGCAGGGAGCGCGCAATGAAGATCCATCTTAGGGCTGCTCTCTCCCTGCTGATTTTGCTTGGCTCGGCCAGCTCAGCTGCCGCCCGGGATTATCGTATCCGATACGTGCCCTTCGACAACGACAATGTGACCACGGTCAACGCCGCGCTCGGCGTCTCCACGATGATTGAGCTCAGCCCGTCGGAAGTCATCGAAACCGTTTCGGCCGGCGACACCAAAGGCTGGTCGATCGTGCCGAAACGCGGCTCACGGTTTCTTTTCATCAAGCCGCTCGAACGGGACGCCTGGACGAACGTCAACGTCATCACGGACCGGCGCGTCTATTCGCTGTTGCTCAAAGCCACCGACAGCGATCGCGATCGTGCATCCTTTCAGGTCCGGTTCAAGTATGCGGATGAGGATCAAAACGCGACTGCTTTCCCAGGCCCAGCAAAGTGCTGCCGATCCTGACCTCAAGAACCTCAACTATGCCGATCTCAACTACAATTACGTCTATGCCGGCGATGATGGCCTGAAGCCGCGCGTTGCTTTCGACGACGGCACCAAGATGTTCCTGGAGTTCACCGGCGACATTCCGGCCATCTTCCTGGTCGACGAAAAAGGTCAGGAATCGCTGGTCAATCAGCGCACCCAGGGAAAATACACGATCGTTGATAAGATCGGCCGGCAATTTACGCTGAGAGCCGACGGCAAAACGCTCTGCCTCTACAATCGAGCCCGGCCGTCCAAGGCGGATCCCGTCTCCGCCGTCTACGGGCCGAAGAAGCTCGCGAGGCCCGACCCCTTCACTTCCCCGACCGCGAGGGGACGATAAATGAGCAACATCGACTATAACGAGCTCGATGGCGGGCCGACCGTCGCCAGGCGCTATGCCGGCGTGGGCAGAAAAGCCGCCATGGTCGCCGCAGCGCTGATTGTTGCGATCGCGCTGATCTGGATCAATTGGCCCCGCGAGCCGCGTTCTCGCGATGCCGCCTCGGACGCGAGCGACAATTTCAACCCACCTGAATTTCACCCGCCGGCGCTGGCCGAGACGCCACAAGCGGCCGACAAGACTATCGACCAGATCGTCGTTCCGCCGCCCGCGGAAGGGGAAGCAAGCAAGCAACAGGCCGACAATGTCGACCAGACGGTTGAGCAGGGCGCCGATCTCGATGCGCAGCGGCGCGCGATCGAAGCCCAACTGGCGGCCGAGCAGGCGCGCCGCAAAGCCGAAGAAGAAGAGGCCCGCCGCAAGCAAGCCGCCGACGAGGAGGCGCGCCGAAAGGCCGAGGAAGCTGAGCGCCAAAAGGCAATGTGGGAGCGCCTGCGGTCGAACCAGATGATCACCAGTGAGCAAGCAAACCCGGCCGCCGGGCACGATCAGCCGGCCCAGGCGCAGATCGCCGCCGACGGTCAGCTTGTTCCAGTGCCGGGCGCCGACAACGATCCGAACAAGGCTTTCCTCGCGCAATCGGAAACCCATTCGAACGCGATGGCGAAGGCGCGGGTTTTCCGCCGCACCGACGCTTTGATCCCGGAAGGCACGATGATCCGCGGATTTCTGGAAACCGCCATCAACACCGATCTGCCCGGTATGGTTCGCGCGGTGGCGCGCGAGGACGTCTATTCGCTCGACGGCCGCCGCATTCTGATCCCAAAAGGCTCTCGGCTCACCGGCGAGTATCGTTCCGGGATCGCGCGCGGGCAAAAGCGTGTGTTCATCGTCTGGAACCGCGTCATACGTTCCGACGGCATGTCGGTCGACATCGCCTCGCCTGGCGCTGACCGTCTCGGGCGGGGCGGTCTCGGCGGCCGCGTCGATACGCATTGGCTCGAACGCTACGGCAATGCGATCATGCTTTCGGTCGTGGGCGGCGTTTCGGAATATCTATCCTCACTCGCCGACAATGGCAGCAACAGCCAGCAACAACAGGTGACAACCGTCGACCCCGTCACAGGGCAGACGGTCACCACCACCTATGGCGGCTCGGGTTCACCACGCGATGCCCGCGGCATCGCCTTCGAAAAATCCTCGACGGCGCTGCAGCAGCTGGCGCAAGAGGCGTTCCGCGACACACAAAACATCCCGCCGACCATCTACGTTGACCAGGGCACGCCGATCATCGTCTTCGTGCGCCGGGATCTGGATTTCTCCGAGCTCTATGCGGATCCGGTAGAAGAGGAACTGGCGCGACTGAAGCGCGGCGGAAAGCCGGCAAGAGCGCTCGATCCGACGCCGCTCTTCATGACGCCGAAGGCTGACACTGATCCCATTATCCAGGCTACGGGACTCCGGCCCGATGAAGGTGCAGCCTGTTCCGAACCCCTGGGCGCGCGCACCGGTGCTGCGCGCCGAACTGGAACCGATCTGGCCCTACATGGAGGAGGAAGCGGTTTCCGAAATCGCCATCAACCGACCCGGCGAAGTTTTCATTGAGCGCCTGGGTGCAAAGGAGATGGAGTACGTCCTCAAACGCGAGCTCACCAGAAACTGGATCCGCTCGGTCTCGGTTGGCGTCGCTTCGGCCACCAACCAGGTCGTCAACGAAGTCACCCCGGTCTTGTCGGCCGCTCTCCCCTCAGGCGAGCGGTTTCAATGCGTGCTGCCGCCGGCCGCACCCGATGGCGGTGCGATCTCCATCCGCAAGCAGGTCATCATGAACATGACCCTTGGCGACTACGCCAAGATGGGCGCCTTCGAACAGACCGAGATGGGCAGCGGCCTGGTGCTCTCGGCCGAAGAAAAGCAGCTCGCCGAGATGCTGCATGACACCTCGCCGTTGGAATTTCTGCAATATGCGGTTCGCAATCGGATTTCCCTCATTGTCTCCGGCGGCACGTCGACCGGCAAGACAACCTTCCTCAATGCGTTGTTGAAAATCATCCCCTCTCATGAGCGCATCATAACCATCGAGGATACGCGCGAACTCAAGCCGGCGACTGGCAACACCGTGACGCTGCTTGCCTCGAAAGGTGACCAGGGCCTTGCCAGGGTTACGCCGCAACAGCTGCTCGAGGCGTCATTGCGCATGCGGCCCGACCGGTTGCTGCTCGGCGAGTTACGCGGTGCCGAGACATTTTCCTTCCTGCAAGCCATCAACACTGGTCATCCGGGTTCGCTGACAACCGTTCACGCCAATTCGGCCCGTTCGGCCTATGAGCGCCTGGCCCTCATGGTCATGCAAGGAAATGTCGGGCTCTCTCGCAGCGAGATCCTCGACTATTTGCGCGAGGTGATCCCGGTCGTCGTGCAGATGGTGCGCGGCGAAGGCGGAAGCCGATCGATCAGCGAAATCAAGTTCACGAAGGCCGAGACGATCTGACAGGGGCGCACCATGGAAAAGATCGCCGGCAGGATCTCTCTGGCGTTGATGGCCGTGGCGCTGGGCGCCTTGTTGTTTGTGGTCGCATACGCGGCGACCGACTGGTACAGGACCGGATCGCATTTTCTCTTCGACAGTATCAATGCGGACCCGCGGCCAGTCTTCGGCTACGCCTGGGCGGATCTGGAGGCTGGACGCCTCGCAAAGCTTCAATACGCCGGCGCCGCGGCCCTATTCGGCTTCCTCCTGCCGCTCGCGATCGCATTCTTGATCCGGCCGCCCAAGCGCAACGACGCAAAATTCATGTCGATGGCGGACGTTCGCCGAGCTGGCCTGCTGAAGCCGAAGGGCATCTTCATCGGACGAGCCGGCGGCAGACTGGTCAACGTCTTTGCCCCGCACCGCGATCGGCGCACCGGCAAATTGCGCCTGACACGCCCAGAGTTCGCGGCGGCAAGAAACTTTGGATCGACGGCGATGACGTCGGCGGCTTCGTCATCGGACCGCCAAGGTCGGGCAAGGGCGCAGCGCTGATCATTCCGAACGCGCTGATGTGGCCCCATTCGCTTGTCGTGCTCGATCTGCGCGGCGAGACCTATGAAGCTACGGCCGGCCACCGGGCCACCTTCAGCCAGGTCGTCCGCTTCGCGCCGGCCGACCGCGACGGCAACACCGCCTTCTATAATCCGATGGATTTTATTTCGCTCGATTCGGCGCAGCGGGACATCGACCTGCGCAACATGGCGGCCGCGCTCTTTCCGCGGCCGCCTGCGAACGCCGATCCCTATTGGGTCAACGATGCGCGCCTCCTCTTCACCGGCATTGCCTCTTACGTCATGGAGTCGCCGAAGATTGCCGACGAAAACCGCAGCTTCGCCACCATCCTCGAGCTCATGAACGGCGCCGAAGAGCCGATCCTGGAGTTCCTGGCGAGCCTGCGCGACACCCGCCGGCAGGAAGTCTCGGATTTTACGCTGCAGACGCTGCTGCCCTATGCGGATATGGCGGAGAAGCAGTTTTCCGGTCTCTATGCCGGCGTGCGCACCGGCATGGCGCCCTTCCTGAACGAGCGATTGATGCGGGCAACTGCGCGGAGCTCCTTCGACATCCGCAATCTCAAGAGCGAGCGAGTCTCGCTCTATCTCGATTTCCGGCGCGAGCAGATGGCTTCGCTGGGCCCGCTTTTCAATGTGCTCATCACGCAGATGATGAATTTCATGTCCGAATCCATGCCGCGCCCCGGCGAGCACCAGGTACTTGTCCTGCTCGATGAATTTCAGAACCTCGGCAAGCTTGAGAATGTGACGGACATGGCGACCGTGCTTGGCGGCCACGGCGTGCCGATGTGGTTTTTCGTGCAGTCGCTCAAATCGGTCGACGAGATCTACCGCAAGGAAAGCCGCGAAACGCTGATCAACGCTGCCCGTGTCCAGATCTTCTTCGGCGCCCAGGAGACCGACGATCTGCGCTACGTCTCCGAGCAGATAGGTGAAACGTCCGAACCCAGAAGGACGTCACCAGGACCCAGGCGAGCCTTTTCGACACCTATTACACGCGCTCCGTCCACAGCAGGCAAGTGCGTCGGCCGCTCATGCGGCCGGACGAAATTCGCACCATGGACAAGAGCAAGGTCGTCATTTTGCCACGCGGCGAAAATGCAATCCTTGCGACTCGCAATTTCTATTTCGCTGATCGGGAGCTCTCCAGGCGGGCTTTCATGGTGCTCCCGGCGAGCGTAAAGCGCGCCAAACCAGTCGCTGCCGCCGCTGCCCTCCCCTCTCCGTCTGTCCAGTCGATCGTGCCGGTCGGGCCACGCTACCGCTCCGGCATCACACGATCACAACTGCAGCGCGGTGCGGCGTTCGCTGCAAAGGTTGGGCGTGCCGAGCCCCCAGTCGCTCGCCGTCGCCTGCCCGCCTCGCAAAAGGCAGCCGGGATTGAGGCGAGCCTCATCTCGCCGGCAGCGGCGGCGCCCGCAGCGGGCAATGCCGTCGATTTTTCGGCTTTGGCGGCCCGGGCGGCGGCGACCAGGATCTCGCCGCAAAAAGAGGCCGTGATTGCGGCCATTCTCGCCGAGGCTAAATCTTTCCGTTCGCAGTCGACTGACTCCGAGACATTCGATCGCAATTTAAGCGTCGTCGCGGAAGCATTGCCGGATGTCGTGGACGAGTGATCCCGTCCTACAACCGCGCGGCGGCGGTCATTGTTGGTGGTCCAACAAGCTCCGTTTCTGCTGAGAAGAGGTGACTTTAGGCGGCAAAGACCCGGCCATTGGGTTTGGCGGCGCGCGGTGGCCGCACATAAAACAGGGCGCCTGAAAAGGACTCGGGCGCCTTGTCTAAGGGCTTGAATTAAGCATGTCTTCTCCCGAAACCGGGCCCATCTTCGAAAGATAAGTGCTTAGCGCTCGTATTCGTTGTCCTGGCTGCGCTGTGTCTTGCGGTCCTGATCGTCGGCCTGCCGGCCCTTTTGCTTAGCTAAGTCTTTCTGCTGCTGAACGCGTTGCCGCGCCTTTTCGGCATGTCGCGCCGAGGTCTCGGGCTGACGCGTGTCTTCTCGGGCCGGCAAATCGCTGCCGCGCGCATCTCTTTCAGGCGCGGCCTCCCACCTCCGCCCGCGCCCTTTTGCTGCTCGAACTGGAGCCGGGCGAGACGATCGTGCATCTTGTCGCTCACGCCCTCGCGGTATTGCTCGAAACTGGGTTTCTCATCGTTTGGGAGCGTGTCCCGCATCTGATCCAACGCCTGGTTCACACGTGCCATCTTCTGCCGCATTTCCAAAGGTGTCTGCGCCATTTCGGTAGCTCCTATCAGCCTGGTCAATTCTTTCATGCCGGGATGGGACAAGAACGACGGGGTCCGCGCGTTGGAGGCGGCAGGGCCCGGCTTCTCGCCTGCCCTGTGCGCATGAATCCGGAGGACATTCTTGCCGATCGCCTCGGCCGCGGTCAGGGCCTGGCTGGTCACGCCAGCCGCCCGCATCACGGCGGCCGTCCGCTGCCACACGCCGGCGATCGCTCCGCCATTGGCGACGAGCAATCCGCGGTCCATTCGACCCTGCCGCTTGTCCGCCACGCGCGCGCTTGTCTTGTCACTTATCTGGTAGCGCGGGTCGTTCTGCGCGCGCTTGTAGGCGCCCGCATGTTCCTTCGTATACGGTCGGCTCATTGCGTGATCGTACCGGCGGGTTGCGACCATCGCTATGCCATGTTCTCGCGCCTTCTCCGCGTAAGCTTCCCGCCAGGCGTGGAGATCCGCCTTGTAGAACGTCAGCCGATCGCCGTCGGCTGACCGCGCCTGCACCATGGCGTGGATATGGACGTGCCTCGTCTCGGCATGATGTGCGAGCACGAATTTGTGCCCGGGCGCGCGCTCCTCGAGCACGGCCCGCGCGACCGCCATGATGGCTTGCGCGTCCGTACCAGCCCGGGCAGAGAAAAGCAGGTGATAGGCATTGCGCCGCTCCCGGCCGGAAAGTTGTGGCCGCCATTGCTCATAGATCGCCGCCGCCGATTTCGTCGGCTGTTTGCTGGAAACCGCCTGTCCATTCGCCTGGCGAACCTGATCGTGCGCCCGAATAAATTTTTGCAGAAAATATTGCGCCTTACGCGCATTGCCGACAGCCGCCGTCACTTCCGCTGTGGCGCGAATACCGGCCTCCCTAGGGCTTCGCGCAAGCCGGCTTCGATCTTATTGAGCGCTTTGCTGCGCGAATTTGCACGCCCGGCCGATAGAACCTTGGCAAGCGGTCCGGCGCGTTCTCCTGTGTGGCCATAAACGGCGACGCTGTTGCCGGTGCGCGCATAGACGAAAGGCTTCGATCCGAAGGCCCCATTCAACGCCTGGCCAAGCGCATCGTCCGTGACGTCACCGGCGAGCTCGAACCGCACCTCAATGAAATTCGTATTCTCAAGCTGGGGCTCGAATGTCTGCGTGAATTGGTGCAGAAAGCCGCGGCGGTCCTGGGCATTGGCAAGCCCCTGTCCGCTATCGGTGAAGATCTCGATGTCGCGCTTCTCGCCCTGTTCATTGGCGCGTGTGCCAATATAGGCGAGCAGGGCGCCGGCTTGCTTGCCATTGGCCGCGCTCGACAGGACCTTGAACACGGCCGGCTGCGCACCCGCGGCATAGGCCGCTCGCGCCGCAACCGCCCTCGCCTCTCGCGTCGACCGGGCGAAGTGTCGAGCGGACGGGAGCGCGCCCGACCTTCCGCCGCCCCCGCCACGGCGCCGCCATTCTTCTTCCTCTTCCTTGACGAAAGCGCCGAGTGCCAGGTCGAAAATCGCTATCGCCCCATTTGCGTCGCTGGATGAGGGCAGACTCCCGCTGGTCCCCACAGACAGTGGTTTCGCGCTGAGCGGTCCTCCCGGGCCCGAGGATTGAACCGGTGCCTTTGCGGCGCGGGGGCTCGCTACCGGGTGCTTCGCACTCACTATTGACGCCATAGGCGAAGCCGAGGGGGCCGCGGCGACCCCGCTCGCACGGATTTTCATCGCTTGACGATCGGCCGTCTCCCGATGGGCCGCTTGCAAATGCTTATCCTCCTCAAGGGCCTCCAACTCGCTGGCGCCCGGCATGCGCAGATAGCGTTCGATGTCGGCAGCGTATCCGGCAAGGCGACGGCTCATAGCTTGACCTCGCTCCGCTTGCGCGGCCGCGCAATCATCGCCTTTAGTTCTTCGCGGAACCGACGCACGAGCTCGCCAACAGCGATCAAGGCGCGCTCGAGGTCTTCGTCATATGGCACCCGGCCCTCGTTCATCGCGCGGACCGCCTGATTGAAATTCACACCGACGCGGCGAAGCTGGTCGGTGGCCTCTTCAATGGCGGGTCGCAGCTCCCCTGTTGCTGCCGGCAGAAAGCCCGCCTCGGTGCGGACAAGGCGGCGAACGACTTCGCTGACCGTCACCGACTCCCCATCAGCCATAGTGCGCAGCCGCTCCAGTTCGACGCTTGAGAAGCGCACATGCAGAACTTCGCCATAGCGCCGCGATGCGTTCCGACCTTCTGTTTGGCCACTGTTGGGTCTCATCTTCAAGCCCGCTTCCGGGCGCTAAGGCCCTTGGGCCGCGCCGTTTTTTTTCGTGTGTAACACAAAAAAGGCTATCCTGCCAAAGACAAAAACCAACATTACCAAAATATCTTCAATCTACCCTCCCAAGCGATCCATCTTTCATTCGCCATCATCTTCGCATTCTAGCAAGATAACATGCTTCATCGGAGAACTCTTGTGTCATCAACTTGATGACAAGCTAACTTGGCGACATGTCTCTAACTCAACATGTTGCCTTGCTGCGGAAATAGCATGCTAACATGGAGACAAATCGCATCGAGCAGGGAACGTGAGCGCGAGGGAATCGCGGGACCCTTGTGGGTTAGGTAAGGCGCATAAGCTGAGTCACGCGCCCCAGGCCGGCGAGCACGGCTGATTTGCGCCGGGCCGAGCATCGATGGCCCGGCCGCGGCCGTGTGGCCCGCAGCGCTCTCTGGAACCTTGTGGGGACATGCCCCGGGGCGGGGCTGTCCTAATCGTTTGGCAGCTTGTGCTTATGGGCCTTGATGTAGTCCTGCACCGCTTGGCGCAGCAGCTCGGTCATGCTGTGGCCGTTGCTGATCGCAAGCAGCTTGAATTGCCGCTGTTCGCCGGCCGTAAGGTAATAGCCGCAGCGCACCATTTCCTCTTCGCGGATCTTCCTGCCGGCAACCGGATCCTTTTTCTGGCCCTGTCGCAACATTTTACGGAAGTCCGGCCGATGGACCGCAGCTTCAGCCTCCGCTGCCACCGCAGATGCGGCGGCAAGCGGCTGGGGGGCGGAATCGGATTTCGGAGCGATGAACATGCTCGGGAGCGCCGGCGGCTCAGTGGAGATCGCTCGCATCATCCGAGCCTTTTTGTCGTCTTGCGTGTCCGGGGTGCTGTTCTCGTTCATGCGGCCTTCCTGATTGCTTCGGTGAAGGTCTTGAGGACATCGTCGAAGACCCCTTCACTTTCGGCAATCGCCTTCGCGTCAGGCTGATTGGGGCTATAGAGTGTCTGGCCGCTTTGCAGGTCGCGATAGGCGACACGGTTTTGCAGCACATGGTCTGCGATCGGCGTGCCGTTCGCCTGAATGATTGCGCGCAGTTCGCTCAAGGCTCTCGCCTTCGCATCAATGATGGTCTGTTTTGTCAGCACAAACACGGCTGGCAGCGGCCGGCCGCGTGTTTCGACCGCAAGCGGAATGTAGTGATCGGTGATCTGGATTGCTGCGGTCACGTCGTCGAGCGCGAAGAAGATCGGCACCACGACGATGTCAGCGGCGAATAGCCCGGCCATGAGGTTGTCGTTGGTCGTGCCTTCGGTGTCGATCAGCACCACGCTACGCTCGCCATTATGCAGCTCCGCCGCCTCCAGGATCTCGCGCGGCGTCGTGGCGCTGACGAGCTGGAGTGTCTCGGGATGATTGCCGGCCTCCTTGAGCATCTGAGCCCACCGGCTCATGTTCTGGCGAACGTCGCCGTCGATGAGTGTCACCGCGTAGCCGCGATTGAGGGCGACCGAGGCGAGAGCGCGCAGCAGGGTCGATTTGCCAGTGCCACCTTTGGCGATAGCGGCAGATATGATCATAGCTCGGGGACCTCGATGAACCGCTTTTATGCAACCGCCTGCCCGGCGATTGTCATAACTGAACCCAAAGTGTAGTGTCAATTTATGAGCGATCAACCGGACAGGACAGTGATGTTCAGGGCAGCTTTGGCCGAGATCTCGACGCGCGACGGCTGCGAGGCGGCGCTTGATGCGGCAGCCGCCACGCTGGCGCATTACAGCGCGCTTGCCTCCGTCGGCATGATGCGCCAGCGCGAGCTGATTTTGATAGTGCCGAACAGTAAGGCGTGCGAAACGGATGGTTAGGGCGATATTGGTGGCCGTCGCGGCGGCCGCGAGCGTCGGCGCCGCCGCTCCAGGTGATCAGTCCAAGGGGACCGGTAGCAATCCTATGTGGCCCTCGGGGTTGCGATGGGATTGCGCGACGGCCGCGAAAATTGTGTGTGAGCGCGACGGCTCCTGCAAGGCCGTTAAAGGGGATGCACCTTTCCTGCTCAATTACGACAGCAACAACATCGAGTTTGCGAGCGGCAATGTGCGCATCAAGCGGCATTATCAGCAAACGGTGCAGGCAAGCCCTCTCCAAAGCGAGGTCAAGGTGGAGCTTGCCGACAACCGCGTCATCTGGCTGACGGCGGTGGACGCCAGTCGCACCTATTCCGATGCCTGGGTCGGCGCGCTGACGGAATTGAAGGGCGGCGCCGTCCTTTTGGTATCCCAAGGCGTCTATTGCACCCCACACAAGTGAGCGCCGTGGCCAGGCCCCGCGCCACGCGCGGACGGCTTGTGTAGAGCCGGAACCGCCAGCGGGCCATCATCTCCGGCCTCCGCCGTCCCTACGGCGCTGTTGAGGGCGCGCTCCGGCTCCGGCTCTTTGGGCATGGGAATTGCGGAGACACAAAAGAAGATCCTTCGATGGACCGGATTGCGTGTCAAATAAACCCGGGGCCGCTAGCGAGGTGATCACTGCAGGAAGGTGGCATGCACGCCAAGTCCCACGGCGTTCCGTGAAGTACAAGCTTCGCACTTCCTGGAAAGACGAAGGCGACGGCGTGGTCGCGTTCTCCAGGGGATCCGATGGCTGGCAAGCGGTACAGCCTCAATGATTGTCCGCTTGCGAAGCTCTGGTTTCGGCCCGGCTCCGCAGTCTGTCTTGCACACCGTCGAAAGCGAGCACTCTCCGATGCGCAGCGTCGCTTGATCGGTGTTCTTTGCTCGCCAGAAAGCTTCTAGAGCCTCGGCCGGCGATGGAATCTCAGAGCCGGACGCGGCCAGTTTCGCACACAGTGCCGGCTCCGACGCAATCGCCGCGGAGAGCTGGCCTTGAGTCGGATAGAATGCGAGCGTGCCGCCTATGCCGACCAATGTTCCGGATGCCGCCGCCATGATAAGGGCCCCCGCATTGAACATGATTACGGCTTCGGAAAAACGTTGAACGTCGACGCGATAAGGTCCGTCGTATAGACGGTTTCGCCGTTGCGTTTGAAAGAGTTGTTGCTGATGCGGCCCTCGACCAAGACCACATCGCCGGGCTTGGCGTTCTCCGCCACCCAGGCGGCTTGCGTCTCCTCCAGGACCGTCACCTTGACCCAATCCGTAGCTTCCTTGGCATGGCCCTGTTCGTCGCGCCAATTGCGATTGGTGGCAATGTTGACCCTCGTGCTTTTGTCGAACGGCGCGACCGACCCGACATTGCCATGAATGGTGAACCTGTTGACGCTTTTCATCTGGGTAACTCCCTCATTTCGTGCAACTAATTTAGCCAGCCAGGGTGACTCAAGCTTACGGTCTGCTAAGGTTGAACCAGGCGCGCTGCCGCAGCCCGTTCGCGTCGTCGTAATCGATGTAGTAAGGCTTCGCGCGGCACGGTCGTTGAATGTCGTAATAGGTGGTCGTTCGATCGTTATGTGCTCCGCTGGAGACATGAGTAAGTTGGACCGGCACGGTGCGGTCGCCGAGTTGGATGGTTCCCGTCAGACTTCCGTCGGCCTGACCATGCCGCGCTCTAAAGTTGGCAGGCTGACCGAGATTGCCAGCCGCGATTCGGCACATGCTGGCCTGCTCTTGCCCCGGGCGGTCGCTGGCCGGCGCGTAAGGCGTCCACCCCTGCGGGCACGCCTCGTACGGGTCGTAGCCAGCGCCGGACGAATTGGCCTGCGGACAAGTTGGCCACGAAAACCCGGGCAAGCCCAGGGCGTCGATCAGCCGATCTATCGGCGGATGACAAGAGGGCGTGCCCTGCCAGTCACCCGACAGACAAAGCAGGACCTGACAGCCCCACTCGGATGCGAATGTTTGGGACGGAAGAGACGCGGTGCCCGCGATCGCGGCAGCGCCCACAACGAGACATTTGAGCATGGTGATGGCTCTTTTCCTCTGAGAGTTTTTGACACTTTACTATGGTTTTTGACCCGGGAAAAGGGCAGACCGAACAGGCGGGTTCGTGCGAATACATAGATTCATGCTGCCAAACGAAGCGGGCGAGGTGAACAATCCGCTTCGGGACAATATTGCGTGGTTCCTCGAAGCCGAGCGCCAGAAGCGAGAGCTTCCCCATCAACACATGGCGGAACTGTTCAAGACGTCGCCGGGTCAAGGGCTGGCATACCGCACCTACAACCGCACCATGAGAAAACGAAACAACGTGACGCTGCGCACGGTCGAGCAGATGGCCCAGGCGCTAGAGGTGTCGATCGCGACACTTCTGGTCGGCGGCGCCGAGCTGGAACCCTGGGCGCACAAGCTCACCGAAAAATCGATCCGCGCGCGCCTCGCCGCCATCATCGACAGCGAGCGTAAGCGCCGCAACCTGGTCCGCTATCAAATGGCGGAGCTCCTGGGCGTGTCGGAGATCACCTTCACCAAGCTTGAGCGCGCGGCTGGCAATATCAGTGTCGATACGATCGCCGCCGTCGGCGATGCGCTCGGTCGCGACCCGGCGACCTTTTTGTTTCAGGAACCCGAGAGCAAGCATAAACCGGCCTGATATGGCGCAGCCGATCGCAAGGGCTGTTTTTCAAACAGCCTCGGGCCGCCTTTAGGGGTTCCGCGGCAAGTGTGTTTTGGCGACTAAGGCGTCAGCCGGTCGGCAATGCGTGACCAGGGAATGGCTTCGGCCCATCCGGCGGCCAGTCGAATCGGCTGCCGAATGGTCGTCCGCTCTGATTATTGCGGGAGCTTCCTGTGGACGCCGCTTTTTTGAAGGCAGTCGGATAAAGTTTCAGGCCGAGATTGGGCCGAAATTTCGCGATCCAGGCGATCTGACGCCGATGCACGACAACAATGTGATTGGTCAGGTTCCTGGCTCGCCATTGCCGGCGCTCGGTGACGCGCAGAAGACCGAGCGTGCTGGCTTTGCGCAGCGCATTGCGAACAGTGGTCGGCCCGACCCCGGCCCGATCGCCGATTTCCTTCACCGATCGGTCGCATTTACCGTGCTGCCGGCAATCGGACATAACGATGTAGAGCGCCGCGCTCTCCCCTTCAGTGAACTCGCCGGCGAACTCGGGCCGAACAGCCTGCATGCGGGCAAGGCGCCGCTTGCGCCGCCACCGCGCAGGATCTCGAGGGCCGTGGGCTGCCTCGCGCCGGCTTCGCTCGCTGCGCGACCGCTGCGGATAACAAGAGCGAGGCAGTGCGCAACGACCAGCGCGGCCCTTCTTGAGGGTGGCGCGCTGTCGGTCAGCCTTCTCGCATAGCCGCTCCGCATCGTCCTCGCCCAGCGATTCCTCACCGTAGAGCTTCCAGAGCTGGCGGCAAAAATCGTCCAGCTCGGCCAATGACCGGATGTTCATGAGCCATAGGCTCAGCGTTGAATAGAGATCCATTTCTTTCCTCTCGCCAGGCCGTGCAAAGCCGTGGCGCGGAAGCGCAATTTCTCTTGCAATGCCGGGAAAGACGGGCTACGGTCTCACATAAATCTTCGGGCGAGATCAGGAGCGCCAACTCCTGTAGCCTATTCCCTGGAAAAGCCGGCCTCCGCGCCGGTTTTTTTGTGCTCGATTTTTCCTCCGCTCAGACTCACTCGGCATGATTGCAAGGTGGGTTGTGCAAAGTAAAGTATCAAAATCCTAAAAGGTCGCTGGCTGACTGGCTCACTGAGACCCCGGTGATCGGAAGGGCTCTATGCGTGCAATGTCGTGCCTCCTGAAAGTCGCGTCACGTCTTGGCCGTTTGCGAGGCCAATAGGAGGAGCCCCCGTCCCTTCGCAAAGAGAACTGCGTAAATAATGCGCGCCGCGGACCCATGACCGTAATGAATCGGTTGGGCCGGTTCGATTCAAAGAACTCGTTAGACCCCGCTTTC
Source organism: Mesorhizobium sp. M2A.F.Ca.ET.043.05.1.1 (assembly GCF_003952445.1). Lineage (NCBI taxonomy): Bacteria > Pseudomonadati > Pseudomonadota > Alphaproteobacteria > Hyphomicrobiales > Phyllobacteriaceae > Mesorhizobium > Mesorhizobium sp. M2A.F.Ca.ET.043.05.1.1. The sequence continues at coordinate 6,653,551 of NZ_CP034446.1, forward strand.
GAAGCAGGCGAGACTCCGGCCATGGAAAACAAAGAGCCAGGCCCGGTTTATCTTCGCCGCATCGACCCGTCGCAGAATATGCGGCGTTTCTATGCGCTTGCGATCCAACCGACCTTATTCGGCGGAGCATCGGTCATCCGTAACTGGGGCCGGATCGGGAGCAACGGCCAGTCGATGGTGGAAACCTTCGATAGCGAAGACGACGCGGCCACCGCGTCAATTAAACTTGAGCGTGCCAAGCGTCGGCGCGGATATCGCGCCTGCGATCCAGCCTGAGGCTAACGACAGCAGGTCGGGGCGCGCAACACGTTCAAGCACATCGTTGAGGTGGCGAAGACGGCGAGGAGACGCCGGCCTACAGTCCACCACAATTCGCATTCCTCGCCGCCCATGGCGAGGTCGGCTGATGCCCGCCCCTCTGGGAGTGGGTGAGCCCCCGCGCCGGTGGCGCGGGGGCCTGCTGCATCAGTCGGCCGGGTTCCAGATGATGGCGAAGGTGTCGTCGTCATCCTGGCCGGCGGCGCGGCCGAGATTGGCGTAGAGTTTTCTCGGGCCGAACTCCGGTGCTGCGATCGACAGGCTCACATAGTCCTTGCCGGATGCCTCGCCGATCCTGATCCAGCCGGCACCGACCTCGACGCCTTGGGTCAGCACCCTAAAGTCGGGATGGGTGTCGGCGCTCTTTGACTGGTTGGGCACGATGGCGATCTCGGCGCGGACGCTGAGCGTCTTGAGCTGGCCCTTGTAGCTGCCATTGTCCTGCTTGGTAACGTATCCGATCGCGGTCATTTGAAAGTCTCCTTTTGCTTGTCGCCGGGGACCATTCCCCTGCGATGGCGGACCGTGATGGGCGCGTCTGGGCCGGCTGAACCCGCAGGGCCGCAGCGGCAGCGCAGGACCCGAGCGGGCAGCTTTTTTGAAGCGAAGCGGGCGCGAGGAGCCGCCGCAGGCGGCGGGGAAAAAAGCTGCTGGCCGAGGGTTTCAGGCGGGCCGGATCCGCCCATAGGTCATCAAGCCAGCGGCAGGGGAATGGTGCTCGCACGAGCAAAAGGAGATGTCGCGAAGACGCGGTAGCGGTTGCCAGGCAGAAGTTAGCCGAGGACAGGTTTGCGGACGATCCAGCGCCGCGCCAGCGCTATCGTGCCAGGCACAAAGCGCCAGATTGCCACCACCGGGCCGGGTGGTTTCGAAATTCCGTCGGCCGGTGCGCGCGGCTGAAACCGGACCGGCGCTGCGGCCTACAGGAGACTTTGCCGAGCGATAAATGCTGCCCGGTTGGCGCACGAGCGGCGACGCCACAAAACGTCGCCGCCGCCATGCGAGGATCATTTTGACACGAACAGCGTCTGGACCTTCGCCCACTGATCGGCGGTGCGCAAACCGCCACGGTTGGTGTAGCCCGACACCGGGAATGCCATCCAGCGCGGCAGCCAGCCGTCGACTTTTTGCCTGCCGTTCTCGCCGCAAAGGAAGTCGCGAATGATCTTCTTTTGCGTCTTCACCTTCTCCGAAGAATTGCCATCGGCGACGAGCCTGCCGCCGACATCGGCGAGGATTTCGGTGGCGACTTGCCTGTCGCGCAACAGCTCGAAGAAGGCATCGTCGGCCTGCCAATGGCCGCGCATATCGAGGCCAAGATGATTGCCGAGCGCTTCGACAATCGCGCTGCCGGCGCTGAGCGTCTCGGCCATGACCAGCGCCAGAACGCGCAGGACATCGTCGTCTGGGAGTGCCAGCAGACGGGCGAAAACGCTGGCCAGCGCGAAGTCGTCGCTGTTTCCTCCGGCTACCGGACCCTCCTCGTCGATCGAGCCGAGCAAGGTCAAAACCGCGCGCTGCTTCTCGGCAAAGGTTGCTTGCGCCGTGCAGGCGGCGACGCTGGCGGCGACGGTTTCGTTGGCAGCGCGCTGCGGCTCGACGCGCACCGTCCACAGGCTGGAACCGACGATGGCGTGAGCCACCATCAAGCGCAGAGCAACACCTGGATGGTCGAGCAAGGCGGTGCGCACGGCGGCGTGACGGTGCAGATCGACATAGTTCTGCATCGGCCCGCTCAACTCGGGACGTGATGGTTTTGCCGGTGCGTCGGCCTCCTCGCTCGCCTCGTCATTGGATCGTGCGCGGCGCGCTTCCTTGCGCGACAGATAGCCCTCATGACATTCCACCTCGCCGCGCTGCGAGACGGTGATGATCACCTTGCCGCCCTTCTTCTTGGGCGTCTTTTCGTAGTCCCACGAATGGAAATACTGGCCGGGTTCGAGCGCGACCACCTCGCTCCAACCGGCTTCGATATAGGCGTCACGCCTGGCGGCAATCGCCTCGTTCTGTTTGTGCCAGAAGAGGTCGGCATCGGCAAAAAAACTGTCCTCGCCGAACAGGTCGGAGACGATCAGGCCGGGATAGTCCTCGATTGGAAACAGCGCCACCTTGGTCGAGATCGACTGGCCGCCGAACAGCCATTGCTTCAATTGCCAGCCGCGCGGGGCACGTTGCTCGGGATCGCAAAAGAGCGCCAGCCAGTCCTTCTGCTGCGCCTTGGACGCCATGGTGAGATGGCGCACCGTTTCGGTGTCGATGTCCTCGCGGCGATAGGCTTCGCGTATCTTTGTCAGCAGGTCGCCGAGCGCCAGAATGCGCTTCACCTGAGGCTCGGTGAGGCCGAAGGTGGCGGCAATGTCGGCGATGCCCCTCCCCTCCTTGATCAGGCGCGTAAAGGTCTCCCACTGCGAGACTTCATCAGGGTCGAGGCGGGCGATGTTCTCGATGAGTGACGCCTCCAGCGCATCGGCGTCGTCCCCTTCTTCCATGATGGCGCAGGGCAGCGGTTCGGCCTCGCCGCGCTCGTCGGCGACCGTTTTGGCTGCGAAATAGCGCCGCCGCCCGGCGACGATTTCGAAGCTGTCCGGCGTGCCATTGGGTCGGATCAGAAGCGGCACGAGCACGCCGCGCGCCCTGACCGACGGCAGGATGTCGGATATGTCTGGCGCGCGCTTTGAATGACGCATGTTGATGGCGGAAACGCTCAACTGGTCGATGGAAACATGGGCAAGCTGCATGGGTCTTTCTCCTTTGTCTGGGCTTTTAAAAGCCCCACCGCGAGGCCGCAGGCCGAGCGGCGGGATGTTTGCGCCTGGCGGCGCGGGTCATTCCGCCCGGTCTGGCGGAAGCTCGGGAGTGGGGATTTCGAGAGCGGCGGCGGCCTGCCGCAAAAGCCGCTCGGCCTCGGTAATGTGGCCGGCAATACGGGCGGCTTGCGCGTAGACCGAGAGCGGAAACCGCGCACGAAAATATTGATCGCGCTCGATGCCGAGGCCAAGCGGTCCCTTGACGGCTTGCAGTTCGGCGAGGCTGACGCTGCCGAGTTCGGGGAAGCCGAGGCCGAAGCCCGAACAGCGTGTCGCCGTCAGCGTCGAGTTCGCTCAGAAGCCAAGTCGCGGCGCCGACCGGATTGAACAATTTGACGACCGGAACATGGTCGGTTTCGGCTTCGGCGGCACCATTGGCGAGCAAGCGGGCGCGCAATTCGTCGGTGATCAGGATCATGGCAAAGCTTCCTTTGGCTTCCTCGGAGCGGCCGAAATCGAGCATCTGCTCGCCTTCCGGCGCCGGCTCGCTCTGCAGCGCAACGGGATCGGGAGCGCTCATGCCGCGATCCCTTCCCGCACCTTGGTTTCGGCATCCGTCTGGAAGGCCAGCAGGAAATCGGCGGCTTTCGAGGCAAGGCTGGCGGCGCGGAAAATGGCGCGGTTGTCCTCGCGCAGCACCTCGAGCCATGAGGCGATATAGTCGGCGTGACGCACGGTCGGCTCGATGCCGAGGCTCGAGCAGGTAAAGGCAGCCGTGATCTCTGCCACCAGTTCCTCGCGGGCATAGGCCTTGGTGCCGAACGAGCCGGAGAGGTCACGCGCAAGCCGCGTTGGGTGCCCGGTCCAGTGGCCAAGCTCGTGGAAGCAGGTTCGGTAATAGTTGATCTGCTCGAAGAATGCAGGTTGCGGCGGCAGTTGAACAAAATCGGCAGACGGCATGTAAAAGGCGCGGTCGCCGCCGATGCGGATATCGGCACCGGTTTTGCGAACAAGCGCCTCGGCATGCGGGATGATGTGGCGTTCGGGCAGCGGCTCGGGCTGGCTGTAGAGCCCGTCGGGCAGGCCCTCGCACTGCGCGACATTGAAGACGGTGAAGCGCTTGAGAAACGGCACTGCCTGCGGCTCGGTGTCTTCCGCCTTGGCGCGTTCCTTCTCGTTTTTCGGGATGAAGCGATCGGCATGCACGATGGTCGTGCCGTGCTCGCCTTTGCGGACATTGCCGCCAAGGGAAAGCGCTTGCCGGAAGGTGAGCCAGTTCTGGCCGGCATAGCTGTGTTCGATGACCGCGCCCCACAGGATCAGGATGTTGATGCCGGAATAGCCGCGCCCCGTGGCGGCATTCTTCGGCAGGCCAAGGCTGGCCTTGGCGCTGCCCCAAGGCTTCACCCATGGCACGCAACCCCGCTCCAGATCGGCGATGATGCGGTCTGTGATCTCGCAATAAAGGCTGCGCTTAAGCGCCACGCTCCTCTTGCCGCCAACTTCTCCGCTAGCACTATGTCTGCCGGTCTTGCGCATGATCAAATCTCCGCTCGCCAATCTCGCCGCGCCCTTCCCCGGAAGATCCCATGGGGCGGTGGAGGCAGCGCTCGATCCCAATCTCGCGTGCCTGCCCCCGTGAGTGGGGTGGGCGGCAGAAAGCGACTGACTTGGCCCACTGAACGAGGCAGGCCGCACCCGCAGGGCCGAAACGGAGTGGAGGACGTGAGCGGAGCGAACGTTGCGGCCTGCCGCAGCGGGCCTAGAAAGGAGCGTCGCCCACCCCGCGAGCGGAGGCGGGCAACAATCAGAACCACATCGCGAAGCGATGACCGCAGCTGCGATCAGCTCGCTTTGACCGGCATATTGCTCATGAAGAACTTGGAGGGAAAGGACACATGAAGACTGAAAACGTGACTGAGAATGAAACCGGTGCGGTCCATACGACGCTCGGGGCTATCTTCTTGTCCCTGGAACTCAGTCGCTCGACCTGGTTGGTGACGAGCTTGTTGCCGTGCAACGGAGCGAAGATGTCAAAGCGCGCCGTCAAGGCCGGCGATACGGCCGGACTGTTGGACCTTGTCCGCCAGTTGAAGGCGACGGTTCGCCGCAGAACAGGCCGTGACGTGCCGGTGATCGCAATCCAGGAGGCTGGCCTGGACGGCTTCTGGATACATCGGATCCTTGAGCTTGAAGACATTGAAAGCCATGTGGTTGATGCAGCATCCATCGCCACGTCACGCAGGAAACGCCGGGCGAAGACAGACAAGCTGGACGGCGAGACCCTCCTTCGCGCACTACTTGCCTACAAGCGCGGCGAGCCGCGGGTATGCGCCATGGTCGTTCCGCCATCGCCCGACGAAGAGGACCGAAAGCGCAACAGCCGTGAGCGACGCGCTCTCATCGCTGAGCGGATCAAAATCGTGAACCGCGTCAAGGGGCTCTTGTTCTCGCAGGGCGTCGTGGGATTTGAGCCGCTGAAGCGGGACCGGCGCATTCGACTGGAAGAAGTCAGGACTGGAGACGGTCGTGAACTGCCGTCGCATCTAAAAGCGGAAATTGTCCGTGCACTGGACCGGATCGAGCTCGTGCTTCGGCAGATCAAGGAGGTGGAGGCAGCACGTGACGAAGTGGCTCGCAACGAATGCGACCTATCAAAAGTAGCCAGTGGAATGTCGATGCTCAAGCAACTGCGCGGCGTGGGAGCCGACTTTGCCGAGGTGCTTTGGTCCGAGGGTCTGTATCGCGAATTTGCGAATCGAAGGCAGCTTGCCTCCTATGCCGGTCTGACACCGACACCGTGGCAAAGCGGATCGATCAGCCGGGAACAGGGCGTATCGAAGGCAGGTAATCCGAGGCTGAGGACCGTGATGGTGCAGTTGTCGTGGTTCTGGCTTTTGCATCAACCTCGATCGGCTTTGGCCCAATGGTTCCAGGAGCGGGTCGCGCTCGACGGTGGCAGGCGCCGCAAGCCGGCCATCATTGCACTCGCGAGAAAACTTCTGATCGCGCTGTGGAAGTATGTTCATCATGGTGCTGTCATTGAGGGCGCGGTCATGAAGCCAGCTTGATCAACGTACTCTTCTCCATCCGCCGGGATTGATCGCTCCCGGCTGATCCAGGGCGAACGAACCTCCCACCCCACTTGGCATAAATGCCGTCCGGAAGACTGGTCGCGTTCCCCTGAGCCTTACCGACGAAAGCGGGATGTTGGTGCAGCTGCCACAGCGCAGCGACCGTATGTGAGTTTGGACCGGTGTTGTCACCGCGCCAAGACGACAGGCTCGGACCTTGGATCAAAACGCATTGAGGTTGATATGCGAAGACAGCCTTGACGACAAAGTCCCCATGTGAGCGGGGTGGGCGGCGAGAACGACCGGAAAGGCCCGCCGTCAGAGGTGGCCGGCATCCGCAGGACCGGAACGCAAGTGGAGGACCCGGAGCGCGAGCGAAGGGTTGCGGGCCGCCGCGGCGGGCCTAGAAGGGAGAGCCGCCCACACCGCGCCGCCGGGAAGGCCAAATCATAAAACAACGCCGCCCCTGGGGCGGCGACCGGCACAGCCCGCAAGGGCTGCCCGCGCCAGGGGGCGAAGCCGGATGGCCGAGACCGCCTGAGCGACGCGAAGACAAGCGGGCTCGGTTCACGAGCACCCGATGCGCGCCTTCAGGTGCGCAGGTGCTACTCAACTCGCCAGCGCGACCTCAGACAGCAATTGAAAACCTAGGCTTGGCTGCGCTTCGAGCGCGACGGGTTCATGACAGCGACGCGTCGATGCGATCACCGTCGAAAAAAGAAGCTTCCCGACTGCTCCCGCCTACGAGTCGACCCGGTCGGCCGCTCTATAGCGAGCCTGGTACGGGGTGGAACCTCTCCCGCATGCAATTCGAGGAGGCGCTGATCCAGTTCCTTGTCCGCGGCGGTCAGGCGATGGTTGAAGCGAAGGTAGTCCATCCAGGTCGGCGTGCGGAATGTCTCTGTCCACTGTGAAGGCTCCTGCAGATCGCGCTGGAGGTTCCAGTGCCGAGCGCCGACCCGGCTTTGCACCCGGCGCCGTTCCCGCATCTGGTCGAGGAAAGCTTCGACGTTGGTTTCCGGTATATCGTACTCGATCTTCACCACGATCGGACCGCTTCTCGACTTCAGGTCGAGGGCGAGTGCTGGCGTTTCGAAGCCAAGAGAATCCTGGTCGGACTCTTTCCATTGACGGATTGGCAGCAACAGCCCGGTGGCGGCAACCAACAGCAGAGCGCCGGCGGAGCTTTCCAACGCCAAGGTGAGCGAATAGTTTTCGGCGACCAGGCCCCACAGCCAGCTGCCGGCCGCGATACCGCCTGACGCCAGCGCAGAGTAGATCGAGAGCGTGCGACCAACGACCCACCGTGGGCTCGACAACTGCACGCTGACGTCAAGTCCCGTCCAGGTGACGACCCAGCCTGCGCCGCCGAATGTCAAGGCGATCGTCGCCACCACCAGGGAAGGCGTGAAAGCAAGAGCCAGGCAGCAGGCGGCGCAGGCGATGCACGCCAGTGTGGTCAGCCGCTCCTGCGAAAGCGAGCGTCTCAGCGCGTTATTGGAAATGCCTGCGCACAACGCACCCACGCCAAACCCGGCCATCAGCACACCATAAGCGACTGGTCCGCCTCCCAACTGATCGCGGGCAACGAGAGGCAGCAGCGCCAGTATCGAGATGCTCGTCAGACCGAAAAGGAATCCACGCGCGATTGCTGCCTTGATCTCGCCCGACAGTGCCGTAAAGCGCGCGCCGTCATGGATGGCCGTGGTCATCGGCTCGCGGGGCAGAGGCGAAGAGCGACCGCTCCATTTGCAGCGCCCTATGACCCCCAGCATTGCCAAATAGGTCAGCGTCGCTAGGGCGAAAGCCGTCAGTGGTCCAAAGGAAGCGACCAGGACGCCGCCGAGCGCCGGACCGATGCTTCGCATGGCATTGTAGCCGACCGAGATCAGCGTGACGGCTGCCGGGACCTCGCGCTTTCGCAGGATGTCACCAACAGAGGCATGCCAGGCCGGATCAGTAAAGGCAGCGCCGCATCCAGCCAGACAGCTGAAGGCGAGGATCATCCACGGATCATAAAACCCCAGCCCAGCGAGAGCAGTCAGCATAATCGACGACAACGCTATCACGCACCAGCCAAGCGCCATCACATTGCGGCGGCTGAAATTGTCGGCAATAGCCCCGGCGAAAATCGACAAAATGAATACGGGCAGCGTCGTGGAGGCCTGCACCAAAGCGACCATCACATCTGAGCTGGAGATGGTTGCCATCAGCCAGCTAACCGCAACCGTCTGAAACAGCCAGCCCAGGCTGGAGACCTGTGCGGCAAGCCAAACGGCACGGAACGTGGAGTTCTCCAACGGAGCAAACGTCGCCGACGAAACTGTAGCCGCGTCCGCGCGCGCCACCCTGCTCATTGGGCGAGCCCCTCTCTGTTGGTGTATATGTTTAGTTGGAGGTTTCTCCTTTGGTGCACTTGCCCATGGAGAGTGGCAGGATCAGGGCATTGTGGATGCCAAGCCCAAGTAATTTTCGAAGTCTGCTTCAAGCCGAAACAAACGTTCTGCTAGAAATACCTGTCCCGCTCATAGCCAAGGCGCCAATCGATCATTCTGCCGGCAGGTTCAAGCGTGACGATCCGCCATCCGGTGCCCATGGCTTGCGGCACGTTTTGAGAAGACCATATCGTGGGAAGACCTAGCGCTACATTCATTGCGTTTCGCGGCTGGTTTCATTAATGAAGCCGAGCTTCGCAAAACCCGCAAAATCAGGAGCATCACATGACAGAAGAATCCGAGAATAATTCAGAAGCTCTCATCGAGCTTACCGCCGACGTCGTCTCTGCCTATGTTTCGAACAACCCAGTCCCCGTTGGCGAACTTCCGAGCCTGATCGACCAGGTGCATGCCGCACTAAAAGGCACGATCGGCGGCCCGGTGGCGAAGCCTGAAGCGCGCCTGCCTGCCGTTTCCGTCAGGAAATCGGTCACGCCCGACTACATCATCAGCCTGGAGGACGGAAAAAAATTCAAGTCACTGAAGCGGCATCTCGCGACCCACTATGGCCTCACGCCTGACGAATACCGCGCCAAGTGGGGCCTGCCGGCAGACTACCCGATGGTGGCTCCGAACTATGCTGCAGCGCGTTCTGCTTTGGCCAAGACCATGGGGCTGGGCAGAAAGCCTGGACAGATCAAACAGGCTGCCTCTGCAAAGAGGAACCGCAAAAACGGCGCGGCCTGAGCGTTCGTTAGTGCACGTAATCGAAAAGGCGGGGGTGCCCCGCCTTTCGCTGGACATTCTTCGGGCCTAGAGCAAGCTGCGCAAGGTTTCGCTCGATCTATGTTCCCGCGGGGGTTTCGTCCACCGTCGGCTCTTGCGCGTGCGCAAGAGCCAGTCAGCTTGCTTTGCTGATATTCCCGGCTGAGGATTTCTCGATGCGGTGGTCCTGTTCAATCTGACCCGCGTGCTCCACAGCGGCAACCTGCAATAAATGTTCGGGGCACTCACTCGGGCTGTTCTCTGCTCGGAAATTCCCGCGCTCTTCCCTGGAGTAGGGTGGCGATGGAAAGGACTGGCTGGCTTGCTGAACGAGGCAGGAGGCGCCCGCAGAGCCGCAGCGGATTGAAGGATGCGACCGACGCGAGCATGCGGCACGCTGCCGCCGACCTAGAAAGGAGTCAGCCCCTTGCGAGCGGCATCACAAAACGCGGCGCTGACCTTCGGCTCGCCGACGAGCCAAGTCGAGTGCGAGGTGATGGCCGCAGCGGTCGAACACGGAGATTGAATAATTGCCGGTCGTCGCCATCCGCTGCTGCGAAACAATGCCCGCTCGCGGCTAAGCCGGTTCTCGGGAGGCGAATTCAACAGGAGCGCGCGGCGCACCCTCATCTATTCGAAAATATCATGGCCCGATCTGGGGCGACCACTACCAGTAAGGTCGCACCCCTCCCGCAACGGCCACTAGGCAGGTTTGCACCTCTCAAAATTCGCGTGAACGTCGGCCTTCGGCATTGAAAAACTTTAACAGTAAAGCGCAATTTTCTGGCAGGGAGTACGCGGAACCATGCTGGAGCGCCACTCATGTCAGTCTATGCAGTTTGGAATAACAAAGGGGGAGTCGGAAAGAGCTATCTGACTTTCCAGATCGCAGCCGAATACGCACGTACCCATCCGAATGAGAAGGTGCTTGTGATCGATCTATGCCCGCAATCGAATTCGTCGAGTATGCTTCTGGGTGGGATCATTGAGGGCGAAAGGCACTTGGATCAGATTGCCCTTACGGCTGCGGCGCGTCGGAAAACGATCGCAGGGTACATCGAAGAACGAATTCTCAGCCCTTATATGAGTCCGAATGTGGGAGCCTCATACGTGTCTAAGGTGCGGCCTTTCAACGAGACGATTCCAGATAACCTATATCTGGTCGTCGGCGATGAGGAGCTTGAAATTCAAGCTTCCCGTGTCGCGAATGCAACCACACCGGGACCAGCAGACGCGTGGCGAATCGTGCACTTTTGGATATCTGATCTGATCGCGGATATTCGCCGCTCGTGGGGCGTGCAAGATTCGACCGTCTTTATCGACTGCAATCCCAGCTTCACGGTCTACACAGAGCTTGCCATGTCAGCCTCAGACAACCTCATCATTCCATTCTCAGCGGATGGATCGTCCAAGCGTGCAGTTAAGGCTGTGCTTGCATTACTCTACGGGATAACCCGCATTGCCGGTGCTCCGCAATCGCAGTTCTTCCTTGAATCCCAGCGCTGGAGAATGTCGATACCGCGGATCTATAGCTACGTAGGCAACCGGCTAACCCAAATGAATTTGGGAGCTGCCGGTGCATTTAAAACTGTTGTCAATGAGATCGGCGCCGAAATCTGGAACGTCTGGAAGAGTAACCCGAACTTATTCGCCATTCACCCAGCCGGCACACAAATTCCTTCTTCGCAGCGGGATTTTCGGCGCATGTTTCAGGCGGAAATCAACGATGCCAATACCGCCTCGGTGATTTCGGGCGCGCTCGGCATCCCAATTATGGGATTGCATGCGGGCACCAAGAATCTAGCCGGCAGAACTATCACAGTAAATCAGTCGCAGCTCGACAGGCAAAAACCCAATATCAGCGACTTTGTCAAAACGATAATTTGAAGTGGAAAGTTGCGCAGAACATAGATCTGATCTGGTGAGTTGTTCAGCTACGGGAATGTGAGGCTCTGGTGCTGCAGGAGCATCTGCTCCATGGTATTGATCGCCCGTTGGCGACGCTGGGGTCGGCTATTGCACTGCGGACAATGCTATTGCAGGCGTTCTACTCGACCCGCTTTGATGAACGCCCTGGAATGCCGGTCAATGTTCATGACTTCCATTCTATAGTGCGGCATGCCCCGCCTGGCACAGATGACAGCGGGGCATTTCTCAACGTCTTAGAAGTCGGCGCCTGCGGCCATGGCGGGCGCGGCTTCCTTCTTCGGCTTGTCCGCTGCACTCGACAATGTCGAGTGCCAGACCGCGACCGGAAACACCCATTCTGGGTACGCAATCCAGGTGGATCAGGCTGTATCCGGCATCTCAGCTCTTCTCAAGAGTCTGTGGCCCGCTTAGGACAGTAAGTGGCCTGATTAAGCCAGACGGCGGCGCCAAGCCGCAATCTGGGGTTGTCATGCGGGTGTTAGCAGAGTACGGTATAGCCGGGATCGTGATGATACAGCAAGAAGCACTTTGTCCGTCCTGCATTGACGGCAGTGCTACAAAGGTTGACGGGCGAGACATGCGGTCTTTTCCGCAGCCGAACAGCAAGGATCCCATCACCAACTGTTTTGCTCAAGGATCCGCCTGGCGGGCACAGCAGTGACAACCGCATATGTGCATCAATAGCCTCCTTGCTGCGCATTCTACTCGAGGAACAGGAGACAACACCCTATGCCTGCCGATGTACTACCCGTCGCCGCTGATGTCCCATGGTCGGACAGCCTGACGGCTTACGATAAGGCGCATTTCACCATCTACATGCGGTTCCTGGATGCTGCCGCTGACAACGCCAGCTACGAGGAAATGGCCGACCTCATCCTTGGCATCGACCCGGAGCGTGAACCGGAACGCGCCCGCAACGCGGCGCGCAGCCATCTCGACCGGGCGAACTGGATGGTGACAACCGGCTACAAGGAACTATTCGCTAACTGACCAGCTTATGGCGCGAGGCCCACCCCATAGCGCTCGGCTATCCGCCAGAACCAGTCCTGATCGAGGTCGACGTCGCGTGCGGCCTCCGCGATTGCATTGGCCGATCGCTCAAACAGCGCATAGCAGAGTTCGGCATCATCATGCCGAGCATGGAAGGCGAGGCCGTCCGCGCCAGCGGGATGCCATGCGAGCGCGATCGACCACGCCTGCGGCACGTCATAAGGCAATCCCCCGTGTGCGATTTCGGCGGTTGCCCCAAGGCGAGCGAGACCAGGCCCGGCGAGCCGGATCAATTTCAGATCTCGTTTGATTTGGAGGCGAACGTAGGCCTTCCGCTTAAGGAGATCCGTATCGATGAGCGTGCGCCCAGGCGTTCTTAGAAACGTCTCGGCGAACGCGCCATGGATCTTTCTTGCCGCATAGAGAACACCATAGGAGGCGTCGGGAGCATTGAACCGCCCTTGGCTCGACCTGTCAAAGAAGATCGGCTCCCACTTGGCGGTGTAGAACCGGTGAATTTCCTGCCCTGCCCGTAGATTCACTAGCTTGGGCCGGCGCTTGTCCAGATCTGCGGGAGGAATTGGCCCACTCATGCCCCCTGCTTACCGTGCCGCCTCGCGGCTTCAAGCACGAAATCGAGTTGGCCGGATTTGAGCAGCTCAATGGGTTTGCGATTGCCCAGTCTTACATCTGGAAGGGTAAGGAAATTGAGCACCGTCCAGGAATTGCTGGTCCGCAACGCCTCACGAATGGCTTTGAGCCCGGGCACTACAGTGCCGTCGCGGTTGAACTGCAAAGTGGGGTAGCTGCGCCGGTTGCTCGGGCCGGGAACGGCAAGCAATGACCCGTCCTGCACGCGCTTGTCGATCGCTTGCCGGGAGACGCCGCGCATGAGGGTGCGGACCTCGTCGAGGTCATAGGCGCCGCCTGCCTCGCGAAGATCCTGCTGCGCGATACGAACACCTTCGAGCATCGCACGGCTGCGTGCATCGGGCTCGAATGCGGACTTGTCCACCAGCGGCTCGCGCTCGACCCGGGTGTGACGTGCGGCTTGCTCGATGACTTCGGTGACGCGATCCACGCGACCGCGTACCGACTTCCTGATCGCGCTGACAGATTCCGGCTTTTCGGATATGATCGCTACGCGTGCGCCGGCCGGCAGCTTGAACCCGGACAGCGCCTTGATGGGGTCGCCCTTCATCGTGAACATTGTCAGCACGCCCCTGCCGCGCGCTTTTGCGGTGACGGACGATGCTTTTACTTGCGCTTTGTCTGCCATGGTCCTACCTCCTCTGATGAGAAACATACGGGTGCTGAGCAACTTTGTCAACTGGAGCAACCTGGACAACCAGAGCGACCTATTACCATGAGCACAAGTCCTTTTGGGAGGGCATCTCGCAGCTCCGATGTCGCCGTGGCAGCATAACCCGGGCTAGTCTGGGGAGCCTGCTCGTCTCCGCTCCCGCGGGGCAGCCGGCCTTGCTTGCCGCGCGCCCACTCCTATGACAAATTTCAGCCGCGTACGGTAGGCCCACAATCGATTTGCAAGACTAAACGCGTGTTTCATTCGAACTTCTGAAAAATAGCCATACCTCGATCGAGGCTATCTTCCACCCTCTGCGTGACCATGCAACACCGAACCACAGGCCACCGGTGAGCGTCATTACTGCGAGAGGCGATTGCCAAAGGAATCCGAGAACGACCGGAAAACTTCGCATTGTTGTTCGCAAATCACCTTCTGACCAAGTGGTTCGTTCGGTATACTATTCGTCTCACCGTCCGATTCTCTTTGGCATCTAATACGAGCCCAGAGTGGGAACATTTGAAATGGGGCATCCGATCTATCTCGATGGTTTTGCCACTCTGCCGCTCGCGCCTGAAGCTCGCGACGCGATGCTTGCCGTTTGGGCGCACCCGGGCAACGCGGGTTCGCCGAACGTTTCAGGCGAGGTTGCCGCACGCACGATTGCCGAGGGCCGCGAATCGGTTGCCGACCTGATCGGCGCCACCGCAAGCGAGATCACCTTCACGTCGGGCGCCACAGAAGCTAACAATCTCGCCATTTTGGGCATGGCGCGCGCGGCTCGCAGATTCGAACCAAACCGGAAACGCGTCCTCGTTTCGGCAATCGAACATAAGGCTGTCTTGGAGCCTGCACATGCCTTGCAGTCCGAAGGGTTCGACGTCAGCATTGCTCCCGTCGATCGTCGCGGTCGGCTTGATCTTGCCGAATTTGCGAGGCTCGTCGACGAAGATCTCCTCCTTGCTTCCGTGATGATGGTCAACAATGAGACAGGTGTCATCCAGCCGGTCAAGGAAGCTGTTGCCTTGGCGCATGAGAGCGGCGCGCTCTTCCATAGCGATGCAGCGCAGGCCGCCGGCAAGATCGATGTCGACGTCGTCGAGCTTGATGTCGACTACCTCACGCTCTCCGCCCACAAATGCTATGGCCCGATGGGCGTAGGCGCCCTCTATGTTGCCGCATCGGCGCCGAAGCCGCTTCCCCTGACTTTGGGTGGGGGCCAGCAAAGCGGTCTGAGGCCCGGAACCGAACCGGTTGCACTAATTGCAGGTTTCGGTGCGGTAGCTCGGGTTGGAAAACATCGGCTTGCGTCCGACCAAGAGCACTGCTTCGGCTTGATCGAACAGTTGCTTGAGGCGCTTGAACACCGGCAACTTCGCTTCCGGCGTGTCAGCGGCGATGCGCCAACGGTTCCAGGCACGGCGTCCATCCAGCTCTTCGGCGTCGATGCGGACGAGCTCTGCGGCCGTATCGCGCGCCACGTATCGCTTTCGACGGGCTCAGCATGTACCTCAGGGCAAATCAAGACTTCTCATGTTCTTGAATCTATTGGCCTTTCTGAAATAGATGCCCGTGGCGTTATTCGCATCTTCTGCAATCGCTACCAGAATTCGGAAGAGATATTAGAGGCAGCCGGCCACATTGTTGATGCTGCTGCACTGTCCCGCCCTTGAAACTGGAGACCTTCACCAGTAGGGTCCCTTTCATGGGACGCGCGACGATAAAGATCGATTCGAGGGGCAGTTTGCGGGACACGAAACGTTCCCGCTTCGGCTGCTATGGTTGAAGAAGGCTTTTGATGCAATCGGCGACGGCGCCGAGTCCAGAACATTTCAGGAACAAGATGCAATAACCCGTTTCGGCGTCGGGCGCAATATGGCCGTGTCGATGCGCTATTGGGCGCTGGCTTCGGGCTTCTTCGCCGAAGTTGATCGCATGATTGCGCCAACCGGGCTTGGTCGCGCCATTCTCTCCGATGAGGGCCTCGATCCGTACCTCGAGCAACCAGCGACGATTTGGCTCGCTCATTGGCATATGGCCAGCACGCCTTGGATGACAACAACTGCCTACTACGCGTTTAATTTGCTCAACGCGATCGAGTTTGATCCAGCCATGTTGCTCGACCAGCTCATGGCCTTGGTCGAGAGCAATGGATGGCGGGCAACGCGCGGAACACTTAAGCGCGATATCGAGGTTTTCTTGCGCAGCTATGTGCGGCGCGCGGATACTCTCAATGAAGATGCAGCAGAGCCTCTGTTAGCCGAGCTTGCATTGGTCCGAGAAGCTCGGCTTGGCGGCTGGTACGAGTTCGTTCGCGGTCCGAAGCCGGGCCTCCATGACGCCGTTTTCGCTTACGCGCTTGGTCAGTTCTGGGAACGATCCGGCGGTGCGACGACATTGACGGCTGAACAGATCTGTTATGGAGCAGGCTCGCCGGGACGCGTTTTCAAGCTCGACGAAGACAGCGTGGTTTCCCGACTGATGCGGCTCGACGATCTGACCGCGGGTGCTTGGCAATGGGTCGACACGGCCGGTCTTCGCCAGATTCAACGCACGTCCGAGTTCGATCCGACGACGGTTCTTTCTCTCGCCTACCCACGCAAACCCGACCGTCAGATCGCAGCATGAGCAAGCTTGCCAGTATAGTTTCCATTGATCGCCGTTTCGCGCGATCGGCCCGGCTCGATGCGGACCTGAACGGCACGCCGCCATTGGTCGGATACGTTTTGCAAGCAAGCGTCGCGAAAGCCCTGCGTACCCTTGGTGAGAGCCAGCGGGACCACCATCAAGGCGCTTACACTTGGACCGGTCCTTATGGCGGCGGCAAGTCGAGTGCTGCCTTGCTGCTTGCAAACCTCGTGGCCGGCACGAAGAAGAACCGGAAAATTGCTCGAGACATTGCGGGGGAGCCTCTTTCGACCCTGTTCGCCCAGGCTTTCCCGGAAACTCGCGGCCCCTGGAACGTCGTCGCCGTTACCGGAAGCCGGACACGGCTCCGGGACGCAATCGTTGAAGCCGCACGCAACGCGCTTGGTTGGTCTGAGGATAGCGCGTCACAGTTCGCAGCAAGCGATGATCGGCTAATCAAGGCTTTGATCGGGGGCGGCGAAGGCGCATCGAGCGGAACCCTCCTAATTCTCGACGAACTCGGCAAGCTTCTTGAACACGAGGCGCTCGAAGGCGGCGACGTGCATCTGCTTCAGGACCTCGCCGAGCATGCCTCGCGCAGCAGCGGCCGTTTGGTCGTGATTGGCATTCTCCACCAGTCGTTCGACCAGTACACCGCGCGTGCAGCGCGCGATGCGCGCCAGGAATGGCGTAAGGTTCAAGGCCGCTATCAGGACATTGCGTTCCTTTCGGGCGCGGACGAAACAGTTGCACTGCTCGGCCGGGCCATTGCCGCTGAGTGCCCTGATGACGACGCGTCCGGCGCCCGCACTGTTGCTGAAGCGGTCGCCAAACGCCGTCCGACAGACGTTGATGTGCTGGCGGAAGCGCTTGCGCAGACGTGGCCTCTCAACCCGGTGAGCGCGCTTCTGCTCGGACCGATCTCCAGAGCGCGGTTTGCCCAAAATGAACGGAGCGTCTTTGGCTTCTTGAGTTCGGCTGAGCCCTCCGGCTTCAAGGAGTTTCTGGAGACGACCGAACTTGAGGGCGGGACCTACGACCCCGCCATGCTCTGGGATTATCTTGCTGCTAACTTCGGAATGGCCCTTACCGCGGGTGTCGACGGCAGTCGCCTCAGCCTCGCATTCGAAGCGATCGAGCGGGCCGGCGTCAAAGGAACTAGTCTGCATGTCGCTCTGACGAAAGCGGCCGCGATCATCGAGTTTTTCCGCAACGGGTCCGGTGTCGTGCTCGCAGACGACTTTTTGAGCGCGTCGGTACCCGGCTTTGGGATGAAAGCGATCAGCGGAGCGATCAAAGATCTCGTCGATTGGGCTATTCTGATCCGGCAGCCGCGCCTTGGCGGATATGCACTGTTTGCCGGCAGCGACTTCGATCTTGAGGAAGCCATCACCCGCGCTATCCAACCGCCGGGTTCACTTGAGCTCGCAGACATTCCGCGCCGGGTCGGCCTGGGCTTTGCCACGGCCAAACGGCATTATTTCCAGAAAGGGGCGCTAAGGACTTTTGAGATAGCGCTGCAGGTTGTCGGCCCGGACGACACCATCGAGTCGTTGACGAGCGGCATTTTGGCCCGCCCTCTTCATGGCAGCGGCCTTTTGCTATTGCTTCTCGGCGACGGTTCTTTGACGGCGAAATCAGTCAATCAGCTGGCGCAGAAAGCGGCCAAGGCGCTGGCGGCGGAGAAGCATGTAATCGCCGTAGGCGGCGCAAATGACAGCTTTGCTCTCCGGTCAACGGCCGCAGAGTTGTTGGCGGTCGAACGGGTTTTCCGTGAGCACCCGCAGCTGGAGGGCGACAGAATAGCAAGGCGGGAGATTGCGGCGAGACAATCCCACTGCATCGATCAGCTTCATCGGGCGCTCGAGACGGCATTTGAGAACGCAAGCTGGTACCTGGCGCCTCAACCGAGCCAAACCATTCGCGCACCGCTAACGGTCGTTGCAAGTGCACTCGCCGACGCCGGTTTCTCGAAGGCGCCGATTATCAAAAGCGAGTTGCTCCAACGCGACAAACCATCATCGAACTCGATGGCGGCTTTGCGCGAGCTGGCTCATGCAATGGTCAACTCGCATGGAGATGAGCAGCTGGGGATGACCCAGTATCCAGCAGAGCTCGGCCTCTATCTTACCTTGCTTCGACCGTTCGGACTGCACAAAGAGATCAAGGCCGGCGTGTTTGGCTTTTCGGACCCGGACGATAGCCAAGAGGGAGCATCGCTCCGCCCTGCGTGGGAAGTAATCGACCATGCGGGCGAAAAGCCTCTCGATGCTGTCTATGCGGAGTGGGCTCGGCCGCCCTATGGCATCAAAGCCGGAGTGATGCCCGTATTGGCGCTTGGCTACATACTTGCCAAGCGCGAGAGCGTCGCCGTCTATGTCGACGGGGTCTATCAAACAGCAATCAATGACGTGGTCGTTGACAAGCTTCTACAGAAGCCTGGTATCTTCCGTTTGAGGCGGATTGACCGGTCCGTGCGCGAAACCGCGTTTCTCAGTGGCCTCGCGCAGCTACTCGGCGTCGACCATCACGGGGCGTCATTGCCCGTCGCCGCAGCTCTTTTTCAGCGTTTTGAAGAACTCTCCCAGTTCGCGAAGCGCACCACCAATCTTGATCCGCTGGCCGTGAAAATCCGCGGAATCGTGATGAAGGCAGACGATCCCGAGCGTCTCTTGTTTGACGATCTTCCGGCAGCTCTCGGTGACGAGCTCGCTCCGGAGACCATCTATCATGCCCTTCAAGTAGCCGAAGCGAGCTATCCGACGCTTCTTGAGGAGTTGCGTCTGGCACTTGGAAAGGCGCTCGGCATCGATGCCGTGAGTTTCGCAGGAATTGCTGAACGCGCATCCCTGCTTAAAGGCCTGACCAACGATTACAATTTCGATGCCTTTGCAGATCGCGTCGCAGCGATGGAGCTTGAAAAAGGCGACATCGAGAGCACGGTCAGCGTTTTGTTGCATCGCCCCGCCCGGAACTGGTCGGACAGAGACCGGCAGGAAGCATTGACGGAAATTGCGCGATACGGGCGCCGTTTCCGGGAGCTGGAGGCTTTGGCGATCGTGCGAGATCGGCGCTCCCAAACCGAGGCCCTTGCACTTGTCGTCGGCCTGGACCCGAAGACGCCGCCATTGATGCGCAGCTTCGAATTGAGCGAAACCGAAAAGGTAGCCGCAGCAAGCATCGCTGATCGCCTGGTGGCTTCGCTCAGATCAGAAAACAAGAGTGGACGGCTGCAGCTTGCCGCGCTGGCGCGTGCAGTCGCGATGACGGCGGCAGATGGCGAAGATGAGGTTGGCAGGCAATGAGTGAGGAACGTCATATCCTCGGTCTTTCAGGCGGGCGCGACAGCGCCGCGCTCGCAGTTTACATGCGGCAGCATCATCCAGAGCTGCCGATCGAGTATTTCTTCACGGACACCGGTAAGGAACTGCCTGAGGTCTATAGCTTCCTTGATAAGCTCGAAGGCTTCCTGGGTCGGCGCATCCAGCGGCTTAACCCCGATCGCGACTTTGATTTCTGGTTGGACGAGTACGGTAATTTTCTCCCCTCCCCCCGCACCCGCTGGTGCACGCGACAGCTGAAACTCCGGCCGATGGAGCATTGGCTGCAAAAGGATCTGGAAACCGGGACGATCATCCACTCCTACGTCGCTATCCGCGCCGATGAGCCAAGCCGCGAGGGCTATCAAGCCACACACCCCAACATGCGGGTCCATCTTCCGCTTCGTGAAGCAGGAGTCGATCGTACCGGGGTCATAGAGATACTCGAGCAGTCAGACGTCGGTGAGCCGGCCTACTATCAATGGCGTTCCCGCTCCGGGTGCACATTCTGCTTCTACCAGCAGAAGATCGAATGGGTTCGGCTCGCCGAACATCATCCAGATCGCTTCGCCGAGGCCGTGGATTATGAAAAGACCGCGCTACGAGACGGCTCTCCGTTCACGTGGAGCCAAGGGGAAACCCTGACGGATCTGATCTCGCCCGAACGGGTCGAACAGATCAAGTCAGATTACGAGAAACGCCGGGAGCGGCTGCGGCGTGGCCGGCGGATCAATCCCTTGTCGGGAAAGACCACTGAAACAATCGACGACGTGTACGGCCTTGACGAAGGGGCTGGCAGTTGCGTTGTTTGCCACAAATGATCATCGGGGGCGATCGATTACCCTAGAATTGCTTCATCAATCTGGGCCGCGAAAGCCTCGCCGTTGGCGGGCCGTATGGAAGCGCTGTGATGAAGTGCCTTGAATATCGGATCGAACAGTGTTTCTGGTCCCTTCCAGTCCTCTTTAGAGAGAACCCCTGTGGGATGACTACGGTTGACCACAAACCAGAATACCGATGCCAGCTGAAATACATCGGATGCCGCGTTGATATGGTCATCTCTACCAATGCTACGGTTATTTGCTTCTGGAGACATCCAAAACCGCGGACCGACGATTTCCCAGTCGGGGGTCATTCTTTCTTCAACCGGCAGATCCAACATGTCACATAAGCCGTAGTCGCTGAGCACCCAGCGATCTCCCATCACCAGAATGTTGTCCGGCTTGATATCACGATGGACAGCCCTTCTATGAAGCTCGCCGAGACCGTGTGCGAGTCCGCGGAACTGAGCCAGAAAAATCTCATTCGGAACAGGAGCCCGTTTTACAAGTGCTGAGAGGGGTTCATTGGCTAACATCATGACAATAAATGGGATATCCTTTATCAGCTGAGATGAACGCGCCCTCCGCTGCTCACCATCTATGTCCCCTGCATCTTGATATGCGATTAGATGGTCATGTCGGATACCCTGAAGTAGGGTCTTTTCTCGATCGAACCGCTTGCGCCGATGCGTACGTAGATCGAGAAGAAACTTGACGGCATACTCGGTACCATCCCCAAGATCGGTACACCGATGTACAACACCATTTCCACCAGCAGCGATTCTCTCGCCAACCTCATAGGTCTTTCCGAACGGCGTTCGCAGCTCATCCGGAATAACAATCGTTTCTTTCCCTAAATTTTCGCCGCGGCCAAAGAATAGTAACGCCATTCAGGCCCTCGCCCCGCATCCGTGCATCCGCCAACAAGCGTTTGAGATTTGGAACACTTGAGTATCCAGCGGCCAGTCTAATTCCCGTCCGTCGGCGGTATGCGTGTGCAGTGGCTCGCCGCATCCAATGCACTTTTCAAAAAGCTTGCCTTGGGCGCCGCCTTTTTCCAGCTGGAGGGCGATGGACTCGAACTTTGATCGGATGGCGCCGTCTGGTTTTCTACCACGATAAGTTCCCTGTAAGACATCCATGAGAAAGTTCTTTCGCCAAGACCGGCTCGACACGCTATTGGCCTGCGATACACACTTTATCGCATACTCGCTCAAGATATCGATTTCAGACTCGGGCGCGATATTCGTGTCAAGTATTCGTAGATCTCCCCTGAGTGGTTCGAGATCCTTGCCTGTCAAGCTATCTCCGGCATTCTGAAATTCATATATCGTCAGGAAGAGCGAATAAAAATCCGACTTCTGCCGAAAACGTGTCTTGGCTAACGGCAACTTTTCAGCGGCGAAAATGCTTTCTAGGTCGTGTATGACCGCTAAGAACGCTTCTTTAACCTTGGCTTCTTCTTCAGGCTTCCATTCCGCATATCTTGAATAAAAATAGTCCAGATCGCCCTTCTTGTCTTGCGGCCCCTCAAGCATACCAGAAAGTATCTCGGACACGAATTCTACGTCGCCCATTCGCCTTCGCTGGCCGACGGTAAACACCCTTGAGGCGTCGAGGAATTCGTTTATGGAGAGGTCCGTCGATAGGTCAAGGAATCTCCCGGGAAAGTCCGCTCGGCGCAACTCTTGCCTATTCAATGGCATTGAATACTTGTTCACGCGGGAGTATACCTCCCTTACTTCCTCCTCGGTAAACCCTGTGGCCTCATTGTAGTCGATCTTGTATAGTAGAATGCCATCTTTTACATCTTTCGGAAGTTCACTAAATTTTTTGCCAAAGAATTCCCCCGAGTAGGGTTCATCTAAAGCGAATTCGTCTCTTAAAAACGCTAAAATTGCTGAGATTCGTTGCTGGCCGTCAATTACCTGCCTGTGCGTGTGCTCGTTTCGAACCTCGTTCCAAAGAAACATCTTCGGCATTGGAACCTGCCTCAGAATGGTGTCGATAAGCATAATGCGCGCGGCCGGATTCCAAACTTCCTTCCGCTGAAAGGAAGGCCGCAATTCAAGGCGCCCAAGAGAGTTCCAATCCCTTAGGTCCGAGATTGGATGCGGACTTGAGTTCCACGTTCCCACCCTCTGTCTCCTTTATTTAATCGGTTAATCGGCTCGTCGCGCTATCTGAGTTTGATATTGCACCGACTGCCGCTTCTATATCCTCATCGGACAGGAACGGCGCCTGAGCATATATGATTGCTGGCTCGCCGCTTAGCCTTGCCGCAAGGTGACCGAGGCCCAAAAGCTGTTCCGCTCCCTTTACGCCGAGAGTGATCTCGGATGTTCCAACACTCGCAACCTTCAGGATCAATCTGTTACCAAGGTTGTCGCGTAGCTGCATTGGCATGACATTCGCATCGGGTCGTTGCGCCGCGAAGATCAGATACATGCCGGCGGCGCGTGCCTTCACGCCCAAGCGCGAAACGTTGGATGTCACGGCGGACTTGTAATCTTCCGTCAGCATCCATTCCGCAAACTCGTCATGGACCAGGAAGACATATGGCAGCCGCTCGGAACGCTCGACCTTAAAATTGAACGCTCGAATGTCTCGAGCCCCCTTGGACCGGAACAGCTCATAGCGGTGCTCCATCTCCGTGACGAGACCTTCCATGACCTCGACCGCCCGCGCTTGGTCGACAATCACCCCGCCCTGCAGATGCGGCAGCCGCTCGATTGCCGCATAGTCGACACCCATCTTCGGATCGATCAGGTGGATGTGCGCCAGATCACTGGAGTTCGTCGCAGCGATGTCGAGGAGGAGCGCTTGGATCAGCACGGATTTCCCCGACCCGGTTGCGCCCGCGACAAGCGTGTGCGGCTCATGCTGTTGCCCGCCGGCGAATGGGCCACCAAGGTTGAGATAGAGGATTTCGCCGTCGAGTTCCTTTAGGCCGAGCACGAAGGACGTGTTCACGCCCGCGGCATTGCGATTGATTTCCCGTCGGCCCCAAACATCCCAAAGCGAAACGACCTGTCGCTGCGGCCGCGCTACGCCGACGACGATCTCGCCCGGCAATGGCGAAATCGAGATCAGCCTAAGCCCATGCGTCGTCAGAAGCGATGATTGTTTCGCTTCGATGTCTTGAACGCGCAGACGATCCGACCCCATGAAACGGATCAGCGCGGCGTTTGGCGTTAGGCGCGTGCCGACGATCTTGGCCTGGAGATTGTAGCCGAGCAGGGCGGAGCGCAGCTTTTGTGCCGTGCTGTCCAACCATTCCCGTTCGTCCGCCGAGTTTTCGCGCGCTTTCTGTGCGCGAGCTTCGATCAGGGCGGCAATGCCGATGTCGACGCCGGCGCGAGAGGATGTGTCGGGCGTCGGAGCAGTCGTGTCGCCACTCGGCAACGCTGGGGCACCCGGTTGGGTGTTCGTCAGAGACGGCGTTGAGATGGTTGTCGGGTTTTCGCCCTTGGTTTGGGCCGAGACTGAGGCGGGCATGGTTTCCCCGCTAGACAGGCCGCCGCTATCGCCGCTCGCGGCGACCGATCGATTACCGTTTGTGCCCGGTTCCACGGCCTCGATAACGATTCCGCCTTCGGGATCGCCCTCGTCGTCATCCTGATCATAGTCGTGGCTAATGGGCTGTTCGATTGCAGCAATCGAATGCTCTTCTTTGATGGCCTTGGTCCAATCCACCCGAGGCGCCGGATGACGATAGCTGACCGAGTTCCACGTGTGCTTTTCGCCGAGCTGGGCGCGAAGTTCGGTTAGGCTCTGTTTGGCCTCGTAAGCCTTGATCAGTTTGCGAAGGCCCTCGCGCGTGAAGGTTTCCTGAAGGCCCATCTGGATTTCCGGCAACTCATCTTGCTCTCCCGGCGAACTGCCGTCCGTCGCGGGGCCGGAAACGAAAATATGCGAGTAACCGCGCAAATCGATCGGAACGGCACCGCGGCGAATGCCGTCGCGAACGCGTTCGAGAAGGTTTGCCTGCCCCAGTGCCGCCGTGCCGTCCAGCAGCAGATCGGAAATCCTGGAAAGCCAGAGGTCGCGATCGAGGCGTCCGGGATCGCCAAACAGGGCGTCATCGATACGGGCAACGGTCTGTCGCAACTGGCTGCGTGACTTGCGGCTCGCCTCCGCCAAACCGGATTGGTCGACGTACTTC
Source organism: Mesorhizobium sp. M2A.F.Ca.ET.043.05.1.1 (assembly GCF_003952445.1). NCBI lineage: Bacteria > Pseudomonadati > Pseudomonadota > Alphaproteobacteria > Hyphomicrobiales > Phyllobacteriaceae > Mesorhizobium > Mesorhizobium sp. M2A.F.Ca.ET.043.05.1.1. The sequence goes on from NZ_CP034446.1 coordinate 6,678,046, forward strand.
GCTTCGGTGACGATTGCCCTGAGCTTCGGAAGACCATCCTCGCCTGTCGAGAGGCTGATGCCAAGGATGTCTGCGATACCCTCTTCCTTTTGCCCAAGCCATTCCGCGTAATCATCGAGGAGGAACCAGGCAACGGCTGCGCGCTCACCAAGCTCCTCTTCGACCAGGGCCCGGCTCAGCACCAAACCGATCAGCTCGCCGGCCGAGACGCCCCGTTTGGCTGCCCGCAAACGATGTCGCCCGATATGGCATTGGCGTCTTCGATCATTCGCCGCGCGAGACCTGCAAGCCGGTCGTCGTCAAGACCCAAGGAGAGTTCGGCAAGCCGCCGCTTGACCAGCACGTGAAGTATCCGTAGCTCCGATGTCGACGATACGACCATGTTGCGGCCGTGGGTACGTTGGCGACGATACCGGATCACGTTGATCCCTTGGGCAGCAAGCTGCCGCTTGTCGAGAAGATCGTCGTAAGTGGCGACCCACTCCGCCAATTTATGCACCTCGTCGAACATCCCTTCAGGCCACCATCCTGAAACGAGATCTGGCGGGCCGGCAGATAGTGCTCGTCTGGTCCGTGCGACTGGCGCCGAACAACGTTCGCGACGGCGTCGATATAGGCCCAGCCCACGTCTGGCTGACGTGGGCACGTCAGGTAGCTCGTCGCCTTGAGTTCGTCTTCGGCGGTGACCCGGCGGTACGACCAGCGGGCCGGTACGTGTTCCAGCAACGAAGGATTATCTTGCAAAGTCGGAACCGGAAACCACTGTTCGCGCGATTGACGGGACACAACGTCGTGCAGGAACGCCACGTCTATCTCGCGTGCTCCGCCCGACTTTGATCCGCCCGCGACGTCGAGCATGACGCCGATACGCAGCTTGGACATGAAGTTCCGCGATGTCTCGCTGACCACAACCGCATCCGGATCGTTTTCCGATCGTTCAAGCAGCTCGGTATAGACTCCAGACAAGCGAGCCCGGTCGCGATGGCGGACCAGCACATTACAATGGACTTCCTCCTGGTCCTGCACCGAACTTAGCGCGCTCACGGTTGCGAGCGGCAAGCCGGCCGCATCGCAATTGTAGAGCATGATGCTGAGATTCGACCGCTCGTGCGGCTGCAGGTCGAGATAGCGTTCGAGCAGAGCGCGGATCTGTCTTGCGGCCTCTGATGGGTCAACGTCCGTGGTCGCCTCAGACGGATCTCGGACCGGCCGCTCGACCAAGCTGTAGTCGTTGACTGTGCTTGTTTCCGTGAGGAGGACAGGTTCGCTGCTGTCATAGCCGACGGCCACTTCAGGATAGAGCGGATGGCTGAGTTCGTCGCGGAGATCGCCGAAAAATAGACGCGAGTCGCCGAAGTTCACTTCGACATCCGACAAGAGATAGTCGGCCAGGCCTGCCACCGATCGCATCTTAGCCGCGACGCCAGCCAGGCGCAGTGGATGCCAAGGCGCGACAATGGCTGACGGCGCGCTCCCGAGTACTTCGATCGTCCCGATCCGCAGCACAGGCTCCCAAATATCACGGCGGTTAAGATCACCTATGGCATTCTTAGCCAAGCTGTTCAGCAGGGCGCCGTAAGCGTCAGCCTGCGCGATGAGGGTGGCAGACGCGTACCCGGACGACTGCAGGGATGTAAGTGCGGCGGTATACATGGTGGCGAATCGCTTCCACGCCGCAGCAATATCGTCAACGCCCGCCTGGGTGATCCGGCCTGCCTCCTTTGCCTCCTTCAAGAGTTTTAGGAAGAGCTTCACAAGGTCGATGGCGGTGCTCGTGCGCGGGATGAGCGTTCCGGCATCCTGCCCGAAGGCTGGTTGCAGCGTTCCCGTATCTTTGAGAGATACCGACTGGAGGGCGCCCTTTCGACTAACCGAGAGACGCGCAACGCTGCTGCGTCCGAACGGGCGCTTGATGAGCCGGCCGAGATCTTTCGGCAGTTCCAAACCGATTGCTGCTGGCTGGCCGGTCCATACGAGCTGAACGGTTGCCCTTTCCCGTCCAGCCGTTAGCGCCACATCGAATTTGATCTGCAAGGCACTTCGTGCCGTCGATTCATTTCGCCGGTATTTTTTTTGCCGTGCTTTCGCCCGATCGAGCAATTCTTCGTAGCTAAAGAGATGGGGCACGTCCCATTCGACGGCTGCTCCTAACAGCGCCGGTAATCCTCTGTAGCGCAGGCCGAAATACAGGCCAACGTCAGCATTGAGGTCGAGCCATTGGTTACGCGATCGCCTGGCTGACTTAATGCTCAGCGTGCGCAACCCGCCTCCGAGGTTCACTTGGCCAAAGAGACGTTCGATGACACGCAGCAGGCCTTCGAGGAAATCGGTGCATTCGATCGGGCGGCCGAAGACGAAGCGCTCCCACTTGACCTTGAGAGCCTTGTCTTGCGCCAGATCATCCCGATGAGCCTCGAAAAATTCGCGATCGTCCTCACGCGTCTCCTTCAGCGATCGGCCTTTGAGAACGCGGAGGTATTCGTTGTCGCCTGGGCTCAGACGGTCGGGAAACGTGAACTCGAAGAAATTGATTGTCTCTTGGGCGAGCGATGTTTTCTTCAGCTTGATCCCGGAAAACAGCTGAAGAACGCTCTCAGCCTCCCATTCGAAGAGGCTGAGCGCTTCTGCTTCTAAGCCCCAGCCCGGTGCGGCCTCAATGAAAGCATCGATGGCAGGATGGACCTCCGCCGGTATATCGTCCCGCACCTCCGCGAATTGCTCTCTCAGCTCTTCATTTTCGATGAGCTGGCGATTGGGACGCTGCTTGACCATCAAAGGTTTGCGCTCGGCGACGAGCTTTTCGAACAGCTTTTTCCATCGACGCGGGACTTCGCGATCGCGTTCGCCAAGCCCCAGAAAGTAACCGCTGTCGCGCGGCAGGCGCAAGGCCGGCAATGCCCACCCGAGGGCATCCGTGACCGGCACCGCATCGGTTTCGATACGCATTCGGGTCATGGCGACATAGGTTGCAATCTGGTGGAGCGTCCAGTCATCGGCCGCTGTCAGCCCCTTCAACGCAGCCATCCAGGTCGCGATCTGGCTCTCGCTCAGACCAAGGCCGACGGCGGCGGCCTCGACCCAAGGTCCCGGCTCTTCCGTCAGCTGTTTCGCGCCAATCAGGGTTACATCGCCGAGGGAGGCACCTTGGTCTTCATCCGTGTTGGCGAATAGAAGTGCGGGACGGTTGTAGTCGGCGTGCCGGATCGCCACCATCCGCTCGTCCGTCATGACGCTATCCGGAAGTCCGAAGGGTGAAACCAGGCTGCGCGGCAACGCAATGTTCAGAAGTTCGGTGGCTTTCGTATCCGTGAGCAAGGCCCGCGTGATCGCAGCGACCTGCTCGCCGGTCAAACGATCGAGAAGATATCGCGCTATGCCATCTTCCGGCGAGAGCGCGTCAAGACGCAAACGGATGGATGTCGCGCCGGCGGCGCCAATGAGATCAGAGGGGTTCACTCGGTTGTCGCTCTCTGGAATGGGTTTTCGACGTAGGCGCAGCTGTCCGACAGGCGTCTGAGAAGGCCCAGGCTTGCCAATCGCTCTTCAAGGCGATGCGCATTGTCCGAAAAGTCTTCCTGATCTGCAGTCCCGGCATCGACAAACGATCGTGCCTGCGCATCCCCAATGATGATCCCGTAGCGCTGATGTAAGCGGGCCAGGAAGTCTTTGAATTCAAGCCTGTTATCCACGCAGGTCACGACGAGGGTCTTCAACAAGCGATCGGTTGGTGCGTAGCGGACGCGCCGGCTCGATCGACGTGACGACAATCCGATTGCCCGCGACCATGTCGCATGAATCTTGCCTACGTGCTGTTTGTGACGGGTGGTGGCCTTTCTGAGCAGTTCGTCAAGCAGTTGCTTTGGATCACCGACAGTCTCGTCTTCGTCCCCGTCTGGCCATCCGAACTCGCGCTGCATCAGGTCACTGACCCTCAAGACGGGTTCGTCAGATGCAACGGCCGCCGTCCAGGCCGGCGTCTCGGCAATGCGCATGATAAAACGCTCGATCGCCAGTTGCGGCAGCATGTTGTTGTGTTGATAGGTGTCGGCCGAGAGATCCCGCACAACGGACTTTTTTGGCGAGACGATTTCACAAACGAGTTCGACAGGAGAATGATCAAGCAGCTCTCTTGCCCGATCGAGTTGATAAAGAAGCAGGTTGAGGCCGGCAATGGTCACAAGGTGCGGAATTGCGTCATGGCCTGGAATGGGCAACTTTAAGATTGAAAGCCAATCTTCCGCCATGCGATCGAAAACAGGATGCTGCGAACACGGCAGATAAGCACCCCCGCGCCCTGCCTTGGCGAGCTGGATATCTCCCTGGAGCGCGCGCGCCATCGTATCATAGGGCGCCGGTTGGTCCAGAAAACGTGACGTCAGCAATAGGCGAAGCTCGTGTGCGTGCTTGCTCCTGCTTAACATGAGGTAGAGGATCTCGCCGGTGCGGGCGAAGAACCGTCGATCGTTCGAGACGCTGCCGTTCGGTTTGACGTTGACGTCTTCGAACAGAGAATGAGGCCCAAACGGGAAGACGAACTTCGAACTCCACCGCTTGTTGCTTGACCCTTCGATTGCTGAGCCTTGGAGGAAGTTCAAGACGGCCGCGAAATCATCGAACGTTTCGAAGCGATCGCGAAGGTACCTGAAATCAGGCTTGTCGATGCCACCTGCGGTTTCCGCCATCTTATCGAGCCAAAGTGACCATGCCGCGTCGTCCGACTCGGCTTCGGCGCGAACAGTCATCACATGGGGATTGTTGAACACTAGGTTGCGCAGGCGGAGCTGAAGCTGCGGCTTGTATGAGAGGCTGTTATAGGTTTGCTCGCTCAGTGCTCGCCCTTCACGGTGCTCCGACAGGAGCACCGTCAGAAACTCGAGAAATGTCAGCCATGGTGATTGCTCGTCATGAAGGCGGTGTCCCCAGATTGCTTCATCGATCCAATAGGCAGGGCCGGTGCGTTCTTCGAACTGGGTCGGGCGATCAAGAAATTCCATTGTCATACTCGCACGTTCACGCGTCGCGGCTGAGCGCGGCCATCGGAATTGATGTCGATAAACCGCAGAACGAGTTCTCCGTCTGCCGTCACATCGTCACCATCGAGCTTGCGGCGGTTTTCGGTCTCCCGCAGCAGCCGCGCTTTGAAGGCGAGTAGATCTTCGTGGCACTCAAGCGAAAAGCTGCTGGGCAGGGCACCCTCAGCGACGCGCCCGAGAAACTCAAACCTGGTCGGCGACAATGCCAGGAACACGGGAGGAATTTCGCCACCGCGCACCAGCTTGACCGAGACTCCGAAGTTTCGGCCGGCTTTGTCTGGGACAATGCTGACCTCTTCGCCGCTCGCGCGGGGCACCGAGATGATTTCATCGAGCAACGGACTGCGCTTCGACTGCGAAAAGCTGCCGGACGTCGCAAGCACGAGCTCATCCTGGTTCTGAACCAACATCCCCGTGAAGATACGATTGAGCCCTCGGACGATCATGCTAACCGCCTGCCGAGGCGCGGCCTGTCCGGCTGAGATTTTATGCGCCGTTTCGATGTAGAGGCCCGCATAACGAAACACGCTGAGATCCCAGAGATCGTACTCGTCGATCCTGGACTCCGGCATCGTAAAGAACAGGCGTTGCCGTTGTGCGCGAAGCGCTCCAAGGAAAGCGGTGCGTTCATTGAGATCCGCGCCCTCGAGGTAGGTGCGTTGAGCGCTGGCGAAGGCGGCTGTCGCTCCGTACACAGGATCCGAGACGACAAGTTCATCGTAGTCGGCCTTATAGGCCGGATCGTCGGCGCCATAGACGAGCAGATTGTCAACCCGATTGCTCGTTTCCGCGCCGATCCCGAACGCGTTGAGCTTGCGGAAAAGTTCTGTCTTCTCCGCCCTGCTCGGCTTCAAGTTTTCGCCAAAAATGTTGCGGTAGATGCTCGCAAGATCGAGCTGCCCGGCATCCTGCAGCGCAGGCACGTCGGCGCATGTCATCAAGCCGTCCCGGGCGTCAGGATGGCCGAGGATGCTGTTGGCGATCAAGGCCAGGAGCTGACGTACCGGAAAATGGCTCCCGTTGCGCTCGCTGAGTTCAATGACCGCCGCTAGTCGCGTCTTGAAGGGATCATCTTGGCCGATGCCCATCAGCCGTCGGCGATTTTCGAAGATGGGACAGATAGCGCCGTCGCTGCGTGCGGAACAGGCGTCGCACCCCTCCCAACCTTCATGCTTGGTTATCGCCTCGATGATGGCCGTTATCATCTGAGCCGCCGGGGATCGGCTGAGGTCTCTCAGCTCGAGACGAATTCCGGCATCGCTCGTCACGCCCGTTACCAAGAGGTCTTCCACGACCTGGCTTGCCCGTTCGATCTCAGGCGTCTTCGGCGCGGATTTGAATTTCTCGAGGAGTTGCCCGTGATTGGCGGCAAGCAGATAGGATGTTGCGGCGGCTGGGTTCGCGATGTCGGCCGAGAAATCGGCGATAAGCGACGCACTTTCGTCGTCGCGCAGTTCGCTCAAATCTTTGACGACGACAAGTGAGCGGCCGTCGCCAAGAGCCAGACGCTGAACCTTGTCGCCCTGATTCCAGAGGTTCGCATCGCCGCCGAGCTCGATCCAGACCTCTCGGCAATGATATGTTTTTCCATCACCCGCTGTACCCGTTATGATGTAGGACCCTGGAGAGGCGCCGCGAAAATTTTCAACGAGCTCGTCGCGAAGTGGCGCGGGGAGTGTAATCGGCCGAATTTTGTGACGACGCAGCGCACGCTGAATTGTCTCGTCATACATATTGTCGTTGGTGGGGATCGGTCCATAGTTTCTGATAAACCTGATCCACGCATGTATAGATGGCGTTTCTGACACGCGCCGCCCCCAAGATTCGGCAAAGTTGTAAACGAAGTAATGATTCGCTCGCCTAATTTAGCAGCAGTCGCTGCCGGCCATCCACGAATTTTGCCTTATTTTTCAACTTTGTCCCCATACCCGACGTGTTCGAAAACCAAAACGACCCAACTCTTTCCTAGACGACTAACACGGACGATGAAACGTGGTCAGACGATCCCCCACGCCCGAAATCTTCCCCTGCCCGTCATCTCGCGCAGGCCGAGTTCGCTGACAAGGTTGAGCGCACCCTGCTTCGAGACTTTTAGACGGTCTTGGATCATGCCCGTGGAGACGAGCGGACGCGACATGACGAGTTCGACCAGATCCGGCAATTTCGAGCTGGCGCGGCGCTCACGCAGCCGCCGTTCCATCTGGCTTTTTGCCAACACCAGGCGATCATGCTCCTTCAATCCCGCCAGCGCGGCCTCGTGTACGGCGTCGATGCAGGCCAATAGTCGGTCGTCGCGATTGCGGGCCCGACGGCGCTCTCTTGGGATATTTTTGGCGCCGAGATGCAGTGAGGCGAGGTGGCAGCCGGCGAGCCCTTCCTGCCTCAGGAGTGCCGAAACCAGCAACGGCCCCAGCCAGGACGCATGCTGCAGCACGTCGATGCTGGACCATGTGTCGAAGAGAACCGCCGCGCGCAGGATCACCGGCAGTTGGCGCGTTTCGCCGAGCACACCCTGCCACTCGGCCAGCCGGGCATCTTCGTCCCAGTCAAGATCGTAGACCAGAGCTGGACGATCGACTTTTGGCGCCGCCTCCTTGCGTGGCGCTGCGGTTCCACCTTCCAACACCTTGGTCGACCGTTCCAGCACGGCATCGATCGCCGCCAACTCTTGAGCCAAGGGATCCGGCTCGTCCATGGCGGTCGGCTCGTCAGCGCCAAGCGCTGGCACAAAACTCCCCTCCCCTTCCCGGCCTCCTTCTGCCGGTCCCACCCCGCCGCGGCCGGTGAGCTGGCGAAGGCCCTCGCGGCTGAGCGCCCAGTCCGCAGTGCGGGAAATAATTTGCCGTCTGGCGCGCAAGACGGCATGCGCGCGGGTGAGTTCGTGGGTCGGCGCGCGGACATCCATATGCGCGTCGTGCAGAACGAGGTCCTCGAGGTGGACGAGCTCGCCCTCGAGCCAAAGTGCAGCGGTTGCGTCAGCAAAATTCTGCCGCTCGATCCAGCCCTCACGGATGGGAGAGCGGAACAGCCGCTCGTCGAGACGCGCCAACAGCTCGGTGGCGCGGGCAACCGGCCCGACCAGGGTTTCCAGAGGCAGCTTGGCGACGTCGTAAGTCATTGATTTCACGATAGCTGATTCGCGATAGTCCAGCTATCTGCCATTTAACTTGACTTGTAGGTGGGTTTCATCGGCGAACTTATCACTATCGATAATGACCGCTTATCGATAGTGATTGATCTCAGCCCGCAAACAGCGTAAATCCTCACCCTGGATCGCTGGACAGGCCTGGAACCGTAGGGTTTCGGCGCTGGTCGTCTGCCTGGTTCAGTGGATTGGTTCGTCCCGCTTGCGTGGACGACCTCGCGCGCAAGGGACGCCACTATGACCGCAGAGCCGATCCGCCTGCCCGATACCGCTTCCGTCCAAGCCGTCCTGAAAAGCCTCGAGCCGGTGTCGGCCGACGCCGAGCTCGCCGCTGCTCTTGCCAACGCCTTTCCCGGTTTTGATTTCACCGCAGCCTCGATCGACGATTTTTACTGGCGCGGCGACGCCCGCACCGTTTTGTCCCCCGGTGGCACGCGCATTGGCGACCATCGCGCCTGGGTCGAGCGCGAGCTGGCCGACCTGAGCGGCGACCTCACTGCCTTCTGGAACCGACACCGAAGCGGCGACCTCCGGTTCACCGAATGGCGCGGCGCCAGCGTCTTCGCCTTCGCGCCCACCGGCCTCGGCGTCGCCGATTTTGTCCAGCTCTCGCTCGGCCGCGAGATCGAGGTTTTGGCCGGACCGGTGGTCGATCCCGATTATCGCCCTTATAGCGCCGACGATCTTTTGGACCCGTCCTGGGTGCGGCGCGAGCCTGATGCGGTCGCGCCCGTGCTTGCCGGGCCCATCTACCGGCTGCGCGGCCGCGCTGGCGGCGGCATCGTTCACATGCGCAGTTTTCTAGCGCGCCAGGCGCGCATCGAACGCGAACAGCGGGAGGCGCGCCGAACCGAGCTGGAAAACCGTGTCATCCGCGAGGTCGGCTCCGACAGCATGCGGGATACTCCGTTCCTCGACGCCAATCCGGACTTGTTCGATTTTGTGCCGCGCGAAAACCGCTTTTTTGCCGACTGGCAGCGGTCGAGCGCTTGCGCCGACCGCATTTTTGACCATTGGGCCTTCGACATCCACGATTTCGAAGATCGTGGCCGGCGCGAGATCGGTTTTATCCCGCGGCCGCTCAAAATGCCGGCCGGGAAGCTGGCGTTGGAAGACGGCATTTCGGTTCACCGCCTGATGGAGCGGACCGAGGCGATCGACGCCGAGGTGGGCCTGCCCTTCGCCTGGTTCTTTCTGATGACGCACGGACACTGGGTCGATCCGGACGTCGGCGATGCGATCGCTGAAGGCCTGCGCCAAGGACGGGTGCGTTTGCCCGATCGAGACGCCGCCGTGCTGCTCGCCTGGGCAGACAAAAAATATCTGTTCTGAGCCGCCGTCATGGATCTTCGCCTGCCAAAACCCGTACCCGACCAAAAGCTGCGCCGTGCGGAGGCGCTCGACGCGCTGGATTCGGTGCTGCCCTTCGATCGGCGTGATTTCCTGGCCGAATTGCTCACCGACGACGACATCGCCACGTTGCGTCATCTCGCAAAAGAAGGCATCGGCGATAATTCGCTGCGGGCGCTGGCTTCCGACCTTGGCTACCTCGAGGCTTGGTGCCAAGCGTCCACGGGCGAGCCTCTGCCCTGGCCGGCGCCGGAAGCGCTGTTGCTAAAATTCGTCGCGCATCATCTATGGGATCGAGCCAGGCGCGAAACCGACGTTTCGCACGGTATGCCGGAAGACGTGACCGCGGCGTTGAAGTCGGCCAAACTGTTGCGAGTCGACGGTCCCCACGCGCCCAGCACGGTTCGCAGGCGGCTGTCGAGCTGGTCGACGTTAACCAAATGGCGTGGCCTGAAAGGAAACTTCAACGCTCTGGGGCTGCAGAGCGCCGTAAAGCTTGCCGTGCGCGCCAGCGCCCGACCGCGCGGCCGCAAGAGCAAGAAAGCCGTGACCGCCGACATTTTGACCGTGCTGCTCAAGGCCTGTGCCGGCGACCGTCTTGTCGACGTCAGGGACCGCGCGATCCTCATCACCGCATTCGCCTCCGGCGGCCGGCGTCGCAGCGAAATTTCGGCGCTGCGTCTCGAACAGCTGGTCGAACAGGATCCGGTGCCGCTCGACCCCAAGGACCTCGACGGCGAAAAGCTGCCCTGCATGTCGATCCGGCTCGGCCGGACCAAGACGACACAAGCCGACAGCGACGCCTTCGTGTTGCTGGTCGGCCGTCCGGTGCGGGTCCTGCGGGAGTGGCTGGAGCGTGCGAACATCAGCGAAGGCGCCGTGTTTCGCGGCATCGACCGTTGGGGCAATCTCGAAAAACGCGCCCTGACGCCGCAGGCGGTGAACCTGATCCTGAAGCGCCGCATCGCTGAGGCAGGCCTCGACCCGCAGGCCTTTTCCGCGCATGGCCTGCGCTCGGGCTACCTCACCGAAACCGCCCGCCGCGGCATTCCGCTGCCGGAAGCCATGCAGCAGTCGCAGCACCACTCGGTCCAGCAGGCTTCGAACTATTACAATGACGCGGAGCGGACGCTCGGCCGGGCGGCGCGGGTGATCATATAGATCCGGATGATGGTGCAGGTCGCTCGCGGCGCGCGCATGCCGTTTTGCGCGGAACGCACGGTGCAACAAGCTCCCGCCCTTACGCTGCACGGAGATGTCGAGCCCGAAGGCAGTGCCCGGCACAAAGTCCACAATGATCCCGAGGCAACTGACCGCGGAAAATCGAACCCCGGATCCCACCCGGCAGATCGGTAATAAGCGCGTCGAGGCGCCGGATCGAATTGAGCAGGACCGCCTTTGGAAAAGGTCCGGACAAGCGGAGTTCCGCCAGTGCCGTTCGCGCCGCGATGCCGGTCCTTCAGCTTCATACCGAGACCCTTGAGACCGTCCCCGTGCTCACCCCGCCATCCTCGCCGTGGCGCCGTTCGCCTTCAGCGCCGCCATCAGCATCGGTCCGACCGAAAACGCCCCTGCCCTGGCCTTGTCAGTCAGCACACGCAGGTATCCGCCGGCGGAATTGATGTGCTGAGCGCGTTGCAGGATGCAGGCAATCACGATCGCGGCGGTTTCCTGGCCCATCGCATGGCAGGCCTCCTCATACGCTGACGGCGAGACGCCAAGGTAGCTCCGCACCTGGGCGACGGTAATCATGAAATCGCGCCAATTACCGATACCGGCGACGGCGTAGTCCACAATTTCGGGGCAGGCCTTCAGCACAAGCCCCAGCGGATAGGTTTTTGGGGGCTCCGCGGTCCTCGTCCTGGGCTCGGCCGTCGCCCCGCTTTTCTCTAAAGCAGGTTCAAATTCAAAAATAGAGTCGGTATTTGAATCAGATTGCTGCCGCTCGTTTTGAGAGTCATTGCCGCTCGGATTCATGAAATTCATATGAATTTCCAGCAGCTTGTCCACTTCGTCGTGTAATGCGGCCAGATCGGCTACGATTGGTTCGAGCTCGGCAATGCAGGCCCGGCGCGGAATTGCCCCCACAACGCTGCGGAAACGCTTCCACAGGCCTCCCCAGTCGCCCGGGACATCTTCCTCAAGCGCCGCCTCGATCAGCTTGTGGATGTCACGGCGGTGCAAGGTGATCCGCTCCCGCATAAGCCTGAGCGCCCTGGTGTCGGCGCGAATGCGTTCGGCTGCCGCTTCGAATTCGTAGGCCCGGGCCAGCAGCGGCGCCAGGGAGAAGCCAAATGCTTCCTCTATCTCCCCTCCTCTGCCCTTGCGGGCGTAACGCTTGCCGTTCGGGCTATCCCGACGGATGATCAGCCCGCAGTCCACAAGAGCTGCCAGGTGCCGCCTGAGCGTGGCATCGGGCATCCCGTGCGCCCTGAGCGACAGCTGAGCGTTCGAGGGAAAGACGATCAGTCCGTTCTCCTCACTCAACTCACTGTCAGGATAGAAAGATAGCAGCGCATTCAGGACCGCCAGGGCACGATCGCCGATGCCGACGATGCTCTTGCCTTCGCAGAGGTTGCGGTAGATCTGCCACTTGTCGACGACCCTGCCCTTGGGGATCTCACGTGACTCGTTTTGCGCTGCCAGCATGGCAAGCGACATTGGCCGCCGCCCAAAGGGCGTCGTTGCAATACCCGTTTCCATTTTCTTTCACCCTCGATTAGGCAAAAGAAATCTGCTCGCCAAAACGGCGCCACGACTCTTGACAGTGATTCGGGGAAATGCGATTCTCAGCTTGCGACAGACGAGAAGGGCTTCCGCGACGGTGACGTTCGGGGGCCTTTTTCTTTTGCGGTTTCAGTCTCCTATTGATGTCTTCTCCGACTTTCTGAACGCCTCATAAAGGTTGCCCAGATTATCGGAAATCCACGTCCCAAAGCGGCTGCCGTCCATCTCCTTCACGGCGATCGTGATGGCCTTGCCTGCCTTCTTGACGCTGACGCTGACTGATTTGTCCTCGGTGACCCAGGACTGTGCTTGGGACTTCACGGCTACCTTGCGAACCGGCTTCCCCTTCGCATTCAAGGCTGCTAGCAACCTTTCGAAGCGTTCGTTGCTCTCCAGCTCACCGAATTCTGGTTCGGACAAGATTGCATTAACGACTTCGGATTTCTTGCCGGCGAGCAGAGACAGCTCAACCCACCGCTCGCGGCCTACAGACGTAGCTGATCCAATCTTACCGATCACAGATGCCGGAATTCTGGTGACAACCGATACCATCTTCGAGACCGCAGCGGCGTTCGAGGCCAATGCTGACGAGATCACATCTCTGTCGTACCCCAAATCCTCAAGGCGCTTTGCGAACATCGCCTTCTCGATGAAACTGAGGTTTGCCCGAGCGGAATTCTCCTGACCCTGGGCAATTACATGGGTCTTGTCGTCGATCTCCTTTACGACCGCCCTCACCTTCCGTCCCAGTTCGCGGGCGACTCGGACCCTGCGATGGCCGAAGACGATCATGTAGCGACCGTCTGAGCTCGGATGCGGACGGACAAGTATGGGAGAATCCTGCCCTCTCTCCCTAATCGCTTCCAGCAGCTCTTGATATTGTTCCTCGTCGCCGCCCATGCGGTCGGAAACGAACGAGCCATCGACTGCGCTTGGGTCGAGTTCGACGACATGCTCGCCCTCAAGATACGCATCCGCTTGCTTTGCCAACTCGTTGACTGAGCGGATCATCGATTTTGACGCGCCGCGGATCGGATATGCCGCAGCGGAGGCTGATGACGCCCGGTCGTCGATCTCCGCTTCTACCAGGCCTGCAAGAAGATTCTTACGTGCCATATTTTTTCCTCCAGATAGGGCGTAGTCCATTGAATACATTTGGCAAATATCCGCTTTTGTCAGCAGACAAAGTCAACGCCCCCATGCTTCATGAATCAAAGCTACGATTTCGCCATTTACGACGTCCAAGGCTTCCATTGCTCGCTCGTATGTGGAACGGGTCATCGCACTCTTTTCGACTTCGTAGAGGGTCTGCTTGGTAATCCCCGCATCGGAAATCGCCGTTGATTTCAGCATCTGGTTCTTGAGAATGAATTCGCCGAACAGCGTATGCAGGAACGCCACCATCTGCGCTTGCGGCTGATCCGTGGGTTCGTATCGAGTAACAAGATAGCGATACCACTCCAGATTCACCTCCGCACCGGCCGCCCTGATCGGCTCCAGGATGTTCCCGAGCATCAGCAGAAACTGGCCCATGCTCATAACATCGAGCATTTGCGGATGGATCGTGATCAACACTGAGGTCGCCGCGGTCAGTGCGGTGATCGTCAGGTAGCCAAGCTGCGGCGGACAATCGATAACTATGACATCGTAGCGATCGTCGACCTCCATCAATGCCTTCGAGATGCGCGTGAAAAACGCCCTGCCCACATTCGAAGACTTGTCCGTCATTGCCAGAGGCGTGTCGTATTCGAATTCCTGCAGCTCTAGGTTCGCTGGGACGACGTCCAAGCCTGGGAAATTCGTCGGCTTGATGATTTCCGAGAGAGGCACCCTCTCGTCGTCATAACGAATCGCGTCGTAAAGCGATTTCGTCTGGTCGAGTTCAGGTTGGAACCCATGCAACGAAGAAAGCGATGCCTGCGGATCGAGATCGACAGCTAGGACACGGTGCCCGGTAAGCGCAAGGTATTGGGCGAGGTGGGCAGCGGTAGTGGTCTTCCCGCTGCCCCCTTGAAATTAACCACAGCCAAAATCTGAAGCTTCTCGCGCGGTCGCCGATGGGGAACATACATGCGGGCGTCGGATCGACCGTACTGGTCGAGATACTGGCGCAGCTCAAGCATCTGTTCAGCAGTGTACGAGCGTCTGCCCGACGTCGAGGTTTCAGGCACCGGTCCCTTTCCTTCGAGATGCAGTTTCTTCAGATGGCTCTGGGAAACCCCCAGATATGTGGCAACCTCCGCAAGCGAGAACGAACGAAGATTTTTCTTTGCGTGGGGAGGGAAGCGCTGCATCGAAAGCAGGTGCAACTTCTTCGATATCTGGTCGCCCTGATCGAGGATACTTTTCTCGAACAGCAGCGGGGTTTTCGTAGGAACGGGCGAACTCACGTTCATTCGATCGAGACTCTCTAAAAACGATTTTTGACGTAAAAGCGCCAAGCAACCGTCATTATGTCCGATTCGTTCGCCCGGGCAAGAAATTTAAAGTTAACAAAAGCTTAATGGTCTCAGGATAGGATCACATGATGTGATTCATGCACCTGAATATGCTACACAATTCGGCGATTTTGTCTGCGGACAAAGACTGCTTATCCAAGCACAAATCCCTGCTTACCCAAGCGTCCCGCGCAAATTCTTATCGGCTTCCTGAGGCGACCCGCACCGGTGCCTAGCAAGTGATCGCGACACTGATCTTCTGACAAATATCTGCAGATCAAACTCGACCGCGCGCTGACCCGACATTGCAAAGCGGCATGTCATCTTTTGTCTCCCTTGAAGAAGCTAAGCCAAAGCGTTTCCAGCTGATAGCTCGTCGGAGGAGACGGCGCAGCGCCTCATCAGCCCGTGGCCGACGATAAACGCCAAGTGAGAGGACGGAATAATGGTGTCGAGTTCGCTCACCAAACGAAAATGTGACAGCGCTCGTTGCCAGACCCCTCGAAGATGGCTCCCGGACAGATGCCAAATCGCGTCTCGGCGAGACCACTTCGACGAAGGCCCACTCTAGCGAAGCCGGTGTTGCTTCTACTTCTCGATTCCAATCGAAACGCTAAGCTACCGTCGCGCAGCCGCCTCAAACGGGGGGAATGGCACAGTGTCTTGACATCGTCGTCGGACAAGATGCCGACCAAAAACGCGCGACGATGGGAGGGGCAGCCACCGAATCCCGCGTGTTAAGCGCGTCGGCGCGCCACAGTTTTGCGTCTGATGCAGGTTCGAGAGCCCCAGGTCCATGGTGCTCGCTCAAAACAGATACGGTCTGTCCGCCCAAGCGAGCAGAACGGCGGCGTCCTGATCGGGTAGCCGCACCCGGCCCGTGCGCAGGCCTTCGGCGATCGCGTGACCGACATTCGGATCGACCCAGTGGCCGTGGGTCATCAGAAGGAACCAGGCGAAGGGCAGACCGATTTCGGTGTCGATCGCCTCGACCCGTTCCATCAGCCGGTGCACGGAGACGCCTTCGTCGGCGAGCAGCCGCTCAGTCGGCATTTTGAGGGGCCGCGGAATAACAACCGATCTCGCGCCGGCCGCGTTCCTCGAGGTCGTGGATGTCGAAGGTCCAGTGAGCAAAGATGCGGTCGGCGGCCGCACTCGATCGCTCCCAGGCAACAAAAAGGCGGCTTTCGCGCGGCACGAAATCGAACCAGTCGGGATTGGCGTCGAAAAACGCGATGTCGCGCGTGCCATCTGGCCCGACCTCGCGAATGACCCGGTTTTCCAGCTCAGGCCGCTGCGCCTCGCGCAGTTCGCGTTCGATGCGCGTCCGGCGCGCCAAAAAACTGCATGTGGACGATGCAGCCGCCGGAACGGCCGCGCAGCCGGTAGACTGGCCCTGCGAGCTGTTGTGGCTCTACCGCGGAACCGCGCAAAACCCAGGTCGGCTCGAACAGTCGTCGACGTTGCGGGGGCGATAGTCGGGATCGACCACCGCGCCGGCCAGAAACTCGATCTCGCGGCCGAGCGAGATCTGCACGAAGTCGGCGACGCCGGGACCGGTCGGGGCAAAGGCGAAGGCGGTGGTGCCGAGCCATTCGGCGAATTTCTCCCCCCTCTGGCGATGCCGATTCCAGAAGGCGTTGAGGTCACCGCCGACCTCGGCCAGTTCATGCTCGAACCAGGCGCGATGGTCGCCCAGACGGGTGCCGTCGGCAGCGACAACGTCGTGAGGGTTGCACCAGTATGGATCGTCGATGTTCGCGACGGTGAAGACGAAGCCCGGAAAGGCCTTGTTCAGGGCAGGGGAGAGTTCGACGTCGGCCGACTGCGGCTCTAAACCCGCTAGCACGGTTTCGACGGAAGCGGGGGCGGGCAGGCGGACGGGTTTTTGCTCGGTCATTCTCGGGCTCCGGCCGGGGGGGGAAATCCCGCTTTTTTCGTCAAGGGAGACGCCGTGCGTCGTCGTCGGCGATCTTGGAGGGGCGATTCTGGCTGATCTGGGTCACGAAAACAACGCTCACGTCGCCGACCGCCGATGGGTGCGGAAGAGGGCGGCAACTTGTGCGACAAGGCTGAAACGACTATCTTGCACGCATTATGAGCAAGCATCTGGGTTCAGTACTGACGACGGTGAACGCGCCCTACAGTGATCAACTGGACGACGCGGCGCTGGCGCATTGCCTTGCTGATATCGAACTGGCCAAGCAGCATCCCGGTCATGTCAGCGCCTTTCTCGGCGAGGTCCCTCTCGCCCAGCAAGTCGAGTTCGCAAACGCGCACCACATCGCGGTCAACGACCTGAAGGCTTTTGCCGCCAAGTTCTCTGCCTGGTCCGGCGAGAGCTACCCGCTCGCCGCGTAATGGCTGGACATGATAGCCGACGCCCGTCCGAATGGCGGCGGCTTTTTCGCATCACTATCGACCTGATCGATCAGCTTCGCGAGAATGCTGGGGGCGATGACTTTGAATGGTCATTTGGTGGCGGAACGGCGATGATGATCCAGATCGGCCATCGCGAAAGCCATGACATCGATATCTTCCTCGACGACCCTCAATTGCTCGGATTCATTGACCCCTCCAGAAGCCATCTGCACTTCGGAACGATGCCATCCAACTATCTGGGTGACGGGCTTCGGTTTCAGAAGTTCGCCTTCGAGGGAATTGGCGAAATCGACTTCATCGTTGCCGGAGCGCTAACAACGACGCCGTTCGAGACCCGCATGGTGGAAGGCAGGACGGTGCGTCTAGAAACCATTCCGGAAATTATCGCCAAGAAGGTCTATTTCCGGGGATCGGAAGCCAAACCGCGCGACATCTTCGACATCGCCGCCGCAGCCCGGTCGCAATTGGACGAGGTCGTCAACGCTCTGCGTGCGCTCCCAGAACAAGTCGCTCGCACCAGACAACGGATGGAAAAGCTCAACCCGGAATTCGTCAGCCGCGCGATCGCGCAGCTGATGATCATGCCTGACTACGAAGCGTCGGCCGCCGACAGTCTGGACGCAGCGCTCGCTGTGCTCGATGAGGCGTTGTCGAGACCTCAAAGGACCTGACCGCCTCACCCAGCGGATCAACCCTGGGAGGGGAGGGGAGCTTTTCAGAGCCCGGACGCCTTGGTGAGATTGACCCGGAAGCGGTCACGCCGCCGCTGATATCTGCGCGTCATTTCGGCCGAAGCATGGCCAAGTTGCTTTTGCACATAGCGCTCATCGACTTCAGTCGAGGAGGCGAGGCCAGCGCGCAGCGAATGGCCGGAAAACAGCTTTCGGCGTTCGCCTTCCGGCAGGTCGCCGCGCACGCCGGCCGCCAGCGCGGTCCGCTTGACCAGGCGTGCAACCTCCTGGTCGTCGAGCCGATCGGCGCCGACCGCCTTGCCCTGGCCGGTGACGCGCCGGAACAGCGGTCCGTGCGCGATACCGGCGAGCTTGAGCCAGGTCTGCACCGCGACAACCGGGCAGGGCATCGGACGAGCCGCGCCCGACTTCGACCTCCCGCCAGCCGGTCTTGCCGCGAAGGGAAACGAGCATGCCCTTGTCGAGGATCTCGATCCAGCCGCGGCCGTCCTCGGTCTGGTCGCGGTCGATGTCCAAAGCCACGATCTCGGAGCGGCGCAGGCCGCCGGCAAAGCCGAGGAGCAGCATGGCGCGGTCGCGCAAGCCGCGTAAGGTTCCGCGGTCGAGCGTTTCCAGCATGGCGATCAGATCCTCGGGCAGGATCGCTTCCTTCTGGCGCGGCGGGGCGGCGTGCTTGTTGCGGGTGCCGGCCATCACGGTGGCGATGTGCCGATCCTTGCGATCAAGCGGCAGCCCGCGCTGCGCATAGTTCCACGAGAGTGAGGACAGGCGGCGTAGTGGCAACGGTTCAACCCCTTGCCGGCAGCACCAGCTCGAAAAATGCTTCCAGTCGGATGCATAGGCGCGACGCGTATTGGCGGAACTCGCCGCCTCGACATAACCACGCGCCGCGATCGGCCAGCGCCGCGAGATGACCCGGCAGGCGCGGAGTAGAAGCGGCCGGAAGAGAAGGGGAGGGGGCTTGAGCTTTCGCCTGCGGCTCTTCCGGCGCGCGCCCCATCTCGAGCACGACGTCGATGATGTCGGGGAGATCATCGGTGCCAGGCGCCGCGTTCTCCGCCGACGGCCGCGCGTCCGGAATGTCATCCGCCGGCGCCGTGCTGTAGAGCTGTCCGGAAGGTCGCGCGAGGTGGTTTTCGGGCTTTTGATCGACGTTTTGGGCCATTTTCAATATAAAGAGCAAAAAGAACGATAAGGCAACATTATCATTCGTTTTTCTGTTCCGACAAGCTGTGCGTTTTGCGCCGAAAATCGTGGCACAAAGCGCACGGACGCTTTACCCTCGAAAGCATGATTCGCCTCGATCCCGCGACCGCCAGCTCCGCCGCGCCGCCCGCCGTTCCGGCCTGGGCGCTTGCCGGCGGCGGCAGCGCAACCGACGCCGACGCGGCCTTCCAGGCTGGCGCCGCCTTGGCTTCGCTCGATACCCTCGCCCGGGCGCAGCCGGCCTGGGCCGGCGCCTGGCGCCAGCGGCTGGCGCTGAAATGCGCCGCCGCCAGCATGCGGCTCGCCAGCCACGCCGAGGATGAAGCCGCCCTGCGCGACGCCTGGCAGCTTTGCCGGCCGGCGCCGATCCCGGTCCCGCCGGCGCCATTTTTGGTACCTGGCGGCAACTAGTTCCTACTGTTGCACTGAAGTTGAATGCCGGTCCGAAAACTCACTAGGTCGGGACCGACCGATGTCGCCCATCGGCGCAAATACCACCATCGCGGCCGCGCGGCCGGCCACCGAAAAATGACACCCTCCGCGACAGCCTGAGCGGCGGAACTGAGGAGTTTTACTTCGGCACTTTTGGGAAATTCGACCGGCATTGACTATATAGCCGCCAAATGGTAACCGACGACACTTGGTTCTGCCATGGGGGGGCGGTTAGTACTTCCTCGCAAACATTATACCAAAACTGTCGTCGTCTACTTCGGCGTGATCGAGAACTGGAGTGCCTCTGACGGTAGCATCATGGTTAAGCTCCCGAAGATGATGGCTAACCTTGCTGCAGAGTTGCAAGCTGCTCGTTTCCTCCTCAAATTTCGAGTTAATGGATATTCATGATGCGCACTGTACGCGAGGAGGGTGTACCAGCCGGAGAGCGCCACGTCGATGATCCAGCGATTGCGGACATGGCCTGTGAAGGGCATCTCCCGCAGGGGTTTGGATCTGCAGACACTGTAGAGGCACTTGCAGGTTGGCGCGCCCTAGGACTGGTTACGTCATCTGACCTAGTGAAGAGGTCTCTCGCGCGGGCAACGGCTCTTCGCCAAAGGGGAAGTTCAGCATTCACCCGCATCTGGACTGAGCAGGCGACAGCATCTGCGGCTTGGGAGGACTCTCTCGTGGCGGCCGGCACATTACCTCCATCGCTGCTCGCGGGTCTTCCCATCGCCATCAAGGACAACTGTGATGCGCGGGGAGACATCACACAGGCAGGATCTCCCGCGCTCTCTCATGCCGCGCCGGCGGTGCGAGATGCCACATGTGTGGCCCGACTACGCTCGGCGGGTGCAGTTATCATCGGCAAAACGAACATGTCAGAATTTGCGTTTGCGAACACGGGCGAAAACCGTGAATTTGGTACGCCGCGCAATCCCTGCGCCCCCGATCGGTTAGTGGGTGGATCTTCATCCGGCTCGGCGGCCAGCGTAGCCGAGGGCAGCGTAGTCGCAGCGCTAGGCACCGATACCGGCGGCTCTATCCGGGGGCCCGCAGCACTTTGTGGCCTAGTGGGTTTCAAGCCCTCGGAGGGACGTGTGCCCGGTCAGGGCGTGACACCTCTTTCTACCACATTTGACACCATCGGTCCGATTGCCAGATCAATTGAATCGTGTGCCATAATCGACGCCGTTCTGACTGATGCGCCGTGGCGCCTGCTTTCAGAGCTGCCGCTGCGTGGGCTGTCATTCGGCGTGCCGACGAACGTGGTCCTTGACGATCTTGATCCGGAAGTTGCCGCCGACTTTAATGCCACGCTGAAATACCTCTCAGATGCAGGCGCGACCGTTCTTGAGTTCTCCTGGCCCGAGATCGAGCCAGGTGTTTGGCGCGACGCCTATCCTGTGATTTCGCACAGCGAGACATACGCTGTGCACGGCCGTTTGGTCGAGGAATGCCTGGCAGATTTTGATGCCGAGGTCGCCCGGATCATCCTTTCGGGCGCCTCCGTCTCGGCCCGCGATCGAAGTGAGGCTCTCAATCTTCGAGAGTCAATGGTGAACGCCTCACACGATCGGATGGCTCGCTTCCACGCTGTTCTGATGCCTACCGTACCCATACTCGCACCGCGAATCTCGGATCTGGCCAATGAAGATCAGGCGAAGCGGATCGAATTCCTGATCGGTCGCAACAACGAGATAGCGAACTTCTTCGACTGCTGTGCCGCGACAATGCCATGCCAGGCCCAGGATCAGTTGCCAGTTGGCCTTCTTGTTATTGCTAAAAACGGAGAAGACCGCCGCGTCCTTAGCATGGCAAAAGCGATCGAGATCGCGATCAGAGAGATGCGAAATCTATAGCCCCGGTCCGGTCAGCCGGTGCCGCGCGGCGGCGCCCTGGCAACACCTCGCCCGTGGGATAAAATCCCGCCCGGAGATGGCGTCCTTCAATGAGCTGGACTTCGACTGGAAGGGTGGGCTCTTTCCCTCGTATATCTGCTGAATATCCAGCGCGAAGCGTAGACGATGTACGTAGTCGAGAACGGCTTTGAAAAGGCCAGACTTTCCGAGCCCAGGTCGAGTGGAAGAAGTACTCATACCAAAGGTTCTGAGAGCTGACTCTCTAGAGCACGTCCTGTGATCGATGAATCGATTGTGATGTGACAGCTGCGTCTTGTGCTGATTCAACATCCACCTCGATGGAGGTGGACGATGGGAAGAGCATTGAGCGGGGATCTTCGATCGCGGGTTTTGAAGGCTTCGGACGAGGGAATGTCGGCGCGGCAAGCGGCGGTGCGGTTCGGCGTGGGAGTGTCCAGCGCGATCCGCTGGATTGCGCGGGCGAAGATCGGCGAACTGGCACCACGCCCGCAGGGCCGCCGCCGCGCCTCCAGCCTCGATGCGCATGAAGTCTTCATCGTCGGGCTGATCGAGGAACGCAAGGACATCACGCTGAACGAGATGGTGGAGCGGCTCGTCGCCGAGCAGTCGGTGCGGATCAGCCGCAGCGCCTTGAGCGCCTGGCTTCGCGGCCACGGCTGGACATTCAAAAAAAGTCCGCGCACGCACTGGAGCAGGATCGCCCCGACGTGCTGAAGCGGCGCCGGGACTGGTTCGACGGCCAGCTCGATCTCGATCCGGCGAAGCTCGTGTTCATCGACGAGACCGGCCTCTCCACAAAGATGGCCCGCCTGCGTGGAAGAGCGCCGCGCGGCGAGCGCTGCCGGGCCGGCGTGCCGCATGGCCACTGGAAGACCACGACCTTCACCGGAGCGCTGCGGCTGACGGGCATGACTGCGCCCTTCGTCTACGACGGCGCTATGAACGGCAACGTGTTCCTGGCCTATGTCGAGCAGGTGCTGGTCCCGACGTTGTCAGAGGGCGACGTAGTCGTCATGGACAACCTGCCCGCCCACAAGGCCGCCGGCGTGCGCGACGCGATTGAGGCCGCAGGCGCGAGCCTGCTCTACCTGCCGCCCTACAGTCCCGACTTCAATCCGATTGAGAACGCCTTCGCCAAACTCAAGGCGCTGCTGCGAGCAAAGGCCGAGAGAACCATCAAGGCTCTGTGGGACGCGGTCGGCGCGGTCGTCGACCTCTTCCCCCAGCCGAATGTGCCAATTACTTCAAAGCCGCAGGATATGAACCGGATTAAACAGGACGTGCTCTAGGGATATCCGCCTCGATTGAGCCGAGACTCCTTGTCGCGAGGAGAATTCGGGCGACGGGATGAGCGGTGAAGATGCGGACTAATTATTCGGCTGTGGCGCTTCGGGCAATTGGCGAAGACGGCAAAGTACGTCAACCAGAGCAGGCGCTTGTTGTCGCTGGCTGGGGTCATGGACGGAATGAGAATGCTGCACGGATCGGCGGCATGGACCGCCAGATGCTGCGGGGCGGGTGCATCGCTTCAACGAGGATGGTCCTGATGTCTGAAGGATGCCTGGTATGGCGGACCCACGCCGCGCCTGTCGCCGGAACAGAAGGCCCGAACTGGCGCAAATCCTCGAGACGGGGCCGGACGTGGGATTGATGGCGTGTGCGCTGGCGGCGCATCGATCTGCAGGTACCAGTAGGTGTCGGTGACGTCCGCGTGGCAGCAGACGTGTGGAAATTCCTTGGAAGCGTCGGGTCGTATGGCGCGACAGCGATATCGCCCGAGCTTAATTCTCGATCCAAAGACTTTGAGTGCGTGTCCAATAGCCTAGTGGGCAGACGTGTCCGTTTCGCACTTTGACTCATACGGATCGCGAACCGTCTGGAATTCGTTGTCGACGACGGCACAAACATGAAGCATCCGTCCACTGCTGCGCTTCGGAGTAGCAGCGTTTCAACGGAGGCAACGCCAATACTGTCCAGGTGTGCGAACCTTCAACGCGGCACGTGCCGACCTCATGCGTGGACCCGGAATCGCAAACACTCGGTTCATGCGGTTCGGGTGCCCCGAGTTGAAATACAAGGTCCGGGTATCATTGCGGAGACTCCTGTGCATTGGTGTGCTGCGTAATGGATATGCAATCCCGAAAGTTCGGGATGAGGCCAGGCCGTATCGGGCGCCCGAACCCCCTTTGCTGTCCTCCTGCGTGTTCCGCCGTCTCAAGCCGTGAAACTCACGTTGTACTCGGTCAGGAAATCTTGGAGGGCCAAGATACGCTCTATCCCCCTGAGGTTGTCGGTCGCATCGAGTAACGCGCGGGACCTGTCGACGGACAGCAGCGGTGCCACTGCCGCATTGCGGTCATTCAGCAGCGCTGTGAACCGGCTGCGCTGCATTCTGTGGTAGGTCGGATCCTGGATAGCCGGAATCGCGCTCTTGACACGCTGCACCACCGACTGCGGCAGCAACTCCGCTGTTGCGGCTCGCAGCAGGCTCTTCTCGCGCCTGTCGAAAGTCTTGTGGGCCCATGGGGTGCCGAACACGTACTCAACGAGGCGGTGGTCGCAGTAGGGGACCCGCACCTCGAGACCGAAAGCCATGCTCATCCGGTCCTTGCGGTCGAGCAGCATCGGCAGGTAACGCGTGAGAAAGAGATAGCAGACCTCGCGCATTCGACGCTCGTGCGGATCGGCCGAGGCCGGCCCGGTCAGTGCCGGTACTTCCGCAAGTGCCCTGCGGTATTGCTCGTCGAGGTGGCCAGGTAGGTCGAGTTTCTCGACGAGGCCGGGGTCTAGGGACCGCCGTATGATATCGTCGCTGTCTTCGATCCAAGGAAACGTGTCGGCCTGGACTTGCGCTGGATCGTGAAACGACGAGTAGCCGCCGAAAAGCTCGTCGGCCGCCTCCCCAGACAGAGCCACCGTAGAGTGTTGCCCGATGGCCCGGAACAGCAGGTAGAGCGAGCTATCAATGTTGCCCGTGGTCAACGGCAGGTCGCGGGCCTGGAGAGTGGCGGCACGCACGTTCGGGTTCATGAGTTCGTCCGCGGACAACGTGATGTCCGTGTGGTCGGTACCAAGGAACTTCGCGACCTCCTGCACATACGGCTTGTCGGGTGTGGGGCGGTTCGGGCCGGGGGTAAAGTTGTCGGTGTAACCGACGAAGTCAAGGGCGAAGGACCGAATCCGTTTGTCGCTGAAGCGCGCGGCCAGTGCGGTCAAGGCCGAGGAATCAAGGCCGCCCGACAAAAGCGTGCACAGCGGCACGTCGGCGATGAGCTGCCGCTGAATCGTGTCCTCGAGCAATTCGCGGACGCGCCGAACGGTGGTAGGCACGTCGTCGGTGTGCCCACTGTCGGTGAGCTGCCAGTAGCTCATCTGCTGGATGCTGTCGCGGGTCACGCGGACGATGTGGCCGGGCCGTACCTCACGCATGCCGCGGAACCCGGTGTTGTACGGGTCAGCGATGGAGCACAGAGTGCGACGAAGCCCATCGGCGTCCATGGCCCGTTCCGCGAGACTGTTGGCGAGGATCGCCTTTGGCTCGGAGCCGAACAACACTCCGTGCTCGGTGGGGTAGTAGTAAAGCGGCTTTATGCCGAGCCGGTCGCGTATGAGAAGCAGTTCGCGCTTGCCGGTGTCCCAGAGTGCGTAGGCGAACATCCCGTTGATTTCGCTCACGGCGCTGCAGGGGTCGCGGTGGCCCCATTCGCGGTGGGCGCGCAGCACCACCTCGGTGTCACTGCTCGTGTCGAACCGATGGCCTAGCACGGCAAGCCGTTGACGCAGCTCGCGGTAGTTGTAAGCCTCGCCCGTGTAAATGAGCACCAACGCCGGTCGGCCGTCCTCCTGGTGTATCATCGGCTGGCGACCGCCTTGGATATCGATGATCGCTAGGCGGCGGTGTCCCAGTGCCGCAGGACCGTCGATCCAAGTCCCCTCATCGTCCGGACCACGATAAGCCATGGTGGCCGTCATGTCGGCCAGCTCCCTTCGCGCCTCGGGACTTCCTAGGTCACGATCGAAATCAATCCATCCACAGATGCCGCACATATTTTGGCTCCTTGCTTGGGAATAGAGTACGATGAACATGAAGACGGGTCTCGAAGTCGGACCGGTAGATGCCCGCTGCGGCCAGGAATATACCGACCATTTAGTGTGATCGCGCGCGGCGAGATGGAGGACGGCATCCTGTGCCTTCAGGTGCAGGATTAGGGCGGATCCGGTCTTCGGGCCGCATCTAACGACTAAGATCTTTTGCCCGACGTCTGAGGGGACGCTGAGTCTATTTTGGGACGCGGTGGATTTGCCGATATCTCCTTTCCCAGAGGGCGCGATCTGTCGCAGACCTGACATGTTGCTATCGCTCCCTTCGTTCGATCGATCGTGATCTCACCACCACATGAATGGCGGTCCGATAGCTCCTGCCCCCGCACGATGAGAGGCTCTCAAAAATCGTGCCAACTAAAATATAAAAGGCCCAGAGAAAACTTTTCTGCTCCTTGTTCAATGGCTTAAATGCGAGTGCAGGAGGAAGCCGGGCCGAACGCCACCGTGTCGCGGACTCGACAAGCTCCGATACCAAGTGTCGGCTGCCCGGCTTCTCCGCGGGAGTCTTATGCAGGGGAGCGGAATTGATGCCTCATTCAACCCATTCCGGAAGGAGGTTGGCCAATTGTGAGGACCAGAGAATGAAGCGCAGCTGTTTCACAGACGAACATCATCGGGATTCTGAAGGAGCACGAGGCGTCGCTTGATGCACTGGCTGGCCACATCTGCGCGGCCTGCGTTCAACCCGAGGCCACGCGGCGCCCTCGACCTCGCCGTCCGGCGTCCGGCGTCCGAGAATTACGTGATCGTTAATAGGCGGGTCAAAATCATAGATGCGCGCAGAGTTTGTTCTACAATAGACGGGCACGACACTGGTCAGGGTGGCCACCATTTGTGCTGTGATTTTGCAACCAAGTTCGAATGTAGCGTTGCTGACAAAGTCGATGTGCGGATTCCGACCTGACCATTCCAATCAAAAGTCGGGCAGTTTTCCGCACTGAAGATTACCTCCCGGGTCAGCAACTTTGGCATTATCGCGATGAACTATGAGACAATCGAGACAAATGCTGCGCCGGAAGCAGGACGACCTTTCGCGAGATTGCCGTCGTGTTGGGAATAGTGCGCAGTACAGTGCAGGATAATCTGCAGCGCGCAGCGGCGGTTGAATTGAGCTGGCCATTGCGGAGCGAACTGACCGACGACGCGACCGAGAACAAGCTCTTCAGTCGCAACGGCGTCAAACAGGTCACCTCCAACCCGCTCCGCGGGCGAACGGGACAGTGTTTTTGGCGAGCCAAGCAGAGTAGGATGCCCCTGTCATTGATCGGCTGGTGTCTCACTACCGTCGACACGCGCTCTGTGGACAGCGGTTTGAGGTGGCATCACTTCGGTCGGGGCGCGGACCTGCCTTTGTTGTCATCCGCCTGCCGGATGGGCGGTTACGCAATATCCGCCGATTAGCGACGGATTTGTCGCGCGCTATCGATGATGACGATGAACATCGTTGCGCGACCGAAAAGTTAATATCCGTTAAAACTTCGTAAGCGGGTGTTCTCAGGCCACGGCCTTGAGCTTGGGAGCGGCGATGTAGACCCAAGGCAGGAGATCGTCGATCTGGCTGTTCGGGTGGCCGTTGACGATCCTGGTGAGGACGTCGGCGAGGTAGCCGAGTGCGGATTCCGAGGATGGCGCGCAGTGATCGCGCGCAGGTGGAGCACCTGATCGTCGGGGAAGATGTCACTGCATTTGCGGTTCGGTCAAGCGGCAGCGGAGATGATGGATCTGCGCATGGATTCGCCGCTGAGTTCGAGCCGGTGAGCGTTGTGAACGAGGCGGTCGAGGATGGCATCGGCGTAGGTGGGATCCCCGATCAGATCGAACCAGCGGGCCACCGGGAGTTGGCTGGTCACCAGTGTTGAGCGATGTCCGTACCGGTCTTCGAGGATTTCGAGCAGGTGGTGACGGGCATTGCCGTCGAGCGGTTCGAGGCCCCAATCGTCGAGGATGAGGAGATCAACCCTGGCGAGGCTTTTCATGCGCGCGGCGATGCGGCCGTCGCCCTTGGCCAGGGACAGGTCATCGATGAGCCGCGGCAGTCGGGTGTAGAGGACCGAACGGTTGTCACGGCAAGCCTTGTGACCGATGGCGCAGGCCAACCAGCTCTTCCCGACCCCGGCCGGCCCGACGATGGCCAAGCTCTCATGGGCGGCGATCCAGTCACCCTTGAGCAGCCTGTCGAACAGCCGGCGATCGAGACCACGCGCAGCACGGTAATCGACATCCTCGGGCACGGCATGGTGGCGTAGCCGCGCATGACGAAGGCGAAGCGCAAGGCGCCGGTCATTGCGGTAGGTCGCCTCGTGATCGAGGAGCAGAGCAAGCCATTCGGCGTGGCTGAGGTTAGCGGCATCGCTGTTGCTTTCCAGTTCGATGAACGCATGCGTCATGCCTGCCAGACCGAGTTGCCCCAGCAGTTCGAGTGTCGGATGTTTGAGCATTGCAGTCCTTTCAGTGGTAATATCCGGAGCCCCGGATGTTGGTGTGGAAGATCGGCGTGTGGTCCGGGGCTTCGCGCACCGGAACCTTGTCGAGCCCCTTCTCGAGGATCGATTTGACCGAGGGATAGTTGCGCGCCTGGATCTCCAGCGCGCGCCGCGCGGCCGCTTCCAGGCGTTCGGCGCCGAAGCGCCTCTCCAGCCCGATGATGCCGAGGCATGAACGGTAGCCCTGCTCGGGATGCGGCCGATCCTCGATGATCTTTTCAACCAGCAACGACAGCATCGGACCGATCCGCGCCGCTTCCTCCCGGATCTTCACGGGCGTCCATTCACGGTAGCGTCGATGGCTGGACGGCATATGTTCGGGGATCGTCGTATGCCGCCCGTTGCCGCTGCCACGCATGTGCGCGCCAATGCGTTCGCCATCGAGGAAGATTTCGACGGTGCGTGCGGTAATTCGAGCCTCGACCTCGCGGCGGGCGTAACGCCAGGGCACCGAGTAATGGTGGTGCTCGATCGCGATGTGGTAGTCGAGCCCGACTCGGCAACGCTTCCATTCAGCGTGGACCCACCGTTCCGCCGGCAGCGGCTTGAGGTTCGGCGCGTCGATCTCCTCGAACAGCTGGCGCCGCGTTTTGCTGAACTGGCGAAGCACCCGTGTGTCGTTGAGATCGACTATGCTGTAAAAGTTAAGACTCAATCTGACAGTCAGTGTCATACAGCTGAAGCGAGAGCTGAGGCCGGGCGCGGAGTGGTGAGGGTTCGCAGCGCCCGGCCTCAGCGTTTAGAAAGGCACTGAGTATGACCAAGGACCAGAAAGTTATTCGTGGCAAGGTAGGGTTGCTGGAGCTGGCCAAGCAGCTCGGGAATGTCAGCCAGGCGTGCAAGATGATGGGCTATTCACGCGACAGCTTCTATCGTTTTAAGGAGCTGTACGACACGGGCGGTGAGCTTGCGCTGCAGGAGTTGACGCGCAAGAAGCCGCTATTGGCCAATCGGACGCCGCCGGAGGTGGAGGGCGTGATCCTCACGCTGACGATGGAGCATCCGGCCTTCGGCCAGACGCGGATCGCCAACGAGGTGCGCAAGCTCGGCCAGTCGATCTCGCCGGCCGGCGTGCGCGGGTGTGGCAACGCCACGATCTGGAAACGATGAAGAAGCGCCTCAAGGCGCTGGAGGCGAAGGTCGCCCAGGAGGGCCTCATCCTCACCGAAAGCCAGCTCGCGGCGCTGGAGAAGGCCAAGACCGAGAAGGAGGCCCATGGCGAGTTCGAGAGCGAATGCCCCGGCTATTGCGGTGCGCAGGACACCTTCTATGTCGGCAACATGAAGGGGTCGGCCGGATCTATCAGCAGACCTTTGTCGACACCTACTCGAAGGTCGCCTTCGCCAAGCTCTATGACCGCAAGACGCCGATCACCGCGGCCGATCTCCTGAATGACCGCGTGATCCCCTTCTTCGACACCCGGGAAATAAAGCTATGCCGGGTGCTGACCGACAGGGGCACCGAGTATTGCGGCAATCCCGAGCATCACGAATATGAGCTCTACTTGGCGGTGGAAGACGTGGACCATACCCGCACCAAGGCCAAGAGCCCGCAGACGAACGGCATCGTTGAACGCCTCCATAAGACAATGCTGGACGAGTTCTACCGGGTCGCCTTCCGCAAGAAGATCTATCACACGATCGAGGAGTTCCAGGTCGACCTGGATGAATGGGTCGAGAGTTACAATGAGCAACGGCCACATCAGGGTCGCTGGTGTTTTGGGAAGACCCCCATGCAGACCTTTGTTGACGCGACGCCGCTGGCGAGGGAAAAGATGATGGGGGCTTAAACCTACCGGACAGACCCAAACTGACCACTCTCCGACACCAACTGTCATGTCAAGTCCAAACTTCTACAACTATGCACTCGGCGACCGCCGCGTTCACCTCGGCCAGGCTGTAGAAGATCCGGTTGCGCAAGCGGCCCAGGACCCAGCGTTCGACAATGCCGACGCAGGCCTCGACTTTCGCCTTATCGCGCGGCTTCCTCGGCCGCGCCGGGAGCACCGCCGTGCCGTAATGACGGGCCATGTCGGTGTAGCTGCGGTTGACCATCGGATCGAAGTGACATGCCTTGATCACCGCGACCTTCGCATTGTCGGGATTTTGTGTCCCGAACGGTTATGTGCCCCCGTCGTCGAAGCCGCTTGGATCAACAGATTGTGGGGCACATAACGATCAGAGGTCGGCGAGCCATTCGAGAAGTTTTGGCTCGCTTTGACAGACTGGTCTTCGTGGCGGTCCCACCGAAGAACTCGAAGGCGGCTGACAGGCCTCCAGCGCCTCCTGCTTCATCCTGATGCTGATCTCGGCATATCGGTTGGTCGTATCCAGGCTGACGTGGCCAAGCCAACCTCTTATAACGTTCACGTCGACGCCGGACTCAAGCAGATGGACGGCCGTCGTGTGTCTCCAAACATGCGGAGAAATGGACCTCTGTCCGTTGCCGATGCGAATGTTCGAACCATGACGCCGGACGAGCTTGTACAGGCCGAATCGCGTCAGCGGCTTGCCGACGTTGCTTAGGAATACTGAACTTTCCGGCATGGATGGCTGGCGTCGGTCACGCAGCATCTCGCCAAGCAGGCGAGCGGTCTCGGGCCATAGTGGGCAGGTCCGCCACTTATCGCCCTTGCCGTGCAGGTTCACCCGCGGCGAGGAGGTCAAAACCAGCTGATCGACGATCAGTCCGATGACTTCCGTTGCGCGGGCACCAGTATTGTACAGGAACATGAGCAGGGCCTTGTCGCGGATGGCCAGCTTCCCGTCGCGCGGCAGTTTGTCGAAGAGCCGTTCGACATCATCGCGTTCAAGATAATAGGTGGCTGCCGGCTGCGCGCGCTTCCTCGGGATGGCGGCGATGCGTTCGGCCTCCGGCAGCACCATAGGTTCCTGGCCACCGGCATAGGCGAAGAAGGTGTGTAGCATTGCGAGCCGGTGGTTCCGTGCTCGGATGCCGTTGCCGCGCTCGGCTTCAAGATGGGCGAGAAAGGCCCGCACATTGTCGGCGCTGAGATCGCTCAGCCTTAGCTTGCTGATCGGGCGTCGGTTCTCTCGGGCCAAGAACAGGAGAAATAACCGGATTCCGTCGCGGTAGCTCCGGATCGAGGTGGACGCCAAACCCTTCTCGGCTTTGAGATGGTGTTCGAAGAACTGATAGACGAGGCTGCCGACGGTCCTCATGGCCGCCCTCCACGCGAAAGCGGCGCTGCAAAGCGTTCGAAGCGCTGACCGGCGGCTTCTAGGAGATCGGCGGTAACGGTGAGATAGACGGCGGTGGAAGCGGGATCCACATGACCCATGAAGGTCGACAGCTTGACCAGTTTGTCGGTGGGATTATGTCCGTCGCGATACCACCGTAGAAGTCGCCCGACCGCAAAGCTGTGTTGAAGATCATGCACGTGAGCCGGCGTTCCTCCCGGCGGGATCGGTATGTCCAACTGATCGGCCAGCGAACGGAAAATGATACTGATCGTGCCGGGGTTCACAGCCCGACCCTGCAAGAAAGAAAACAGCGGCGTGTCGGGGGTAACCGAAACCACGTGCTGTGATCGCAGCGCCGTGAACGCATAAAGGCGCTGTGCCAGCTGCGGCCCCATGGGAATGAGCCTTGACTTGGAAAACTTCGTCTCGCGGAGAGTCAGGACGTTACGATCCCGATCGACATCCCGCCAACGCAGGCGCGCAACTTCGCCGACGCGCAGACCAAGCCCGAACAGCAGGCTGAAGATGGTGGCATAAGCGGGGCCGCGGAGCGGGGCGTTGCTGCGGTCGGGGAGCTTGGCCGCGCGATCGATGAGCTGTTGAGCGGTCCGCAGATCCAGGATGCAGGGCGGTCTTGGATTACCCCGGCGACGCGGCTTCATCGTGACTGGAGAGCGATCGACAAAGTCGTGTTCGACCATCCACTCGAACAGCCGGCCCACGACACCTACAAGGTGGTTGAAGCTTCGCGGCCGCGTGCGTGGACGACTGAGAAAAAACGTATCGAGGAATGTCGCGGTGATCTCGGCTACGCTCGTCACGCCTTGAGCATTCAGATAGCCGTCGAACATGCGCAGCACCTTGTCTTCGACGTCGTAGCGTCGGTTGAGCGCGCGCTTGTGGCGGAGGAAAGCGACGATGTGGGACGCGATCGGACTTGAAGGCTCGGGAAGACGGGTTCTCATTACAGATCCTCCCCATCACCCAGAGCCACTTCACGCAAGCCATCGACCTGAACCTTGGCATAGATCATGGTTGAGGAGGCGGACCGATGTCCTACATAGTCGCCGATAGTCTTGAGCGAAAAACCCGTGTCGACCAGGCGCTGGACGCAGGCATGACGGAGAGTGTGTGATCCGGGACGGCTCACCGCAATACCAGCGCGATGAAGATACTTGCTGGCAGTGGCGGATACCGCGGACTGTGTGAGCGCCGATTGCGGCGCCAGGTGCCGCCAGAAAAGCAGCCGGCTTGCCACCTCGGGTCGCCCATTCTTGAGATAATCCACGATCGCCTCGCCGATGATGGCCGCCAGCGGATAGGTCGTGCTATGCTCGGCCTTGCGCTCGCGCACATGCAGGCGATCCCGCTTCCAATCGAGGTCATCAAGCGTCAGCGTCGCGACCTCGCGGGCGCGCAGACCGTATGTGATCATTAGCAACAGCATGGCGTAATCGCGTCGGCCAACGACGGTGCGGCGATCGACTTGGTCGAGCATCTTCCGGACGGAATCCCAACCGATCGATCGGGGGATGTCGGCCAACCTGTAATGCTGGGGCACCTCGACGAGCTTGCTGATGTCGCGTTGGATAAGACCTTCTCGATGCACATATCGGAGAAAAACCCGCAATGTGCTTGCGAGACCGATCATTGATGGGCCCGAAGTGCTGAGGCTGCGTCGTGACAAACCCCGTCACCACTGGCAACGAAAGCGCGGTCACCTCGCATCCAACATCCCTGAGATATCGCTCGAACCCACGCAGATAGTGCCGGTAGTGATGAATGGAGCTCGCACGCAGGCCCCGCTCTTCGCGAAGGTAATCAAAGAATCCCGACCACCTGGGTAGCGAATGGGATCGGCCAGGCTGTTCTATGGCTGGTGTTATCCGACTTCGAGACGACCTGGCTGAAGAAATGCCGCACAACGCCCCCGACGAAGTTGCGATCGCGTCGACACGCTTCAGCGGATCGGTCGCCACGACGAGTGAACAACCAATCGTCGATGAATGGCTCGATGAGCACCTCGGTTCGTTTGATCTGGTCGACATTGTGGGCCGCGGTGAACGCTGCAAACTTCGTCAGGACCGGAACTCGGCGATAAATGCTCCGAGGCGCGTAGCCCCGGTCGCATAAGGCCGTTACATACTCATCGATCTGGGGCCCAAGCCAGCAATCCATAATCCGATCGACTGTCTGCGGCTTGACGAAAAAGCGTTCCAACATGGCAACCTCCATTCTGGGTTAGGGAGAAATGGAAGATGCGCTCGTTGCATCGCCTGCGCGATGTGCCGCTAGGGACAAACAAACCGTTCAATTGCAGGAACTTCTGCCTCTCAGGGCACATAACCGTTCGAGACACAAAACCCCGATTACGTGCCCGGGCACGTAATCGCACACCACAAGATGGGCCACGCCGCCGAAGAAGGCGAAGGCGCTATTGTGCGCTTCAATCCAGTCCGCGAACTGCTCGGTCCACGTCGCGCAGGCAAATGACAAGCTCGATCCGCCGAGCACCGCCACAAACAGATGGGCATCGCGCACCTCACCGGTCCGGCGGTCGACCACAACCGGCACCGTGTCGCCGGCGTAGTCGACAAACATCTTCTCACCCCCGCGTGGCTCTGCCGCGTCGTCAGAGGCAGGCGGCCTTCCCAGCTCCGGAACAGGTCACACCAACGGCTGTAGCGATAACCATCCGGGTGCACGGCGATATATTCTTCCCACAGAACCTGCAGCGTCACATGCTTGCGTTTCAGCTCGCGTGCCACCGCCGACCAGTCCGGTTCCGGCTGCTTGCGCCGGCCGGGCTTCACCCCAGGTAAGCCGTACAGACAAGCTTCCAGGTCGGCGTCGCTCATCTCGGCCGGGACCGGCCAGTTCAGCCCGGAGTGTGCAAACCGCTTCAGCATATCCCGGACCGTCGTCGCCCCGGCCCCGGCACGCTCGCCAATCGCGCGCGTCGATAGCCCTGCTTCCAGGCTCAAACGCAAAATCTCGCGTACGTGGCGCATCTTAACCCTCCTCGTCGGCATCCATTCCTCCGGTCGTTGCCAGACCGGAGGATGCCCCAAGGATCAGGTTCTCCTAACTCCAAACTGGGCGCGATCGTATCGGAATGCTGCGCGGGTAATTCTCGGAATGCTGCGCGCGATCAAATCGGAATGGTGCGCGCGATGACCTCGGAATCCGCAAGCCGAGCGGCTCGACGTCGTTCAGCTTGCACGTTTATGCCGACCGCCGAACTATGCCGAGCTGGCGCGTTTCCGCCAGCGTTTTTCATGGTTTAGCCGCAGCTGGGACGGCATAGATTAGGGTCTCTCCGTCGCGATTGGCGCGAAGGAGAGAACACATGAATGCAAGTGATTATTTGCAACGCAGTACACTGTATCGGAAGCTGATCCACGGCCCCTATGGCGAGTTTTCACGCGTTTACGCGGCCAGATTGACGCACGAAGGCTTTTCTCCTGCGCGACAATCATCCCGGCTACATCAGTTGGCAGGAGTATGAAGACAATCAGACGCTGCTGCTGGAAAACGCACACATGAAGAAGAACTGCTCGCGCAAATCGGCGCGCGGGGGTCGCGCACTCCTGACTGGCTTGATGCGGTGCGGTCGTTGCGGGCGGATGATGCGTGTGTTCTATGGCCAGGCCAAGGGGAATGCACATCGGTATCAATGCCGCGGCGATGACGCCCATGTCGGAGCGGGCTTATGTATCGGCATTGGCGGAGTGCGGGTCGATCGTGCGGTTGCGCTGCAGATCCTTGAGGCGGTCTCCGATCGGGCTGTCGAGGCAGCGATATTGGCGTCCGACCAAGTTGAGCGCTCGAGAAAAGACATTATGGCCGCCGTCGAACGGGAGCTTGAAGTCGCAGGCTACGAAGCATCTCTTGCAGCGCGCCGATACGAGCTTGTGGATCCTGCCAAGCGCCATGTGGCCCGTGAACTCGAGGCGCGCTGGAACGGTGCATTGGAACGGGTAGCCGAGCTTGAGGGCCGCATCACGGAGTTGCGCGCCGCATCGGCGGAAAGTCCCAAAATCGACCGCGCCCTGCTTCTGCTACTTGCGCATGATCTGCCGCGGGTTTGGAATGCACCGTCCACGGACACACGCACCAAGCAGCGACTGGTTCACATCGTTGTCCGAGAGATTGTTTGCGATCTCGATAAGAATACCAATGAGGCGGTTCTACTCATCCACTGGACCGGCGGCCGGCACACGGAGGTTCGTGTTGCTCGCGTCAAGACTGGCCGATATCCGGGGGATATGGCACCTACCGCCGTTGATGCACTTCGCAAACTCGCTGGTCGTTGGCCAGATCGAGAGCTCGCAGTGTCGCTCAATCGGATGCGCTGTAAGACCGGCGACGGCGAGACCTGGACGACCGTTCGCGTACGGGAAATGCGCGAACGCTTAGGCTTGCCGGACTACGACCCCGCATCATCGGACGATCAAATGATCAGCCTTGCGAAGGCTGCGGATCATTTTGGAATTTGCGTCGGATCAGCAAAGAGCTTGGTGCTGAAGGGCATCTTGCCGGCAACACAGGCAATCAAAGGCTCGCAATGGTTAGTTCCTGTCGAGGCGCTAAGCTCCGAAACGGTACGCATAGCGGTGCAGCGCGTGATCGAACGTCGACCCAAAAACTACATTGATTATCAATATGATAGGATGATCCGGCTGCCGGGAATCTGACAAAAGGATGTACAATGAAACAAGCTGTGCCCGTTTCGCGCGGAACACATAGACTGCACCACTGAACGGTTAGGTGGCGCGCTACGTAACCGTTCTTATGCATCGGGTGAGATTTTGTGGCGGAGCCGTCCTGGCGCCAGCCGGAGTCTGCCAAATCTGGAATCCTCCGCCACATAATATTTCATGCCTCTCTGACGGACGCGGGATCCCCTGCGCCGCAATGCTGGAGGGGCAATATGCTCGACTTCTATTTTTCGTATCGTGGGGTACTCAAGCGCCTGCGTAGCGGTGCGCTCGGCGGGAGATGGATCGCCTCGCGGAGCATTTTTTCACGCTTGGTTATAAGCGAGCGTCCGCCAAGATTTACCTGAGCCGTATTGCGCGCTTTAGCCAGTTTGCCGCGACGCGCTGTGGTCCGATGCCGATCCATCAGGATGTCGTCGATAGCTATTTGTCCACGTTTACGACGGATTCTCCACGCATTGGAGCAGTGTCGGCGCTGGGACACGCACTGCGAGTGGCTCCGGAGCGATTCATTGCTTCCGTTCCCAGTGTAGATGCTGACCCGGATAATCCGCTTCTGGCCTCCTTTTCGGACTATCTGCGCAGGGTGCGGGGCCTGGAGCCGAAGACCCGCGAAGGAGTTCTTCTGGGCGGCCGCCGCTTTCTGGATTGGTTCCGCCATCACCATCCCGGCCAGGACCTCGAGGCGTTGGCGGCTGAGCACGTCCTCGCTGCTGTCGAGCATCGGCTGTCACTATCGGCGACCTCCAGCAGCCGCACGGCAGCGACTTCTCACATCCGAACATTTCTTCGGTTTTTGTATTGGGCTGGCCACCATCGCCAAGATCTCGCCCGCGTTGCGGACGCCCTCTTGGCGTTTGGCACATTTGCCGCCGCGCCTTGCATGGGATGACGTGCGGCAGGCGATCGATGCGATCGGCGCAACGACGCCGGTCGACATCCGCGATCGAGCCGTCCTGCTGCTGCTCGCCACCACGGGCATTCGCAACGGCGAGTTACGCGCCATTCGGCTGAAGGATATCGACTGGCGTACTGGCGAGGTTTTTGTCCGGCGCACCAAGGGCAAGCGTGATCGGGTGGTACCACTCCTCGAGGAGACCGGCGCCGCGCCGATTACATCCTGCGCTCGACCGAAGGTGGATAGTCCGTATCTGTTCCTGTCCTTCGCGCCGCCGCTGGGGCCGTTCAAGTGCGCGTCGCCTGTTTCGAGGATCGTGCGGAAGCGGTTGCGGCATGGCGGGGTCGAACTCGGGCGGGTCGCAGGTGCGCATCTCCTGCGCCACAGCCTTGCCACCCAGCTCGTCAGGCAGCGAAGGCCAATCAACGAGGTCGCCGATCTTCTTGGCCACCGGAGCATCAACACAAAGCGCTGTACGTGAAGGTTGCGGCCTCGCAACTCGCCGAGGTCGCACTCCCCTTTCCGGGAGGCGCGGCATGACCGCCTTTACCCGATTCCTCGGCGAGAAGGCCGAGCGTTACATCGAACTGCGCCACTCGCTCGGCTACTCTTTCAGCAAACAAGCTGGCACGTTGCGGGCTTTCGTCCGCTACGTTGAACGCGCTCAGTACGATGCGCCCGCCACCCGGACGATGGCGCTGGACTTCGTCCTGTCGTTCGGCGGCGCCGCCAACAGCCGCACCACTCGTCACGGCGTGCTCCGCCGATTCTACGAGTATCTCGCCGTCTTTGATGCCCAAACGGAGACCTTGAGACCTTGGAGCGTAGAGTTTTTCCCAGATCCAGGGCGATTCCGCCGCCGCGGATCCTCAGCGAGTCAGAGTTGGCGTCGCTCATCGACGCATGTGCGCGCATTTCGCCAGGCATCCCTCTCAGGGGGCGGACGATGGCAACGCTGATCGGATTGTTAGCAAGCTCGGGACTGCCATCTGGCGAAGTGGTCAGGCTTGATCGTTCCGACGTCGATCTGACCAGCGGGGTTCTTCTGGTTCGGAAGACGAAGTTCCGCAAGGACCGTCTCGTTCCAGTTCACACGACGACCCGGGATGCCCTTCGCCACTACGCCCGTGAGCGTGACGCCGCTTTTCCCACGCCCAAGGACCAGGGCTTCTTCCTCAGCTCTCGTGGCAACCGCCTCTCAGCGACCGGCCTGCAAAACCCCGTGGGTCGGTCAAAATCCCCCATGTATGGTCACTTGAAACTCCCCCACCTGATGATGACCGGCAGCGCTGCTGAACAGCGGTAGCCGGTAAGGCAGGACGTTTATTTTCGCCCCCTTTCATACCGCAAGGGGGATCGGGAGTTGAACGTCTTGAAGGCACATCTGCAAAGCACCGTACTGACACTGCTTGATCGCAACACCAGCCAACGCGAGATTCAAAGGCTGACGGGGGTCGATCGCAAGACGATAAGGCGTTACCAAGCGCAGCGGGATGGTGCGGAGGCAAATTCCCCCGGGCAAGTGACCACCGGCTCGGCGAGCGCGGAGGATCAAATTCCTCCACCCCGACCACCGGCTTCTGGAGTGTCAGGAGCGACGGTCACCAGCAGCCTGGCTCGGTCGGCCTGCGAACCGCATCGGACGTGGATCGAAGACCAGGTCCGCCTGAAACGGAATGCGCAAGCGATTTACCAGGACTTGGTCGATCAATTTGGCTTTCCGTCCAGCTACCAGAGCGTCAATCGGTTTGTGCGCACGTTGCGACACAGCGATCCAGAGCAGTTTGATCGTCTTGAATTCCTTCCCGGCGAGGAAGCTCAGGTCGACTATGGCGAGGGCGCGCCGACGATCGATCCCAAGAGCGGCCGATATCGCCGGCCCCGCCTGTTCGTGATGACGCTGCGCTATTCGCGGCGCAGCTTCCGGCGAGTGGTCTGGAAATCCAGCCAGCAAGTCTGGGCGCAGCTTCACGAAGAGGCATTTCGATATTTTGGCGGGGTGGTCAGTTATGTCGTCCTAGACAACCTGAAGGAAGGCGTCCTCAAGCCCGATCTGTACGAACCTGAGCTCAATCCGATCTACAGCGCGATGCTGGCCCATTACGGCGTCGTCGCCGACCCGGCCCGCGTGGCGGACCCCAATCGGAAAGGGAGCGTCGAAAACGCGATTCAACATACCCAGGGCACCGCGCTGACCGGACGGCGCTTCGAGACGCTGGAAGCCCAGAACGAGTTCTTGAGGCACTGGGAGGAGAACTGGGCTTCCAAGCGCATCCACGGCAGCACTCGCCGTCAGGTCGAGGCCATGTTCCAAGAGGAAAAACCTCACCTGCGACCGCTTCCCGTCGCACCCTTCCGCATGTTCACTGAAGTGGTTCGGACCGTCTGCGACGACACCACCGTTCGCGTCGACAACAGCTATTACGCCGCGCGGCCCGCGCTCATCGGCAGTCAGGTCAACGTGCGCGTCTACGCTTCCACGATCGAGATCCGTGATCGCCACACCCATGCGCTGCTGCGTGTTCATTCCCGGATGACGCACCCCGGTTCTGTCGTCCTGCCGACCGACGAACGGCCGTTCAATCCGTCGCGGCAAACCGCCGTGCTGCTGGCGAACGCCGGTCGCATCGGTCCCCAAACCAGGGCCCTGTGCCAACACATGTTCGATGCCGAGGGACGCCCCGGACAGCGCGCAATGTGGGGCATTGTGGGACTGAGCCGGAAATATCCGACGCGGCTGGTCGAGCAAGCCTGTGCTCATGCCATCAGCAACGGCATCTACCGTTACAGGCACGTACGCGCGACTGTCGAGCGGCTGTTTGAGCACGCGCTGGAACAGGTTGAAGAAGCTCCACAGCCGGCCTTGCAGCTCACCCAGGATCATCCACTGATCCGCGCCCCCGCGGAATATGGCGACCTCTTCAGCCGCGCTGCGCGACACGAGGCCGCCAACGATGGCGCCCAGGCCGATGCTCACGACGACCGTGCCCCTACGATCCACGCTCGTGGCGCCTGCGCAACCCGGACCAGCTTCGGCACCACGAGCGCTGCCGCTGCGCCTTCTCACCTCAAACTGGAGACCCAATCCCATGATGACCATACCCGAAATTGAACGCTGCCTGCGACAGCTACGCCTGTCGGGCGTGCGCGACACGTTGCAGACGCGGGTGTTGCAGGCGCAGGGCGCAAACCAACCCTTCCTGGAGACCTTCTCCTTGATCCTGCAGGACGAACTGGACCGTCGCCAGTCTCGCCTTATCGAGCGGCGATATCAGCAATCCGGGCTCGATGAAAAACTGACGCTCGCCGAGTTCGACTGGTCCTTCAATCCCAAATTGCCGCGCCAAACCTGCTTCCAGCTCCAAACACTGGCGTTCGTTGCCGCCGGCGAGAACGCCCTGCTCGTCGGCAAACCCGGCACCGGGAAATCCCACATCGCCAAGGCGATTGCCTATCAAGCGATCCTGCACAGCCACAAGGTCCAGTATCTCGAGACCGATGACTTCTTCCACCGGCATGCTCTGAACGCTCCCGCGCAACGCGAGGCCCGGATGAGAACAATCATCGACTGCGATCTTCTCGTGCTGGACGATCTGTTCCTCGCACGCGCCATTCCCGACGACGCCGGCGCATGGCTGCAGACCCTGATCCATCAGCGCTACAAACTGCGCCGCAGCGTCATCGTCACCTCCAATCGGGTGGTGCAGGACTGGGGCACGTACCTGCGAGACACCACCATGAGCACGACGATACTCGATCGGCTGATGCATCATTGCCATCTGCTTGAGTTCGATGGTCGCAGCTATCGCCTCAAAGAAGCCGCTGAAGCCCTTGCCCGGGAAACAAAGTCAAACTAACAAATCCACTTCCTGTCCTGCCTTGCAGGTGGGGGAGTTTGACTGACCCCAACCGGGGGAATTTGAAGTGACCCGCGGGGAAAACGGTTTTGCCGAGGTCCGCAAGCTCGCCGGCCTTGATGGCGGTAAGCCCTTAAGGCCGCACGATCTCAGGCGCCGGTTCGCCGTGACCCGTCTCAGCTTCTGGCATCAACAGCGTGCAGACGTTCAGGCGTTGCTCCAGTTGCTCGCCACATATCTCGGCCACGCCAGCTACAGCGATACAGCTTACTACCTCACTGGTTCGGCGGATCTTCTCGCCATTGCGGCGGATCGCGCTTTCCTCGATGGAGGTGCAGCATGAGCGAACATCTGCTCCTGGCGCCGCTCCTGGAATCCTACTTTCGCCGGCGCTTGACCAAGCAGCGCAACGCCACTCCTGCGACTGTCGCGAGCTATCGCGACGCCTTGCGCATGCTGATTATAGCGCGACAATCTGGGAGAGAAGCCGCATTGCCTCGTCGAAAATGTTCCTGAATTTTCAGCCGTTGCCTCACATAAGTTGCTCCCTACCGAGGGGTATGAGCAGGGGCAATTATGGGACGGCTGAGCATGGCGACACGGAAAGAACTGACGGCTGCGGTTTCAGAGCGCTATCGTGCTTCGACGCGAGCGGAGAAGGCGAGAATTTTGGATGAATTCGTCGTCATCACGGGCTTTCACCGCAAGCACGCGATGCGGCTGCTAAGACGCCGTGAGGGGCCGTTTTCAGGCCGGCGAGTGCGGCCGCGGATTTATGATGAAGCGGAACGCAATGCGCTGATATTGCTGTGGGAGGCGTCTGACCGCGTCTGCGGCAAGCGGCTGAAGGCGTTGCTGCCGGTCCTTCTCGAGGCGATGGAACGGCACGGTCATTTTGACCTAGCGCCCGAAATCCGGGGAAAATTGCTGGCGATGAGCGCGGCCACGATCGACAGGACGCTGGGACCGATCCGAGCAGGCTTGGGGCGTCCCCGACGACGGCCCGCAGCGCACGCCCTACGACGGAGCATTCCCATTAGAACGTCGGCGGATTGGGACGATCCAGCGCCAGGCTTCGTTGAGGCGGACCTCGTAGCCCATAGCGGCCCTTCGGCTCGCGGCAGCTTCATCCAAACCCTCGTGCTCACCGACATCGCAACCGGCTGGACGGAATGTGCGCCGCTGCTGGTTCGCGAACAGACGCTGTTGAGCACGGTGCTCACAGAATTGCGCAAGCAACTGCCCTTCGCGCTTCTCGGCCTGGATACGGACAACGACACCGTTTTCATGAACGAGACGCTGAAGGACTACTGCGACGCCGCCAACATCGTCTTCACGCGCTGCCGCCCCTATCGCAAGAACGACCAGGCCTTTGTCGAGCAGAAGAATGGCGCCGTGGTGCGCAGGATGATTGGATATCGTCGGTTCGAGGGGCTCGAGGCCGCCACGCTGCTAGCGAAGCTCTACCGGTCAGCGCGGCTGTTCGTGAACTTCTTTCAACCGTCGTTCAAGTTGATCGCGAAGCAGCGCGACGGCGCGCGTGTGCGCAAGACGTACAGTCCGCCGGCTACGCCGCATCAGCGTCTGGTTGCCGACGCTCGCACCTCAGATGCAGTCCGCTCCCGTCTGCAGGAAATCTACGCCGGACTCGATCCTGTCCTGCTATTGCGCGATATCCGCGCCATGCAGGAGCGGCTCGCTGCGCTTGCCGACACTTCGCCGGCCGTGCGCCCTGACGGGGCAGCCCAGCCGATCGACCTTTTCCTGGCGACTTTGCGGACTGCCTGGAAGGACGGTGCTATCCGGCCGACGGATCGCCCGATTGTGAAAGCCAAAAGGGGGCGGCGGCGTCCTGACCCTCTCGTCAAGGCGACTGCCGACTTGCGAAATTGGTTCGAAGCCGAACCATGGCGGACCGGCAGCGAACTTCTGTCACGACTGCAGGCCGAGTATCCCGGCGCCTACCCGGAAAAACTGCTTCGAACACTTCAGCGTCGGCTGAAGGTCTGGCGCAGCGAACAGGCGGACGCGTTGCTGTTTGGCCCCTTGAACAAGGAGCCGCCGATCCTGGAGATCGCAAGGCCACACTGAGGCGCCGTGGCGCTCGCGAAGGAGGCCGGGCGCTGCGAAACCCCGGCCATCTCCGCGCCCGGCCTCCTTCGCCCCAAGCCGGGAGCAAAATGGATGAGGCAACGCTTGAATCTCGGGAAGCATCGTTACGTGAGGCAATACGCGCTCTCACGTTGATTGCCGCGCCGCAGCTGATCCTTTTTGCCGCCGCCAGGTTGCGGAAGAGGCCGGCGGCGTTGGTGCTCGAAGA
Source organism: Mesorhizobium sp. M2A.F.Ca.ET.043.05.1.1 (assembly GCF_003952445.1). Taxonomy (NCBI): domain Bacteria; kingdom Pseudomonadati; phylum Pseudomonadota; class Alphaproteobacteria; order Hyphomicrobiales; family Phyllobacteriaceae; genus Mesorhizobium; species Mesorhizobium sp. M2A.F.Ca.ET.043.05.1.1. Next base: position 6,720,926 of record NZ_CP034446.1, read on the forward strand.
TCTCGATCGAGACCTCGTTCTCGCCTTTCTCGACGAACTCGAGGAGAAGCGGAACAACACCGTCGCCACGCGCAATGCCCACTAGCTGCGATACGATCTTTCTTCCACCATGTGGCAGCGGCCGACCCGGCGTCCTTTGGTGTCGCGCAACGCGTGCTGACGATTCCCACAAAACGGGCGCATATTGAGGTGACGCACCACCTCACCAACGCAGAAGTGGGACGCCGGCCGTGAGCCGCTCGTCAGAATTACCCGGGACGGCCAACATCAAACCGTTCCCTCACCGCCGGCGCGGTCGGCGGCATCCGGCGGATCAGAGTCGCAAGCATCTGCGCGAGTTGGTGCTGACACGTCGGGCCGGGCCTCTGCAGAAAACCGGACCGGCGCTTGACCCAACGAAACAGCAAACCCGTAAAGAGTGGGTCAGTTTCTCACTTCGGGGGTCAAATCCTCACTTCGGTCGCCTCTGGTTCTCCATGAACTCCTCCCAGCCGATACATCCCGTTCCACAGCGACCCTGTTGATGCGGTATTCCAAAGCGCGCTAGTGTCGAGCGTCCAAGTTTCGACTTGCGGCCGCCACCGGGGAGATTTCACGTTCGCCCGCGTAGACAAGCCATAGCCACTGTCTTGATTCCGGTTGCATCAGGCCGTGAAGCTGCGCAGCACGTTGGCGGTGATGCGGGAGACTGCGTCGTCGACGGGGAGTGCGCTCGGGTAGGCGAGCGAGCCCACGGAGAAGACCTCGCCCCCGCTCACCGTTTGGTAGTGGACCATCTCCGCACCCGTGCCGCCCACGTTGGCGCCCTTGGCCAGGAGCGTCGTGCCCGGTGGTGAGCTCTCGGTTGTCTTGTCCATCTCGTGGCCGGAGGCACCGCCCGGGCTCCGGGTGGAAAGGCTGCGCTCGCCGAATAGGTCGCCGTCGGACAACCCGGTGCCTTCGAAGATCCAGTGCGCGGCGTCGATGACGCGGTACGGCGCGCCCGTAAGGAAACCCGCGCCATCGTCACGGACGCCTAGCAGGCTCGCCGTCTGGACTCCACGCATGCCGAATCGGGTCTGCAGCGCGCTTGGGTTAGATTCGAGGACCCTGTTGTCCCCGTTCCGCACGATCATCGTGTACTCGTGCGGGAGCTCGACCTCACAGTCGACGCCGTTGCCGCCGAGGTAGACGAGTCGACCGCCGCGTTCAGTGACCCAGGTCAATACCCGGTCGTACATCCGCCTAGTCCAGTATTCCGGATGCGTGTTGAGCACGAGCACGCGGTAAGCATCGAGGTCGAGAGCACCCGTGTGCAGGTGGACGTCGGAATACGTGTCGGCGGCGAAGCCCTCGCGCTCCAGCCACCCGAGTAGCCGCCACTCGGCGGCAGCAAGATGGTTGGGCTCACGTCCCTCGATCGGATCGGTGATCCGTGCGTCGACGGGCACAGTGTTTTGCGGCTCCGGACGGTCAAAGGACAGCGGCGCGTAGTCGTCCGTAAGCCACTCGTCCCTATCGACGTGAACGCGGAGTCTGGGTGGTGGTACCGCTCAAGGTCCTGGCGCCGGTTGACCGACGGTCTCTCGGGTAGTGCGACGGGGTGCATGTAGTTACTGCGGCCACCGAAGTGGTTGTAGGCGTTCCAGTTTATTGACGACGTGAGCACAGCGATCGGTGCTGTCGGCACGGCGGGCGCGACAACGAGCGGGAACGCTGCGGTCTCGCCAGAGGCCGTATGCACGTGAAAGAAGTACAGGCCGGACTCGGCCGGCGACTCGGTGCAGAGCGGGTCGCGCCAGCCGACACCAGTTTGCGTGTAATCGCCGTCGGGCACGATCAAGCGGGTGGCGTCTAGCGGATGACGACCGTAGCCAAGCCTACGGACGAGCTGCTTCTCCCAGCCGTAGCGCCATAGCTCGACGCGGTATTCCGCCGGGGAGTGCACTCGCACCTCGACCTCGTCGCCCGCGCGAACCCACTTCGGCCACGCGTAGCCGAGCAGGCTGTCCCGCAGCAGTCGTAGCTGCACCGGCCGGTCGGGTGCCACGTCAATCTCGCTGTGTTTGCTGCCGTATCCAGGACAGCTCAGGTATACGGTGTAGTGCCCGGGGGGATGTCCGCGTGCACTGCGCCCGACGCTCGCGATCGCGTCGCGACCGACCCGCTGGCGCCGACTAGTTCCACAATTACGTCACTGAGCGCGACGAAGTTCTCGTCGCTCACGTATCCGATCAGCATTGTTGTCATCTCCTCTAGAGTCAAGCACGGCCGTCAACTAAGCAGCGCCATCAAATATCACAAATATAACTTTGCAATCACAAAACCTCATTTATGTCCTTGAAAGATAATATCACATTGCATCACTATGGGGCGACCGTCCGCGTTCCGAACCCTTCGAGTAATGGCCGCCGCCATACCGCCGGCCCTGAAAATGATCGCCCGGGGAACTGGCCGAGCAGAGGGGCCAGCCTGATGCGGGGGTGATGTCCACGCCGCCGGTGGCTTAGCTAACGCGCCAGACAATCAAGGAGCAGTTCGAAGCCGAGGTAAGCTAAAATATTTGCACCACAACCGACTGTCGTTCGCTCGGCACCGTCCTTCTCGATTTGGCGGCAGAAATCACCACGCTTTCCCCGCAAGACTGAACATTCGAAGGCGTCACTAAGGGCTACAATGAACCGGACGAGGTGATCCGCCATGTGTCGTCGAACAAGTTCGACCGAGGGACGACACCTATGCCATATGCCGGCAACTCCGGGTCAAAGAGTGGATTCAACCGCGAGGTAACGCTCGAAGACCAGAGCGACATTTTCCAAGTCGCCCTCAGACATCGCTGTGGAAAGACATGCGGTTCCGGCTGCGGGAAATATAATGCCCTCGCTGGCAAAGAAGCGGCCCATCTCTCTGATCGATGCCGCTTCGCCAGGCTGCGTATATGCCTCACGATAGTCGCGCGGCATTCGACGTTTAGGATGAATCCGGAGCAGTGAAGCCGCGCCAGTGACCACATAAGGAGCCTGGCGCATCTTGATGGCCGCGGCGAGCTCTCGGCGGAGCCAGTCGCCCATGCGTTCGAGGCGCTCGAATGCAGCTTCTGTCATATGCTCCATGCTGACCCGGCCCGCAACCATGGAAACTGGATTGGCGGAGAAAGTACCTCCCTGCTGCAGCTTGGCCGGCCCGCTCGAGCCATCGAACACTCCCATCACTTGGCGTGATCCCCCACGGCACCTATAGGAAATCCGCCGCCTATGATTTTGCCTGCAACAAGGAGGTCGGGCTGAATGCCGTAGCGGACGGAAGCGCCCTGATAGCCTTGGCGAAGGTTCAGAACTTCGTCGCTGACGACTAGAATGCCATATTGGCGTGCGGTCGTAACAACAGCCTCGATGAAGTCGGCCTCCGGCGCGATCAGGCCGGCCCGGCTTGGCATCGGGTCGAGGAGAATGCACGCGAGACGACCCGCGGCGGCCGCGATCTGCTGGCGGGCGCCGTGGGCGTCGTTGAAACCAAGAATAATGACGTCGTCCGCCACTGTCTCGGGCGTACCCATATACGATGGCAAGGCTGTGGGAGCACTGGCTAGACCCCATGTGGCGGGGGTGCCCACCTGACCGGCCTCAGCCCAGTCATAGGCACCGTGATAGGCACCTTCTATCTTTGCTATTGCGGGACGCCCGGTGAACGCCCGGGCCGCCTTGATCGCGAACATCACGGCTTCAGTACCGGTGTTGACGAAGCGGATCTGTTCGATCGCCGGAATACGGCCGACCAACAGCTCTCCCAGGTCAATTTCGTGAGCGGTGGGATTGGCGAAGCAAGTCCCGTCCTGAAGCTGACGCGCGACGGCCTCAATTACGGGCGCAAATCCGTGTCCGTGAATGAGGGTGGTGAAATTGTTGTGCAGGTCCAGGAAACGTTGCCCATCGACATCGATGAGATACGCACCCTCACCCTTCATGACGTATCGCGGCATGGGGTCTCTTTCAACGGTCGCACGCGTCGTGCCGTCGGGAAACACGTTTCGGGCACGTGAAAATAGCTCATGGGAACGCGTCCCGAGCTGCTTCGGGGCCGACACAGGTTCCTTCCGCATTTTATTCTCTACCTCTGAAGGCTCGCGAAGCCAGAATTTACATTGATTCATTAGTCGTCACATCCCCGTTGCCGCAGAATTGCTCGGCTCACCAGAATTGGACATAGAAATCAAACGCTCCCTTGCCGGGCTCCAAGAGGGCCTTGTAGGCGGCGCATGCGGTGAGCAGTTAAACATTGCTCCCGAAGTCGTCGGGCGCTGTTATTGGAAATCATCCAGCGGCCAGATTGGCCGTCGGACTCGTTCATACGGAATGGAAGCATAGTTTGCGGTGCAGCTTTTGCCGCTGTCAACGAAAACCAATGCCTGGGAGAGGGGTTCGAGGTCTGCCCGGAAATGATTCATTCCCTTGCAAACCACCAGTTTCTCGCTTTCAAAATGCACGCCAAACAACTTAAACTGCTCCCGTTCCTCAGTCTGAATTGCTATAGACGTCAACGCTACCTTGATCCCCTGGATCAGGACGAGACAGCTTGCTCCCAAGTTTCCAATTGTATTGCGAAAATACGCACCCCTGCGCAAATAGTCGCCAGGCGTCAACGCCTTAACATGGCCGGTCACCTTTAGGTCATGATCGCACCCCAGCGTGAGCCTAACCTCCTTATTGAGACCTGCTGAGAAACACGATTCGACAGCCTCAGGTGCCCATAAGCTGAAGAAAAAGGCGTCACGCGTGCCTCGTTCAAGCATGGCCTTGAGAATCGAGACATCGTCGCCTGCCGCACCGCCCCCCGGATTATCCGCGTAATCTACCACAACGACAGGCCGTTCGCAGCGCGCGAGGTTTTCCGCGATCTGCAATCCTTCGCAGACAGAGTGAAACGTCACGGTACGTTCGGCGCGCGTTGTCCACATTTCCCGCGCCAATGCATTGCTTTCCTTGTGGTAGTCATCGGTGGCCCTTGAGCAGGTGATTGCCGCGCTAGGCCCGATGTCGGCAACGTCGCCATACGAGAACCCGGCTTGGACACTAATATGTCGGATGGCCGGATTTTCCACGGTCAAGCGCTCGGCAAGGGCAAGAATCCGAGGCATCGGGCCGTCCTTACTGGTTGTCCTCGCGCTATCAAGACCGGCCAGCAGAGGGGGCTTGATCAGCTTCACCTGCGTGAGCGCGCCCCCTTCGACCATCTCGCTAAGCAGTTGACACGCAAGCTGTGTCGTTTGGGCCTGATCCAAGTGCGGCGTCGTCCTGTAAGCGACAATGGCGTTCGCCATGTCGGCCATGCGGTGGGAAACGTTCGCATGGGGATCCAATGTCAGGACAACAGGCACATCCCACCCGGCCAGCTGCCGGACGCGCCACAGGATCTCCCCTTCACAGTCTTGAATCCTCTCCGAGACCATGGAGCCGTGGAGCATCAGCAGGATACCCTCGACCGAGCGTGGTTCACGAAGCGGCTCGAGTAGGATGTCAGCCAGCTCTTCGAAAGTTGACCCCGTCAGAGCGCCGCTCGATCCGGCGTGGGCATGGAGCGGCGTCACAAGCTCCCAGTTTTTGCTCTGGGCACGTTCGAGCAACGCTCCCCAGTCTGTGTCGGTGCCCCGGAAGCGGTGGGCGATGTCTTCTCCGAACATCAGCGCGCCGTGCCGGAATCGTTGTAGAGTTGTGAGGTGCGGATTGAAGGTGTTGGTCTCTTGCTGCCAAAACGCTGCCATCACACGCATTGCTGTGCCCTATTGTCCGTCGCGGATCCCGAAATTATACGTCCAAAAATGTGATGTCAATCTATAATAACTGATATACCAAAGTCGACCGACAAATTCACGACTTTTCTATTGGCGGCGCAACGTTTAGAAGAGAAGGCAAGGGACGAAGCAAAGGATGGATTTCTTGAAATCACCAAACTCAGATATGTTACGAGACCAGGTCTACGAGCGGCTCGGTGAACTGATCCGGAGCGGCCAGTTCGCTCCCGGCGAAAAGATCACGATTAGGAATTTGGCCAGGGACTTCGAGATGAGCCCGACGCCGGTTCGCGAGGCCCTCTATCGGCTTATATCCGAGGGTGTGCTGCAGGGTGAGGCAAACCGGTCCGCGTTGATTCCACTGCTGACCCGTGAACAAATTTGCGAACTGCGCGATATCCGGCTGCACGTCGAACGCTTCGCGGCGGAGCGGGCGGCGCAAAGAGGGACGCCCGAGTTCGCCGTCAGACTGCGCGCAATATCCAATAAGCTGAAGAAGGCGCGAGCTGAGCGCGATCGGCGGGCCGACTTGATCCTTGTGTATAGGTTTCAGTTCGAACTCTATGGCGAGTGCCAAATGCCGAACCTGCTCAAGATCATCAATTCCCTTTGGCTTAAGTCTGGACCGTATCTAAACCTCTTGTTTCCCCACTATGTCACTTCGATATCCGCAGCCCGAGGAGACTGGAGGGAGAGGATTGCCATCGGAGTGGAGAACCAGGATGCCGCAATGGTTGCGGAGGAGATAAGGCAAGACATTGACCAGTCGCTGACTTACATCGCCGATATTATGGATGCTGCCGCGATCTTGAGGCCGATTCGGGGATGACCCCCAACAACGAGGTTGCTCCCGGTCACGGGTTTAGCCGGAGCCGTAGTTTCCGATAAGGGAATGATCGAAGCTCTTTTCGCCCCCGTTCAGCTGTTCGACGATCTCTTGCAGGTCTGATAAGTACTCATGTATTACCTCGGCGAAAGCTAGGCTCAGAATTCCTAGGTTGATGGCAGGGGGATGCCGCGAAGGAGCTACGGTATACCAGCCCCTTGCTGATAAGCCCGCCGCAATATCGGAGACATCAAGCGCCCTTGAGCCATAACTCATAACGGTAAGTTCAGGCTTACCACATATGAACAGTCCGTCGATGCCGTGAATGCCCTCGATGAGCCGATCACGCGCCTGCCAAATCCGCTCGGAAATCCTGCAGTATCCTTCAATGCCAAGGAAACGCATCACGGCCCAAGCTGCCGCGATGTTTGCGCCTGAACGTGTTCCCGCGAATGTCGAGGTCACATAACGTCCGCGGGACCAGTTGTCGAAGTCGAACACCTGATATTTCCGATTGGCGAGGTCCGAGAGGGCGACGATCGAGGCCCCCTTCGGCGCAAAGCCGTATTTGTGCAAGTCCGCGGAAATTGACCGCACCCCCTTTACCCGGAAATCCCAAAGAGGATGGCGTGTCCGTTCTGCTCCGCAAAGGGTGATAGGAATCCGCCCACACAGGCGTCGGTGTGAAACCAGATATTCCGCGACATGGCGATGGAGGCCAATTCCTCGATCTGGTCGAACACGCCCATCGTGAATTGCGGCGCCGAACCGGCTATAAATATGGTCCGATCGTCAAGCGCAGCCACAAATGCGTCCATGTCGACTTTGAAGTCATCGCGGGGCGCAATCCGCTCGACGTCAATGCTTAGGTACTTGGCCGCCTTGTCGAAGGCAGGGTGTGCGCTGTGAGAGATTACCATCTTGGGCCTTGTCACTTCCGGGCGGTTGCTTCTCGCCCACTCCCTCGCCGCCTTCATTGCAATGAAGATGCTTTCGGTTCCCCCGGATGTGATGCTGGCGGTTCCGCCATCGGCATGCATCAGCGACAGTGACCAGTCTGCGACTTCCCTCTCGAAGCGCTTGATCGAAGGAAAGGCCCCGCTGCCTAGCGCATTGGTGGCGTGGAACATCTCAAGAGCACGCTTGCCGATGCGATCAACTTCATCGCCGGCGAAATGCACGTAGAAGCCAGGCAAGCGACCTCCACGCCAGTCCACGTCACCTCGCCGCGCATTTTCCATCGCCTCCAAAATGGCTGACTCTTCGAGCCCTTGAGCGGGGAGCCACCGGTCTTCATGCATTCTACTCTTCTCCTGCGTGATCATTTGGTAACATAATGATATTCCATTTTCAAACATAATATATCACGATTAAGCGTCCCCGGCGGGGGAACGGCGGACGCTTTGTTCGGCGCGAGATTGCAGTCATCGCGGCTTTTCCCCATAACTCACCTCCGGCGAGGCCCCCTCCGGGGAGGGCGTGCCCGCTGCCGAAGGTTTGCCCATTGAATAAGCGCTGTTCTGTTGACGTGCAAAAATGTTTATGATAATATACCAAACATTAGTGGTCGAGATCACATTCATCGCCGCCAGGGCGCTTAGCGAGATTTTAAGTTGCTAGAGGGATCCGTAAGCATTGGCGTCGACGCGGCGGCATTTGCCGGTATCGATGGGGGGCAGCCCGGCACGATCAGTGCGTTCAAGCTACACAACCACGACTCATGATCCTGCGCAGGGAGTTCTCGACGCTTTCCCGAGAGCGAGTGCCGGATTGATATTCAGTCCTTGTCCTCCCGTTGTCGTCAGTTTTCACGGCACGACGACTGCCGCTAACGTGGCAACTGGAATTCATGTGTCGGCCTGCTGCCGCCCTCCACGGTACGGCGGGCCAATCATTGTCCTGAATTCGCCGTCGGCGGGTCATGACGACAACTGTTCAGAACAGCGCTAATGAGAAGGGGAACTGGAACATGACTATTTCACGACGCGAAATTATCAAGGTGGGTTTGGCCGCCGGAGCCGCTTTTTCTATCCCGTCGGCCCTACGGGCACAGACGGCACCAACCCCAGCGCGAACGGCACGCATGGTGATAAACGGCGACCTTAGCATCTTCGACCCGATTTTTACGACGGCTGGAACAACCGCCTATCATGGCCTAGCGATCTACGACACACTGTTTGCGCTCGACTCAAAGCTTTTGGCGCAGCCGCAAATGATAGAGAAGTGGAGCGTTTCCGACGAGAAGATGACCTATACTTTCGAGCTCCGGGATGGCCTACAATTCCACGACGGAAGTACCGTCACCGCGGCGGACTGTGTGGCTTCGATCCGTCGTTGGGGCCAAGTGCATCCCGGCGGACAACTGCTCATGGAACGAGCAAGGGATATCTCGAAAAGGGACGACAAGATCTTCACGATCACACTCAAGGAACCACTGGGGCCTCTCATTGAAATCCTGGCGGGCGCTACGGCGCCGTTGCCGTTCATCATGCGCGAGAAGGACGCTAGTCGCCCCGCGACAGAGCAGGTGACCGCGAATATCGGATCGGGGCCGTTCAAATTCAATGAATCTCTTGCCAAGCCGGGCTCGAGCTTCACCTACGATCGCAATGAACAATATGTGCCGCGCAAGGAGCCGTCTGACGGATTGGCCGGCGGGAAGGCCGTCAAGGTTGATCGTGTCATCTGGACAATATCGCCGATCAGCAGACTGCTTTGGCGGCATTGCAGGCAGGTGAGATTGATTTCGTTGAGGCGCCGCCGCCCGATCTCTACCCAGTGATCGAGAGCGACTCCAACCTTCAACTCCAAGTGCTAAATAAGTCGGGCGATGTTTTTTTTCTCCGCATGAACTTCCTGCAAAAGCCGTTCGACAACGTGAAGGCGCGCCAAGCAATGCTTCACCTGATAGACCAGGAAGCCTTTCTTAAGGTGATGTCTCCCGACCCGCGATACACCCATACCGTCACGTCGCTATTCGGAAACACCACACCCTATTCCAATGACGAAAATACGGGATGGTTCAAGAAGGGCGGCGACCCGCAAAAAGCCAAGCAGCTCTTCAAAGAGGCCGGATATGCCGGCGAGAAGGTCATCATTCTTCAGCCCACAAACTACCCGCAGTTCGACGCTGCCGCGCAGCTTTTGGCGGCCGAACTGCGGAAAATAGGGATCAATGCAGAACTTGCGCCGAGCGACTGGGGCGGAATAGTCAAGCGCCGGGCGAACAAAGGCCCCGTCGAGGACGGCGGCTGGAATATCTTCATCAGCAGCTGGGACGATTACAGCATCGGCAGTCCTATCACCAGTTCCTTTGCACTCGCGAGCGGTGACAAGGCCTGGTACGGCTGGCCGCAGAACGATGAATACGAGGCTCTGCGGGCCACATGGGCAGATGTTGAGACGCTCGAACAACGCAAGGCCCTGGCCCGCAAGATGCAAGGGTTTGGTGGACTTCGTAGGCGGCGTTCTGTTAGGTGGAAGTGTCTCACCAACCGCGCACCGCAAGGCGCTTACCGGCCTCATCGAGGTGCCTAGCGGGCTCGTGTGCATGTGGAACATGCGGAAGGCCTGAGTCAATGGTCACTTACACCCTGCGCAGGATGGTATCGACCATCGCCGTCATGGCGATGGTCGGGATCTTCATCTTCCTGCTTCTCAGGCTCACGCCTGGCGACCCAGCGGCCATCATTGCCGGCGACACGGCCACGCCAGAGGTGATCGCCGGCATTCGCGAACAGCTGAGACTCAATGAACCGCTGCCTGTTCAGCTCGTCCATTGGGCGCTCAGCATCCTACGCGGCGACTTCGGGACCTCGATTTTCACTGGGCAGCCGGTTCTCCAACTGATCTCACAGCGGCTTGAACCGACCCTTTCCCTGTCGATCCTGACGATGATCCTCGCAGTGACGGTCGGGGTTTCCTTCGGCATTCTTGCTGCGTGGCGAACGGGCGGCCTCGTCGATCGCCTCCTAGCGGCTTTTTCGGCACTTGGTTATTCCGTTCCGGTCTTTGTCGTCGGCTTTTTCCTCATATACTTGTTCGCGATCAGGACACACTGGTTGCCGGTCCAAGGATATAGGCCGATCGACGGTGGCCTTGGGTCTTGGTTTGTGCATCTGATCCTTCCCAGCGTGGCTTTAGGTCTTGGCTACATTGCATTCATTGCGCGGGTCACGCGGGCGAGCATGCTCGAGGTCCTGTCGGAAGACTATATGCGAACGGCCGCCGCCAAGGGTGCTTCGTCCTATGCAATGCTTTTCCACCATGCCTTGAAGAATGCCGGAGTCCCCATCCTGACCGTCATCGGCATAAGTTTCGCCTATCTGATCGGCGGGGTTGTCCTCACGGAAACGGTGTTCAACATCCCCGGCATCGGTCGTCTGGTCGTCGATGCGATCAACAATCGCGACTATCCCATAATCCAGAGCGTGCTCATCCTGACTTCGGGTCTGTACGTTGTCATTAATCTCACGGTCGATCTCGCCTATACGCTGATCGATCCCCGCATCCGGTACTGATATGACCCTCATCTCCGCACCAGTTGAAGCCGTGCCGATGGGTCGGCTGCAGCTATCCGATCTTCCCCGGCTGGCAAGACGGCACCCGCTGGTTGTTGCAGGCGGCGGCCTATTGGCGCTCATGATCATTCTGGCGCTCGCTGCCCCGCTCTACGTCGGCGATCCGGTGAACATGGATCCGTTCAAGCGCCTCCAGCCGCCGTCGGCCGAGATGTGGTTCGGGAGCGACAATCTGGGCCGGGACGTATTTGCGCGAACGATCTTCGGCGCCCGCATCTCCCTGCTGGTAGGGTTGCTGGCGGCTGCGAGCGCGGCCGTGGTCGGGCTCCTGATCGGTGTTGTCGCCGGATACAACCGCAGCTTCGACAATATAATCATGCGGATCATGGACGGCCTGATGTCGATCCCGACGATTCTGCTGGCGATTGCGCTCATTTCTCTGACAGGCCCCGGCATCGCCATCCTAATCGTCGCCATCGCGATCCCCGAGACGCCAGGCGTCGCGCGGCTGGTTCGTTCGGTGGTTCTGGGTGTTCGCGAGCGTCCCTATGTGGAGGCCGCGCTCTGCGGCGGGGCGAGCCTGCCGAAAGTGCTGTGGCGGCACATCCTGCCGAGCACCATTCCGGCGCTTATGGTGCAGGGCGCCACCGTCTGCGCCAGCGCGATCCTGACGGAGGCGGGGCTGAGCTTCCTCGGCGTAGGCGTGCCGCCCGAGATTCCGAGCTGGGGCAACATGATCGCCAGTTCGCGCCTGTATCTCGCCATCGCACCATTGACGATCTTCGCCCCGGTATCTGCCTTGCCGTCACAGTCCTTGCCGTCAATCTGCTCGGGGACGGTTTGCGCGACATGTTCGATCCCCGCGCGAAGCCGAGACGCTGACATGCTGATGCGAGAATCTCTAGAGGATGATGTTCTTCTCGATGTTCGCGACCTCGAGACGCACTTTTACGGCGAAGACAGCGTCACCCACGCGTTAAGCGACATCAGTTTCCAGGTGAAGAAAGGTGAAACGCTCGGTGTCGTCGGCGAATCGGGATGCGGGAAGAGCGTCACCGCCCTGTCAATCCTTCGCCTACTACCGAAGCTGTCCGCCAGGACCGTCGGCGGCGAGGTCCGCTTTCATGGACGCGATCTGCTTGAGCTGTCCGATCGGGAGATGCGAAAGATCCGCGGCGACCAGATCGCCATGATTTTCCAGGAGCCGATGACGAGCCTGAACCCCGTCTACACGGTCGGCCACCAGATTGCCGAGGCGGTGCAGATCCACACAAAAGCCTCCCGTTCCGTTGCCATGGCAAAGGCACAGGAAATGCTCCGTCTCGTCCGCATCGCGGACCCGAGCGTCGCGTCAGCAACTATCCTCACGAAATGTCAGGCGGCATGCGCCAGCGGGCCATGATCGCCATGGCTCTTGCCTGCTCGCCGGAACTGTTGATTGCCGATGAACCGACGACCGCGCTCGACGTCACAATCCAGGCGCAGATTCTGCGGCTCATTGTCGATCTGAAAGAGCGCACGGGAACGGCCGTGATGTTCATCACGCATGATCTTGGCGTCGTGGCCGAGACATGCCAGCGCGTGATCGTCATGTATGCCGGCCGGATCGTAGAACAAGCGAACGTGATCGATCTGTTCGCGCGTCCCGCACATCCCTACACCCAAGGCCTCATGCGATCGGTGCCGGATCGGCGGCGGGACCGACAGCGCCGCCTTCCAGAAATTCCCGGGATCGTGCCAAGTCTGCGCGAGCCCATTGTCGGCTGCAGCTTCGCGCCTCGCTGCCCGTTCGCGATCGATATTTGCCGCGAGAGGACACCCGTCTTGCGGGATGTGGGGTCGAGCCACGCCGCAGCTTGCTGGCGCGCCGAAGAGGTGATGGGCGCATGAGTGGTCCTCTGCTGAAAGTCGAGAATCTGACCAAGCATTATCCGCTCGGTGCGGGAATTTTCCGGAAAAGCATTCCGGTGATCCGGGCGGTGGAGAATGTATCCTTCACCGTCGAGGCGGGCGAGACGCTTTGCATCGTCGGCGAATCTGGTTGCGGCAAGTCTACCGTCGCGCGGCTCCTGATGCGACTCGTCGAGCCGACGGGCGGGCGCGTGCTGATCGACGGGACGGATATTGCGGGACTCAAGAAGAATGCACTTCACGCCTGGCGCCGTCGCATGCAGATGGTCTTCCAGGACCCCTACTCGTCGCTAAATCCGCGCCTTACCGCCGAACAGATCATCACCGAACCCGTCGAGAATTTTGAGCGTCTCAGCCGGAACCAGCGCCAGGCACTCGCCGCGGACCTTCTGCGAAAAGTTGGAATGTCGCCTGAGATGATGCACAGGCTGCCGTCCGAGCTGTCGGGCGGTCAACGCCAGCGGCTCGGCATTGCCCGCGCCCTGTCGCTCAACCCCTCGCTCATCATCGCTGACGAAGCGGTATCAGCCCTTGATGTCTCCGTGCAGGCGCAGATCTTGAATCTGCTTTTGGATCTCCAGCATCAGATGGGTATCGCCTTCGTCTTCATCTCGCATGACCTCGGCGTCGTGGAACATATCGCGCATCGCGTCGCCGTCATGTACCTGGGGCGGATCGTGGAGCTCGCCCCGAGCGAGGCGCTCTTTGCGAAACCGGTCCATCCCTACACCGAGGCGCTGATCGCGGCTGCTCCGGTGCCGGATCCGACGCGGCTTCGGCTGGAGGTACCCGTCGAGGGCGAGGTGCCGAGCCCGATCAATCCGCCAAGCGGGTGCGCATTCCACCCGCGTTGCCCGCTCGCGATCGAACGCTGCCGCGTCGAAATGCCCCCTTTGGTGTCGATGGCGGACCGGCGCGTCGTGGCCTGCCATGTACGCGCTCCGGCTGCAGATATCCCCGCCCAAACGGCTGTAGCAGGCCATAATTCGCCTACTCATGTGGTTTCGCCTCATGACGTCTCGACTCGATCGGGCGCGGGAACGCGGCGAGCCGAGGATCTGTCGAGTTGTGCAGGTGCCAAGCCTCGAGCGATCGATTTACTCGCTCCCAGACGTGCGGATCCGGAGCCAGGTATGGCGCTACGCCGCTGGCTTCGCCGATGACCGGTGGGAGTCGCAGTAACAGCCTTGATGCCGCCGTAGACCACAAATATGGGGCGTGAAAGTTCGTGAATGCCTTCAAGGTGAACCTTCTTGTGGCGCCAAATTCGACCCTGTCGTACTCATCTTGGGGCAGCGTTAATCGTATGAATGCGATTGACCTGTTGGGCGCTGCACGGGATGCTGGAGCAGGGCTGGGCACGGCAACCAGCACTATGGCTTGAGGCGCTCCGTCTCAGGCAAGTTCCGCTGGTTCAGGTTTCAGATTGCCGAATTGGTGGCCAAAGGCTGCGATTTCCGGCAAATTGGATGCGCTTTTTCTGCGTGACTCGAGCGATGACTACGCTACGAGGGAAGCGATGCGACCGAAGGGCGCGAGAGCGGCCAGACTGACCTGTTGCGATCCCGGCTCGACCACATCCTCAATATGGATCATGCGCTGGTGAAGCTGGCCAAGACGATCGAATGGCGCTTCCTGGAAGAGCGGCTCGGCGAGGTCTATGACGACGATCCTGGCCGGCCGCCTTTGCCGACACGGCTAATGGCGGGACTGGCCATTCTCAAGTCGATGCACAACCTCTCCGACGAAGCCTGTGCGAACGCTGGCTGGAGAATCCTTACTAACCAGCTGTTCTGCGGTAGCCATCCGGTCAAGGCCGCCCGGATTGGCTTTTCGGTCTCGCAATCTCTGCGGTAAACCGATTATGCTGCTGACCAAAGCGACTGCCGCCATAATCGGAGACTACCCTGATGCATGAACGGAATGAAATGCGAAGCGCGCCCGCGAAAATCCTGAAGGCGTGCGGCATCGATATATGCACAGCCTTCGAGGCGCTGGATGGGCGGCAAATCGATGCGCTGCTCGCACATCTGGATCAGCATCGGTTCAACAAGTACGGCCCTATGAGCAAACTTCGGCAACCGCCGGGCAGCGTCAATTCGCGAGTGCGTCTATAGCGCGACAATCTGGGAGAGAAGCCGCATTGCCTCGTCGAAAATGTTCCTGAATTTTCAGCCGTTGCCTCACATAAGTTGCTCCCTACCGAGGGGTATGAGCAGGGGCAATTATGGGACGGCTGAGCATGGCGACACGGAAAGAACTGACGGCTGCGGTTTCAGAGCGCTATCGTGCTTCGACGCGAGCGGAGAAGGCGAGAATTTTGGATGAATTCGTCGTCATCACGGGCTTTCACCGCAAGCACGCGATGCGGCTGCTAAGACGCCGTGAGGGGCCGTTTTCAGGCCGGCGAGTGCGGCCGCGGATTTATGATGAAGCGGAACGCAATGCGCTGATATTGCTGTGGGAGGCGTCTGACCGCGTCTGCGGCAAGCGGCTGAAGGCGTTGCTGCCGGTCCTTCTCGAGGCGATGGAACGGCACGGTCATTTTGACCTAGCGCCCGAAATCCGGGGAAAATTGCTGGCGATGAGCGCGGCCACGATCGACAGGACGCTGGGACCGATCCGAGCAGGCTTGGGGCGTCCCCGACGACGGCCCGCAGCGCACGCCCTACGACGGAGCATTCCCATTAGAACGTCGGCGGATTGGGACGATCCAGCGCCAGGCTTCGTTGAGGCGGACCTCGTAGCCCATAGCGGCCCTTCGGCTCGCGGCAGCTTCATCCAAACCCTCGTGCTCACCGACATCGCAACCGGCTGGACGGAATGTGCGCCGCTGCTGGTTCGCGAACAGACGCTGTTGAGCACGGTGCTCACAGAATTGCGCAAGCAACTGCCCTTCGCGCTTCTCGGCCTGGATACGGACAACGACACCGTTTTCATGAACGAGACGCTGAAGGACTACTGCGACGCCGCCAACATCGTCTTCACGCGCTGCCGCCCCTATCGCAAGAACGACCAGGCCTTTGTCGAGCAGAAGAATGGCGCCGTGGTGCGCAGGATGATTGGATATCGTCGGTTCGAGGGGCTCGAGGCCGCCACGCTGCTAGCGAAGCTCTACCGGTCAGCGCGGCTGTTCGTGAACTTCTTTCAACCGTCGTTCAAGTTGATCGCGAAGCAGCGCGACGGCGCGCGTGTGCGCAAGACGTACAGTCCGCCGGCTACGCCGCATCAGCGTCTGGTTGCCGACGCTCGCACCTCAGATGCAGTCCGCTCCCGTCTGCAGGAAATCTACGCCGGACTCGATCCTGTCCTGCTATTGCGCGATATCCGCGCCATGCAGGAGCGGCTCGCTGCGCTTGCCGACACTTCGCCGGCCGTGCGCCCTGACGGGGCAGCCCAGCCGATCGACCTTTTCCTGGCGACTTTGCGGACTGCCTGGAAGGACGGTGCTATCCGGCCGACGGATCGCCCGATTGTGAAAGCCAAAAGGGGGCGGCGGCGTCCTGACCCTCTCGTCAAGGCGACTGCCGACTTGCGAAATTGGTTCGAAGCCGAACCATGGCGGACCGGCAGCGAACTTCTGTCACGACTGCAGGCCGAGTATCCCGGCGCCTACCCGGAAAAACTGCTTCGAACACTTCAGCGTCGGCTGAAGGTCTGGCGCAGCGAACAGGCGGACGCGTTGCTGTTTGGCCCCTTGAACAAGGAGCCGCCGATCCTGGAGATCGCAAGGCCACACTGAGGCGCCGTGGCGCTCGCGAAGGAGGCCGGGCGCTGCGAAACCCCGGCCATCTCCGCGCCCGGCCTCCTTCGCCCCAAGCCGGGAGCAAAATGGATGAGGCAACGCTTGAATCTCGGGAAGCATCGTTACGTGAGGCAATACGCGCTCTCACGTTGATTGCCGCGCCGCACTCCGCCGCGGCGGAAGGAGATAGCGGCCATGTCGGCCCCCATCGCGCCGGTAACATTCTTCGGTGAGGCAATACGAGGGGTCAAATCCTCACTTCGCTTGACACGGGCTGCTCGCCAATAAACGGGGCGAGCCGCGGGTCTGCGCTATGCTCAGGGTGCCAACGCCCGAAGAAGAGGACCGCCGCCGCCTCGCGCGCGAGCGCAAGGTCCTGACAAACGAGCGCGTGCGGCACGTCAACCGCGTCAAGGGTCTGCTGTTTGCCCTGGGCGTGTCCGGCTATCAACCGCTGCACCGCGACCGGCGCAAATATCTCGAGGCACTGAAGACCGGCGATGGCGTCCACTATCTGTCCATCTGAAGCGGCAGATGAGCCGCGAGCTCGACCGGTTGGAGTTGCTGATGGAGCAGATCAAGGCGGTCGAGGCCGAGCGTGACGCCCGAGCAGCATGCCTCGCCAGTCCCGGCCATGCTGCTCGGCCTAAAAGGCATCGGGCCGGAGTTTGCCGCCGTGCTGTGGTCGGAAGGGCTGTCACGGCACTTCGACAACCGGCGCCAGGTCGCCGCCTATGCCGGCCTGGCGGCGACCCCCTGGCGAAGCGGATCAATCGACCGTGAACAAGGCGTCTCAAAATCCGGCAATCCAAGGCTACGCACGACGCTGGTCCAACTTGCCTGGCTGTGGCTGCGTCATCAACCACAATCGGCGCTCTCCCTGTGCTTCAAGGAGCGGGTGAAGCAGAACGGTGGTCGTCTGAAGAAGACGCTGATTGTGGCGCTCGCCCGCAATACTCGTCGCACTGTGGAAATACGTCAACGCCGGCATCGTCATCAACGGAGTAGTCATGACGGCCGCCTGATCGCGATCCGTCACCTCAAACCGAATTCTACGCTTCGGTCGGAACCCGATCAGTCCTGGCTGATCCAGGTGGGCGAACCGAGCAATCCCATGGCCAAATGCCGCTTCATAGATTAGTTCGCCGTCCTGCGCCCTTGTCCGCCGCAAGCGGGATGTTGGTGCTGCTGTATTAAATAGCGACGTATATAAGGTGGATTTGGCTCGGGAAACGGGCCGCGTCATGCCATCGGGGCTCAGACCATGGATTCCGAGCGACAGCACGAGAAGAGAAAAGAATGTCACCTGGCACATCCATTCCGACAACCGTCGAGCGAGCGGGACCATGATACTTGTATCCCAATCGCTGCCCACATAGCGCTCGAGCGCTGTTCGAAGACTACTCATTGGACACCTCCCGGCCAGGGCAGGCTCAGTTCGCGCAGCTTCTCGATGTCGAGCTTGGCATTCTTGTGCTGTCGATGCTCCGGTGACGAAGCAACTGGCCGATCTCGGCAAAGCTGGCCCCCGACCGCAGCAGGTCGGTCGCAAGGCTGTGGCGGAAGAGGTGCGCGCCCTGGTGCGCATAACCGTGAATACCCGCCCGCTCGAGGGCATCCTTCGCGATCATCGTGATGGACGCAGCCTGGAGGCAAAGCCAACGTGCGGAGCAAGCATTCGCAGAAATAACCGGCGACACGGTGAAACCGGTCGCCCATGCCGGTTGTAGGCGACGATAGCTGCATTGGTCAATCCACACATCCCGATCTGTTTACCCTAAGGGGCGCACTCCAATTATGGGGTCAATTTTGCACGCCGATTCACAGTTCGCCATCACCGCAGCGCCGCCGATCCAGCCCGAACAGCCTAATCACCGCTCTGGACATCTTCAAAGCCGTCTGGCGATAGCTGCGCCTGGCGGAATTCATGGTCTCTATGTCCTAGATGCTATGGGGCGAGCGGCGAGGGTGTGGCATCTTTCGGCGCTGTTAGAACGAACTCTTCAGAAGGAGGCGCCCCATGCCGAGGTCTTTTGACGCAAGCCGGTCCCTTACTGCTCTCGAACAGAATAACACGATCGTCGCCCTCATCGAAATGTGCAAGGTGAAGTGGCTGATTGCCGCGCTTGTTCCGGGTTTCAAGCGCCAGGCGCTGAAGATGCTGCTGCAGCGCTGGCGCGGCGAAACCGGCCAGGCCGGGCATATGATCAAGCGGATCGCCGTCCTATGAGGCGGCCGGCGACGGCTGCTGGCTGGCGCGCTGGCTGCGGGCGCGCGACATCGATGCCTATGCCATCCACCCTGCCACCGTTGCGGTGTCGCGGGAGCACCGGCGTGCCAAGACAGATAACTCGACACGGAGCTTTTAATGCGCGCCTTTCTCGGCTGGCCGCGCGGCGAGAAGCGCCATTGCAGTATGGCGGCGATTCCGACGCTTGAATAAGCGGACGCGCGGCGGCCGAACCGCGAGCGGCACTCAAGGCGATTCTCACCCGCTTCGGCATTCGCAGCTTCGGTTGAGCCTGCGCAATGCGGTCGACAGGCTCATGGCCATCCGCAAGGCAGAGGGAAGGCCGCTGCCGGACAATACCCGCGCCAAGTTGCACCGCTTGCTTGCAGGCGCGCACGGCCGACGGCCGCGAGGCTACGCAAGACGATGATCGTGGCGCTGGCGCGCAAGCTTCTGATTGCGCTGTGGCACCTCGTCATCACGGGCGAGGCACCACAGGGCGTCAGCTTGCGTGTGATGTGATGGGGGCGCGTGGGAAGAGGAGAGCAACGCACACTCAATTGGTCTTCAGACAGCGGACGAGAATGGGCCCGCGGCCCGCGACTGCTCATGGCGAACTCCGCCTCGGAATCCATTGTCGGCACCTCGCCGGGTCCCCTGCCGGCCGGGCAAGCCTACCGCCGTGCTCGTGACCGTCAAGGGCAAGTCGCTTCGCGGTGGCCTGCGGCCCAGCCTTGACCGTCACTGCGCGGCGGCCAGAACGAAGTTAGGTCGGGACGAGGAGATTTTCGCCAATCCCATACAGGTGTAAATGTGCCGGCTCATAATTCCTGCTTCAGCCGGCAAGCTTTGCGAGTTCAGGTTGCATGACCCCCAAACGCATGGTCGCGTCCGACTTGCCGGCCAATCCGGACGAGAACATTTTGGTTTGGCGGCCTGATCCGGACACCTTTGAGCCCAAAGCGCATCAGTTTGCATCACTGAGGTGGACGGCGTAATTCAAAGACCTCATAGTTCGTTCCATCAACCGGCCCAAGGCAGGTAAAGCCCATTTTGGTTGTCACCCTCTGAGATCGTATATTCGTCGGGCGTATGAAAGAGACCAGCCGATCGACACGTTGGGTTGCGAAGGCAAATTCGATCACGGGCTTAAGGCTTTCCGGCGCAATGCCTTTACCGCACCGGTTTCCGAACAAGGCGTATCCGATTTCGATGTCTTTGTCATCGACGCGGCGCAGCCCGGACCGCCCTGCGAAGCGCAAGCCGCCATTTCTCTCTCGTTCATAGACCATCCAGAATCCATACCCGTAGGTTTCCCACTCATGAAGATAGAGGGACAGCCGCTCATAAGACTCTTCCCGGGTTGGCAGATTTCCCTGCATCATCCATTCGACTACCAGCGGATCACAGTGCAGCCGATGCAGGGCATCGGCATCCCAAGGACGTATAGGGCGCATGAATAAACGCTCTGTTTCCAGATTCATGTGAAATTCCATTCTTCGTTCCATCCATCGCAGTTACCGGCGACATGAGTTCGGTCGGCAGCTCTCCAGCCTCACACTGAAGGGTTCATAACCCGTGCCAATTTGGCCGATCGGATCGAGAAAAAATATTATTGGAGTGCACCCCCTGGTCCTGGGGGAGCTGAGACACAGAAAATCGCGGACAGTTTCGCTGCGAGATTGGCGCACCCAGGTCCCGAGCCCCTGCTCCGAAGAGCAACCTGGACGCCCGGTTGCTGAGCGTCAGTGGCGTTGATCTGCGTCACACCCTGGCAAGATGGCTTGCTCAGGGCTGAGCGGATCAGTTCCTTGCCGAGGCAGAGTGCCCAGCAATCTGCCATGAAGAGCGCCTGCAGGGATCGCCCGGCCGACCGTAGGCCCCCAACCAGCCAATAACCTCGCCGGCACGCTCCACGAGCACGCAGGTATTGGCGAAATCAGTGCAGAGCAAGAGTTCGCTAGAGCGAGTTGCGGTCCAACGGCGGTAGAGCGCTGATGAGTTCCCATACATCGGCGGCATGAAACTCCGTCGGTCATTCGGAATGTCACTCGCGCCCACTGGGCGTTGCGTGGGCAACGAGAAGCTCCGGCTATCACTGACCAATCCGAATCCTCCAGGCGAAATGCCGCCTGGCGTTGCGTTTCACGAAGAGAACTTCGCAAAAGTCATGCCAATTGCGCCTAGGCAGCAAAGTCGAAACGATGTGTCGCGGATTCGACAAACACGACAGTCGGTGTCGTTTGCCGGCGTTTCCCTGTACCACAAGCTTCTTGAGCCAGCGACCGCAGCGCCGTTACAGTCAGGCTTGCCGCGCCGCGGCTCAGCTGAGGCAACGTGCCACGACAAAGGTGACGACGTCGGTCGCGGCCAAACCCGCAAGGTCCAGGCACGCCCGTCGGACGACAATCGATGATGCAGAAAGGGGCGCACCATCCGGGCATAGACATCGGCGGTCGCTTTCCCAAACCGCGCTCAATCGCCAGATAGCGTTGGTATCGTTCCAGCAGCTGATCTGCCGGATCGTCGGGTGCACGGGGCGACGGCAGCACCACGCCGCGACACTGCAAATAGGCCAACGGGGGCTGCAATGCTTTGACCGAGCGGAGTTGCGGGCCAGCGGCACGACGGGTACGGACGAACCGATCGACCTCGCTCGTACCCAGTCCCTCCACATCCATGCCTTCCAATGCGAGCCAGCGGCTCAATCGCGCCACCAGCCGTATCTGCTCGCGAGCGGAAAGCGGCGTATAGCCTTGTCGGGCGAGTTCGCCGGCAAAGCGAGGACATGGAGGTGCGCAACTTCGCGCTCAACACTCAGCTCTCGTATCTGCAACAGGTGTCGCTGCTCGCCCGCTATTTCGGCAAATCGCCGGACCTGCTCGGGCGCGAGGACATTCGGACCTATCAGGTCTATCTGACCAACGAGAAGAAGCTCGCGCCCGGCTCGATCCACACCGCCATCGCGGCGTTGCGCTTTCTCTACAGTGTGACGCTCGAAAGGGACTGGGCGCCTGAAGAGGTCCTCCCACTCCCGAAGAAGCCGCAGAAGCTGCCGATCGTCCTCGGTCCCGAGGAAGTTCAACAATTCCTCGGCTGTGTGCTCGACATCAAACATCACGCGATCCTGACCACGTGCTATGCCGCCGGCTTGCGCATCTCGGAGGCGATTCAGCTGAAGCCCACGGACATCGACAGCCAGAGAATGGTCGTCCGTGTCGAGCAGGGCAAAGGCCAGAAGGACCGCTACGTGATGCTGTCGCCCAGCTCCGGGAGATCCTGTGCAGCTACTCGAAGGTGCGCCGGCCAGTGGCCTAGCTCTTCCCCGGCGACCGCGCCGGCCAGCCGATCACCAGGGATCCGGTCGGGCAAGCCTGCGCGAAAGCGCGCGACCTCTCCGGCTTATCCAAGCCGGTCACGCCGCACAGCTTGCGGCACGCCTTTGCCGTCCATTTGTTGGAGGCCGGCGCCGACGTGCGCACCATTCAACTGCTGCTCGGTCACAGGAGCCTCGCGACCACCGCCCATTACCTGCGGATTGCCACCAACAAGGTCTGCGCCACATCGAGCCCCCTTCGAGCTCTTGCCTCGTCCGGCGGCCACCTTGCCGCCGCCCGCCGGACGAGCCGTTCGGCCCGAAAACCGAGTCGGTCCCGCGAAGCTGCGCGCCGTCACCCCCGCTGCCTTTGCCGGGCAAGGCGCGACGCCGGTCCTCACTTTGCCGAATCTAATCCGTGCCGCTTTCGGCGCACGCGACCCTGCGTCCACGACCGCATCCCCGCCCACGCCATGCCTGTTCATGGCCACGGCCTGATTGAACGCCCATAGCGGCCAGCCGTGCCGGCGGCTTAGTCCAACACGTTTTTAGCTCACGGTCGCGATCCAACCCAGCGCGCTCTCGCCACCCGCCTTTCTCCGCGACGCCAAGCTAAAAACGCTCTGCATTATGCCGACGTCGGCATAACGTGCAGTTCATGCACAACGTCTTGGCCCATGCCAGCAAGAGCGGGCGCCGCGTCGTCTCCGCTTTCATCGCCACCGCCTTCGCCCAGGAAACGCCCGAGGCCGCAAGCACGCAATGGCGCGCCGTCGCCGACCAGCATCACCGGGACAATAGGCCCCGCCGACGATGTGGAATAAATCGGAAGACGATGACGGTCACATTGCCCTCGGCATCCCCAAGGAGCACTGCGCCAAGCTGCATTCGACGGATGACATCGACAAGCGTGATTTCGGCTTATTCGACTCCTGTTGCGTTTCTTCCCGTGCGAGCGTTTCGAGACGCAGTCAAGGCTGGCCGGTGCGATGGCGGCACGGCCGGCTGCGAGGTTTCCAGGCCACGCCTTGACGGCGTCGAGCACGGCGCCAGTCTGGAGCGGACCGAGACGGTGGTCGTGCCGGGACATTCCTTATGCTATATTTGTCCGGCACGGATGACCACGTGGCAAAGAGCGGCGTGAGAGGATGAGAGCGCCGCCGCGCAGCCGTTATAGTCGTTCCTCGTTTGTGGCGTCCGTGCGCCGCTTCGGCCCGCGTGACCGCCAATGCCGAACCATCAGCTCGTAGGCACGTTCGGCATTCTCGGCCGCGGCTTTCTCGCTGTTTCGCAACTCCTTCACGTTGTAGGCGTACGCCGAACCGCGGCGACCGACACCGCGCTCGCCCGGCGCGCCAGCCTTAAGAGCGAGTTGCCTCTGCTTTGCCGCGACCAGCGCCGGGCCAGCCCAGAAGTAGTCCTGCTCCTTTGTCAGCAGATGCCAGATCAATACCGCGAGCTTGCGGGCGACCGCCACGGCTGCGACCTGATGGCCACGCTTGTTGCGGATGCGTAGGAAGAAGGCCCTGAGCGGTCCGGGCGCCTTCGCCGCCGCCCAGGCGGCCTCGACCAGCATGGCGCGGGCATGGGAACGCCCATGTTTGCTGATCCGGCCATATTGCGCCAAGCCAAGACCGGATTGGCGCACACGCGGATTGAGGCCAAAGTAGCTCACTTGCCCTCTGCGGCTCGCGGAACCGCCGGATGTCGCCGACGGCGGCGATGATACCGCTCGCGACGATGGCGTTGACGCCGGTGATCGTCTGAAGCCGCCGGACTTGCACATCATCAACCGCTTCCCGGGCGATGTCGCGATCGAGATCAGCCAGATCCTCGGCCAGGCGATCGATCTCGCGGATGTGGCGGGCGATAGCGGTCCGCTCGTCGTCGGGAAGCACCTGCCGCTCGAGCCAGGCGCGACCCCGACGGTTGAACACATTGGCATGCGGGCACTTCGGCACGAGGTGCGCCTGCAGGACGTCCGCCTGGTTGGCGCGATCTTGCTCGAACAGAACAACGAATGGGCCGTGCAGCGCGCCAGATAACATGACGCTGGAAACCATCAGCCAAATGAGCGATGATCCTCTCATCAGCCTGCCAGCCGTGGCACGCTGATCAGCCCGGCCCCATGCCGAAGAGCGCGGCGACTAAGCCGTCAGCTACACCTGTATGGGGCGATGATTGTCAAGCTTGATCCTGGTTCATTTCTTCATCTCCTCGTGCCGACCTGGCTTCGAACTAGCCGCCGCGCGCAGTGACGGTCAAGGGTGGCTGCAGGGCCATCGCGAAGCGACTTTGTCCTTGACGGTCACGAGCACGGGCGGCAGGCTTTGCCGGGTCGGGTGAGCCCGTTTCCGGTGGGGGCCAAATGCCGACGACAGATTTCAGGGGCGAGCTCGCCGAGCCAGGCGCAAAGGTCGCGCGGCAGACTTGTACGCGGTAGATCGCAGCGGATCTGACCATGATGCAGCATGCGCATCGGTGGCGAAGCTCCGGGGCGGCGGGGGCCCATTCTACGTCGGCGGTCCGAAGGACGATGTGTAGCTTCGGGTTGCCGCCACCTCGGATCGTCATCGGCAGACCCTGCTGCTGGTCTGCCGATTGGGTCGTGCGTTGTTCTCCTCTGTCCCTCTGTCCATCATGCCGCACGCACGATGACGCCCTGCGGCACCTCGCCCGCCGTGACGAGACGCCATAGCGCGATCAGCAGCTTGCGGGCCAGCGCTACGATCACCGTCTTGCGCGTGGTCTTGCGGCCGTCGATCGTGCGCGCCTTCTGGAAGCGGAGAAAGGGCCAGGCCAATGGATCATGCCGCGCCTCCGGCGCGTGCCACCCCTTTCTCGCGGCGGCGTTTGCCGCTCTCGTCCGGCGATCCCGTCAGCCCGGCATAGCGCGCCACGGCGCGGCGATCGCGCAAGCCGCGCGACAGGACCTCGTGCACCAGCATGTCGACGCCGATGCCGATAATCCGCGCGATGAGGCCAACCATCGCATGGCCGTTTTCCGCCGGCGGGGCGGCCGAGAGCTTGCGTTCCCGTTCCTGTTCGATCGCGCGGATCTGCTGGCGCACCAAGCTGAGCCGCTGAAGGAAGCGGTGGACCTCGGCGCGGGTATTGTGCGGCAGCGCCGTCCCCTCAGCCGTGCGGATATTCTCGAGCCTATCCGCCGCGCTGCGCAGACTCAGCCGGAAGCTGTGATACCGAAGCGGGCGAGCACCGCCTTGATGCGGTTGATAAGCCGCGTTTTGCTCGCCGACCAGGCTCTCCCGCTCGCGGCTCGGCCGTCGCGCGTCCTCCTCTTCGATGATCGGGATCGCAGCCATGGAGCAATGGCGTTTCTAGCCGCGCAGCCAGCCAAGAAAGGCACGCATCAGCAGTTCGGTGTCGAGGCGATCGGTCTCGGCGCGGCGGTGCTCCCGCGACACCGCAACGCTGGCGGGATGGATGGCATAGGCCCTCGATGCCGTGCGCCCGCAAAAAGCGCGCCAACCAGAAGCCGTCGCCGGCCGCCTCATAGGCGACGGCGATCCGCTTGATCGCGTGCCCGGCTTGGTCGGCTTCGTCGCGCCAGCGCTGCAACAGCTTCAACAGTGCTGGCGCATCGGCATCGAGCTTCAGCGGCCTTGTAGCCGAACGACCGAACCTGTTCTCCGCACCGTGACCCGAATCAAGGAGGCGGATGCGAGACAAGACCAGCAGCAGCGAAGCCGCTTGGCAGAAGGAAGAGTTTTCTACGGCGGCCTTCCCGACAAGCGTCTGGCGCGCCCGAGCGCTGTGGGCATGTGTGACCGGAAGAGCGACATCTACGAGCTCTATTGCTCCGCGCAGGACCTTGGCACCAGCTTCCTCGTGCGGGAGCAGGGCCGTCTGTGGATGTTTGTATTCCCTAATCTTTCACTAATAGGCGCACCCGGAGGCTCGGGTCTGCCGCCCTCAGTGAGACATGACCAGAAGGCAGAATTGTTCGTGCATTTACAGCAACGTCCTCGCCTGACCGGCCGGCAGCCGCTTCGATATTGGCGTGCGGATCGTCAGTCGAAGTGATCAGTCAGTTCGCCGAATCGGTCCAAAAAGATGCCAAAAGCATTCTCCAGCTCCGAGAACTCGTCCTCGGTATTGGCCATCGACACGGTAAACTGGCCGCGCCTGGTGACAAAGATGCCGTTGTTGATCATGAAAAGCTGTAATAGCTTTCGAAAGGCCGGCGGGGTTTTGACGTCCTCAGGGCCGCGCGGCAAGTCCGCTTGGAAATGTGTCGAGATAAGGGAGCCAAAACTGCCTAATTGCAGGGGCACTCTTCGGTTGTTCGCTTGACCTAGTAAAGCGGACCGCAGTTCGTTGGAGCGGGCATTCAGCCGGTCGACATTTTCCTGAACAAAGACCTTTTTCAGCGCAGCATGCCCCGCGATCATGGTCAGAACGTTGTTGCTAAAAGTGCCGCCGTGCGAGAGCGTTCTTGCATGACCGGGCCCCAGCCTGTCCATATGCCGCGCGGGCCCGCACAAAGCCCCGAAGTTGAGACCGCCGCCGAAGAACTTGCCCAGCGTGGTCAGGTCCGGATAGACACCGATGACCGATTGATAACCGCCGACGGCGAACCTTGCGGTTTGCACCTCGTCAAATATCAGCAACGCGCCGATCTCATCGCAAATCGAACGCAGTCGGCTCAGAAAAGCCGTGTCAGCCACAAAGCCACCAGCGCTGCCCATAATCGGCTCGACCAGAACGGCCGCGATGTCCTTGCCTTCCTTCCGGACGATCTCCTCGACGGTTTCAAAGTGATTGAATCGCGCGAGGCGGACGTCCGCGCGATCGACGTTCATCTCACTCTCGGGCTCAAGCCAGTTCAAGACATTGCCGTGGTAGCCGCCGAAGAAGCCCAGCACCAATGGCCGTCCTGTTTCGGCCTTGGCAAGTTGTATCGCGGCAACATTTGCTTCCGTCCCAGACGTCAGGAAGCGGACCCTCTCGATGGAGCGAAACCGGTCGCAGATCTCGCGGGCAAACGCCACCTCATGATCGTGCGTGCCCCCGTAACTCACTCCTTGGTCCAGCCCCGCCTTGAGCGCTGACACGATCGCTTCATTCGAATGGCCGAAGAGGGCGGCGGTTAGGTCATTTCCGAAATCCGAATATTCGTGGCCGTCCGCATCTATTACCTTGCTGGATCGTGCAGAGCTGAAGAAAAGCGGGAACGGATCGAAATACAGCGAACCGCGAGTGTTGCCGCCAGGCAAGACCTCCTTGGCGGCTTCAAATTTCTGTCTGCTCGTCGGGTTTGAGTTCTCATAGGCGCGTTGCTCATGCGCAACGGCGTCGCCGATGGTAGGCCGAGTTTCTGCCGACTGCTGCATCATTTACCGTTCCATTTCACCCAATGAGCCGAGATTTTAAGCTGCATGAGAATGCTCGCTCCTGTGAAGCATCAGCCATTCCGCTTTCTTTACACTCGGTCCAAGCAGTTGCGCTCTCGCCGTCAGCCTTGGCTGGAGAGTTAGCCAATCGACGATCATTCCACGAAGGCGGTGCGAACAGGGCCGCGCATGATTGACTGCGGGCCTATCTCCCCCCGCACGAGCAAAGACATGTGAAAGGCGGGCCAGAGCCATGCTTTGCCGAACATCTGCCCGGAGGCGAACCAGGCGGCGACCAAGATCGCCAAAGATAAAAGCATACCGTCGCGCATGTCGCGCGACCAATTGGGCCGAGGAAGATTCCGCCCATCTGGAAGACGAGGAGGCCGCTCGGTGCCGCGAAAAGGAAGATACAAAACCGCCGCCGCATCACGTCCCGCACGCCGACAAGTTGTTGCCGCCCGCCCAAGGCGAGGACGCTTGCGAGTCCCGCAAGCGAAAACCCCAATCCGCTGTCAGCCTGAGGGCAGGCGAGAACGCCGGCAGATTGTGGGCGCCAGCGGCACGACCGGCGATCTGCTGGGCGCTGTCGAACCCG